>JAKJJQ010000001.1:0-129475 GCA_021713415.1 Thiotrichales bacterium 19X7-9
TATTGATAAATACCTGGAGCAATTTTACATGTATCAATTTGAACTCTATCACCAGGTGTTTTCCTTGAGTAGCGCTTATATTTTGTTTTACGCTTAAGTTTCTTTATTGGATTAACTTTTTCTAAGGTCAACACCTTATGTATGCTTGCTAATGATAAGCTATAGTTATACAAACGGAATAATTCAGTTTGAATACGTCTAGCACCTAAATTTCTATCTTTTCTTAAGTCTAAAATCCATTGTTTAACTTGTTCATTAATTTTTTGATTTGGAGAATAATGTGGTTTTTTACTTTGATCGTTTAAGCCATCTATGCCAAGTTCTTTATATCTTTTTAACCATTTCCGTAAAGTTGGTCTGGAAATACCACAATGTCTACAAACATAGCCAGCATCTTGTTTTAATTCATAAAGTTTAACCCATTGTAAACGGGCTTTAATTTTAGCTTCCATAATAGATAAATATTAACAGAAAATGTTGAAACGATCTTTATGAATCACACAAATTAAAGGCTCTTTTCCATTTCTTGTTGGTTAAATACTAAGCACTTTGTATCCTTTCAAATCAACCATTTATTTTTGGAAAAGCGACTCTGTTTTAAAGAAACCATAACAGCGACGCTTAACTACTTTAATTTTATTATTTAAACCCTCAACAAAACCACTAGTTGCTCTATTTTTAAAATAGTTAGTAATGCTATTTTTATGTTTTTGTAAGGTTTTAATAAATGTGTTGAAGCAGTTAAGATCACTTTTTTCTACTTTACTAATCCATCTATCTATTTTAGCCATTGCTGACTTCCTATCATCATGTATATTAAATATATGAGTTAATTTGATAGCATAATGATGAGCTTGTTTCAATATAGGTGAATGTTTGTATAGCTTTTTAAGCTTATCTTTATCATCTTGTGTTAAACATTCATGATGTTTGCGTAAAATTCACATCATATTATCTAATTCATTGTATTCATCACTGCTCAAAGAATTTTTTAAGCGCTTCATTTCTTTAGTTCTAACTTGGTCTAAAGCTTTTCTATAAAGTTTTGATACATGATAAGATCAACAACAACTCGTTGTTTTCCAAATACTTCAACAACTGAATTAACAAAGCCTTCATACATGTCAGTACACACACTTTTCACTGTTTTCTTCAAGTGAGGTGGAATGGATTTTAAAAAGGTTAAAACATCCTCTTTTTTTCGACTGTCAAGTACCGCTAAAATTGATAATTCACCATATTTATCTTTTGTACTAATGATGGCTATAAAATCTTGATGGCCCTTGCGATTACTAATCTCATCAATGCCTATCATTTCTAAATAGTATATAAGCTCCAATCAATTTTTTTTGATATTAAATGATCAAGAGTATATTGAACTGTCTTATAACTCATTCGTTCCTTGCGTGCTACATCTTGAATTGTGCTGTTAATAACACAGCGTAAAATATAGCGCTCCAAACCTTTGGTAATTTTCCCACCTTTGGCTACCCAATCGTACTGTTCTGTAGTTGTTGGATGATCATTACAATGCTCACATTGATAACGCTCAGGTTTAATTCTTAAAATAACAGCTGTATCCAAAATTGATGTATGCCTAACCTCAATTGGTGTACTATAGCCATAGCGTTTCGTCGCATCTTTTCCACACTTATGACACTTGGTTTTGATGCATTTGCTCTCAACGGTAAATATAATATTTCCTTTGAGGGAAGTCAGTATGTTGTGAAATTATTTCAAGAGAATTAATATCTAGGGGTAAGGTAAATTGGGCCATTTTTACAAGACTTTTTATTTTTCATGATGCCATTGTAACCCTTATAGTTACTATATTCCACACCAACAAGAAATGGAAAAGAGCTCCTAATTTATTCACTGAAAATTACTACCATGTATCTACTTTTTCAAAAATGCCATCATAAAATAATAATTATATATGCTATATTATATATTGTTTTTTTTTATTTGCACCTATATAATGTATCTTCCATGTTGTTAAGACAAATAAAAATAATAGGGGATATGCATGTTAAATCAAATTAAAAAAATAATACTCTGTACTTTACTTCCTTTTATTAGTTACGCGAGTCCAACAATATCATTAATGCCATCACATATAGATTCGCAAGCTAAGTTACAGCCATTAATACAGATCTTAAAAGAGAATAAAATCAAATTAGAAAAATACCGAAATATAGAGATAAACATTCTCCCTCAACAAAATAAGCTACACTTAATGTACATATTTTTATTTCTTAAAAATAGACATTCAGTAATTTTAGACACAATTCCATTATCTGAAAATTTCCAGCAAGTTGGTCCTGCTGACTTTAATGTAAACCCTAATAACTTGCCAAGAAATTCAAAGCTAACATCCTCTTCTTATAAATGTCAGCATCCAAATCTTAAAGTGATAATTTTCTATCCAAAACAAAGTATGAATAATATACGAACTAAATATGTTAATGAAGTATATGAGGCTGCTATACAAAATGGTTATTTCCCAGGACCAAATGCAAAAGAGCAAACGCTTCTTTTTCTACACGGAAATGATGCCACAGCAAAAGCTTACTTAGATGCCATGACATGTCCAAAACTAATTGGAAACTTTTATGATGGTGATGGACTTCAGAACTCAATTTATACAACTCCAACAACAAGTGATCCTGCGGGTTTACTTACTAGTAAGCAAATCGAAACAGTATTAAAAGGTAAGCTACGTTATAAAGTAACTAATATATGGGTTGCTTGTCAATCAGGTAATAACCCTATGCAATCTGCTATGACAGTATCTGCAGAAGCACAAAAGTATGCATCTGGCTTGGATGGGCTATATGATGGTCCAGGAGATTATACTGGGGCTTGTACTATTGATACAATTATGAATAAAAATAATAAACTCACTATACAACAAGTATTTACCAAGTGCCATCAAGAAGCAAAAACTAAACATACCGGCCCTAATAGCGGAAAAACTGAACCATGGTATTTTGGTGGTCAAGGTGCAAATATGTTTGGAAAATAATACACAAAAGTATTTTTTAATTGTGCACCTAGCTCATAAAAGAGTCGTTAAAATTTCACGCTCCTTGATAAAAATAACGATAATTTATTGAAAATCAAAATAATAATAACAGAAAAATTTAGTGAAAGAATATAGAGGATATTATCATAGCAACACTCCTTACAGACTTATGCAAAAATACATCAATTAAAGAACAACGTGAGTTATATGAAGAGCTATTTACAGTCTATAGCTCAAGCTCAAAAAATAAAAAATTCTATCATGAATTACTTGGAAATTATTCCAATTTATTGATGGACCTAAATTATCAAGATCGTTTAACCTTATTAGATAAAGTAATTAAAACTGTTAACAAACGACATGACAACACAGATGAGACGACAAACCCATTAAATATTTTCCTAACTGAGGGACATCTAAGTAAGTTAAAACATGGCAATGGCGCCTGGGTTGGGGTGGATTTTTTCCCTGAATGGAACTACACAAGATTACTAGGGTTGCGCTTGAAACAATTAGCTGACGCAATAACCAAAGCTTTGCATTCTGATGCATTAAAAAGTACTATTGATAAAGCAAACCCAGCCATTTCAGCTTTAGGTATTTTATGGTATTTTCCAAGGTTTCTTAGACATACAGCACTTATTGTTAAGCATACAAAAAATTCAAGCAATTTCGATTATGCTAGAAAACACGCATTTGAATGGTTTAATGATCTAGCTTCGATAACAGCAGGCATAATAACTTTTGGTATGTCAACAGGATTATATCTAGCACCTTTAACTTCTATCTTAGGCCCAGGTGGTATTTATCTAACCGTTGCAATTTACGGTTTCGATTGTTTAAACCAGGCAATAAAATCCTATCAAAAAATCAAAAAAATGAATCGAATTATTAAAAAAATAGATAATAGAATTGATAGTTTGTGTAAAGATTTGAATATTCACAATGACTTAAATATCATAAATCATATTCATATATTAAAAACTAAAAATAAAGAAGAGAAACACTGGATCAAAGAAGAAGAACAAAAAATTGAAAATGACCAAACTCGACTTAGATATCAATCTAAATTGGGTTTGGAAATACCTAACGAACGGTTCGATGAATTACGCTCAAGAAAACAAGAATTAACTTTAAGAAAGAATACTTTCATAAAAAATCATTCTCAACATTTGAAATTACAAAAATTAGAATTCGCTATTGAAATGCGCGAACGAATCAAACTAAAAAAATGTTATACCAAACGAGAGCAATGGACTAAATTAGGTGTTGCCTCAGGTTTATTTTTGGGTATGGCAATCTCATTAATTGGGGGACCTTATGCGCCAATTATTGGTGCTTCAATTATACTAGTTACCTGTGCAATGCAATACTATGCTGAACACTACTATCTTCCTAAACAAGAAATCCGGTTCAGCTATGATCCATTAGAAGAATTACATAATCGATTAATAAAACACTGTGAAGATCAAATTAGTAAACTTGAAAAAACAATTAATAAATGCAAAGTAAATACCAAAGAATATGACCATACGGAATATAAACTTAGCTGTTACGAAAAAATTGAACAGCAATTAAAACAATGGCAAAATAGCAATTATCGAAATCCCGATCAACTGCATGATATACTACAAAATATTATGCTTACAAGCCAAATTCAAAGAAAACGTAATTATACACCAGCAAGTGCTAAAGAGTTAAAAAACATTTTACGTGTTTTTGATGCACATTGGGAGATTAAAAAATATAAAACGCTCGATAATAATGATAATGGTAATTTAATAGAAAATAAGTTTAAACATAGTATCAGAAGCTTTGTTGACAATCGATTGTACCAATCACAACCAGCAAACCACTTTCTTGAACAAGATCAAAAACAACAGCTTCGATTTGAGAGCATTCCTGACACAGTTTAGATTTTTGTTATTTCATGATGCCATTGTAACCCTTATAGTTACTATATTCCACACCAACAAAAAATGGAAAAGAGCCAAATAATCATGGTAAAACATTGCTTCATATTGCTGCTGAAAAAGGTTATTTTTCTATCCTTGAGCGCTTATTACGACTAGGTGTGAATATTACACTTAAGGATAATTTTAAGCGTAGTGCATTAAGTGGTGCAAAAAGTCCTGATATTATAAGCTTATTGAAAAAATATGATGAACAAATACCCGTGATGCCATTTTCAAACGGAGAAGTTACTACGAATATTTATAGAAATGAGAATGAATGTCGATAATTTTATTTAGTTATATATCATAATTTATCTGTTTATTTTTTGATCTTTATTTGTTATTATTTAAAAATAAATGTAATTAATATAATTTATTAAATTAAGTATCATATGGTTGGGTTGCGTTGGAAGTCAGAAGAAGAAAAAGCAAAAGAATGGGAAATTGCAAAAAAACATCATAAAGCTAAACAATTTATAGATGGTGTAAAACTTAAACGTTCAAAAGGTATAATATCGCCTAATCAATATAGGGATCTACAAGATGAACTCCATACTGTAGAGCATTCTTTTATTTCTGTAAATGAGCAAATCTTAGCAATGGCAGGTAAAGGTAATATTTTAGGGGAAGGTTCATTTGGAGTAGTAAAGCTAGCTGAAAATGAACAAGGTCAGCTATTTGCTATAAAAATAGTCTATGAAGCATATAAATCTGATGAAGAATTAGAAATTTTAAAAGATATTAATATACTAAGAGGATATGTAACAAGGGAAGATAAGCATTATATTGTTTTAGACTATTTAGGTGAGACATTAGATAATCTTTCGTTTAAAAATGATAGATATCGGTTAGATGTGGGTTATCAATTAGTTCATTTAGTTTGTGGTTTAAATACCGGTAAACTTTCAAATCAAGGCAAAGCAATATTTCATAATGATATTAAACCTGAAAACATTGTTATAGATGAGAAGGGAATTGTACGCTTAATAGATTTTGGTTCAGCATCGAAAGAAAAAGCAATTACTCTAAGACAGGGGACGCCATATTATCAGGCACCAGAGGTAGAAGAAGTTGGATATAGTGCGAAAACAGATACTTATTCATTAGGGTTAACATTACAAACATTTTTGCCTAAAAACTCAAAATTAATGCATACAGCAGAGTTAATGGCTGCAAAAGATCCTCAAAAAAGACCTGATAAAGAAGCTGTGATGCTTGATTTTTTAACCGAAATGTATCCTAACACTGATGAACTATCTGCACAACTCAATGCCGTAGGTTTTAAGCTAAGTGTTCATCAAGCCAGAGCCATATCTGTTGTATTAGAAAGTTCAACGCCAGATCTAAATTTAACTATTGCAGCAAATATTGAAGCTATTAAAAATAATGATGTTTTGTTAGAAGCTTTAAATTGTGCATATGATTATCTCAATTCTGGGCAGTTTTACTTTAATAGTGGTCATGGTGCTCATGGTAGAGAGCAAACTTATATTTTTGTACAAAATTTGATGAGTATGAAAGATAAAAATATGAATAATATAAAAAATGAAATGTCTAACTGGGTTAAAGGCTATGGCCCATTTGCTCGTGCTTCAGGTGAAGATGAATATTCAAGATTAGGCTGTGCAAAAAAAGCTTCATTTTTTCAAGGTGATAATGAGATGGATTTATTTTTTAAGCATGGTCAAAAAACACAGGACAAAGATAAGGATAGTGGTTGTATCATTTCATAGGTTGATTTTAATAAAGTTATATATAAACCATAAATAATATGTCATTTCACAAATAAATATTCTAACTTTCTTGCCACCAAAGTCTTGCCTTAGATTATAATAAACGTAAGAATAAGCATAGAAAATTTAAATCATAAGGATTGGAGAAAA
This sequence comes from Thiotrichales bacterium 19X7-9, assembly GCA_021713415.1. Classification (GTDB taxonomy): domain Bacteria; phylum Pseudomonadota; class Gammaproteobacteria; order Francisellales; family Francisellaceae; genus M0027. The sequence goes on from JAKJJQ010000001.1 coordinate 6,864, forward strand.
TCGTGACAAATAATCTGTCAATTTGGCATCTGGTAGGTAGTGCAGACCCAGTCGTAAAGTTCATTTTATTGGTATTGTTAGTTTGTTCTATTTGGAGCTGGGCAATTATCATTCAAAGAACTTTATTAATTAAACAATATCGAAAAAATGATCGAGATTTTGAAAAGCGTTTCTGGTCTGGTTCTGATATGGGTAGGCTATATCAAAATTTAGATAAAAATGAAGGTTTACTACAAGGTATTGTTGGTGTATTTCATAGTGGTTTTAAGGAATTTATGAAATTACATAAACGAAATGGTATTGGCGCTGATGCGATTATTGATGGTATTAATCGTGTTATGAGAGTGACAATCACAAGAGAAGCTGATCGACTTGAAAATCAATTATCTTTATTAGCAACCATTGGTTCAGTTGCGCCATATATTGGTTTATTAGGTACAGTTTGGGGTATTATGGCGTCATTTACTGTGCTAGGCGGTGTAGAGCAAGCAACACTTTCAATGGTGGCACCACATATTGCTGAAGCACTTATTGCGACAGCTTTAGGGCTATTTGTTGCGATTCCAGCTGTGATTGCTTTTAATCGATTAAGTCGCTCGATTGATCTTCGTGTTGCTGAGTTTGAGAACTTTCAAGATGAATTTTGCAGCATTATTCATCGTGAGGTTCATACACAACGTTAATTGAAAAATTAGGATGTATACTATATGGCTTATATGAAACGTCATAGAACAAAGCGTAAGGTATCTGCTGATATTAATGTTGTACCTTATATTGATGTGATGCTTGTTTTATTAGTTATTTTTATGATTACAACACCGATGTTAACACAAGGTGTTAAGGTTGATTTACCACAAGCAACGGCTAAAAAGATTCCACCAAAATCTGAAAAACCAATGATAATTACAGTCAATAATAAGGGGCAGTATTTTTTAAATATTGCAAATCAGCCTAAACTACCCTTAACATCACAGTCATTATTACTTAGAGTCAAAACGGAATTAAATAAAGATCATTCACGTCAAGTATTTGTGCGTGGTGATAAAAATGCTAATTATGGAGAAGTAGTTTCAGCAATGGTATTACTTCAAAAAGCAGGCGCACCCAGTGTTGGGTTAATGACGGATGATGATGCATAAAAAAAAGTTTGCCAATTCATATAAAGGATTATTGCAGTTTGAGTTTTCATCGCGTAAAACATCATCAATTGCATTATTCGTTTCTGTTATATTGCATTTAATTGCTGCTATTTTATTAGTTATATTTTTAACCAATGACCAACCACAAAAAAAACGTACGGTTTCTATTTCAGTTAATCCAGTAGCAAATCAAACAATCGTTCAAGCTTCTGTTGTCTCTTCAAAAGCGGTAAATAATGAGCTAAATCGTTTAGATCAAATCAAAAAGCAAAAACGTCAGGCAGAGATTCAAAAACAAAAGCAAATTCAGCGTCAAAAATATCTTCAAGAGCAAAAACGTAAAAAAGCTCTAGCACAAGCTAAGGCTAAAGCAAAATTAGAAGCACAAAAGAAAAAGCAATTAGCAGAGAAAAAGCGCCAAGATGAATTAAAAAAGCAAAAAGAAGATCAAACTAAAAAACAACAGCAGTTAGACTCACTTAAAAATCTAGGTTTAGCAGGAATTGATCAACAAATTACCCAAGCTAATAATGCACAAAAACAAGCTCAAATTAAAGCACAAAATCAACAACGTTTAGCGACAGAAGCTGATCGCTATAAGGCATTGATTAAGCAGGTAATTCAGTCTAATTGGACGGACCCTGAATCACTATCAGAAGATAATGTTGTGTGGCTTAAGATTTCATTAAACTTAAATGGTGATGTTCAATCTGTCAGTATTTATAAATCCAGTGGTAATGCGATTTTTGATCGACAAGCAATTTTAGCCGTTAAAAAAGCACAGCAACTGCCAATGCCACAGTCAGAAACATTAAAAAAACAATTTCAAAATATAACGTTAAGTTTTGGAGGAAATGATTGATGAAATCAATGCGCCTGAGTATTTATCTTAGTATCTTTTTTTTGATTTTATTCGCATATAATCAAAGTTTTGCTGATATTTCAATTCATATTGAAAAGGGAGTTGACCGCCCTTATCCAATTGCAATTATTCCATTTAGTGGTAATGCACAATCATCAGAAGTTCTAGGAGTTATTAAAAAAGATTTAACAAATTCAGGTCGCTTTAGTTTATTAACAGAGGCTAAGATGCCTCAAAAAACGTCAAATGTTAAGGATTTAAATTTAGCTCAATGGTCTAAAACAGGTGTTGAGTTTATTGTGTTAGGCCAAGTCGATCAATCAAAAGATAATCACTATAATGTCTCTTTCTATTTAATTAGCCAATTAGGTGGACGATCATTAATTGCTAAAGCCTTTAAAAACATTCCCCAATCACAATTACGCGCTTTAGCACATCATATTAGTGATTTAATTTATCAAGGTGTTACGGGAACAAAGGGGTATTTTTCAACAAAACTAACCTATGTTGAAGTATTAAACCCATATGATCAAAAAAAGGCAGTGTATAAACTTGTTGTATCAGATTATGATGGTGTTAACCCTCAAGTATTATTAAAGCAAACAGGTATTCCAATTGCATCACCAACTTGGTCACCTGATGGTAAGTATATTGCTTATGTTAGCTATATTAATGGACGTATGGCAATTTATCGAATTAGTATTGTAACGGGTAAACGTCAATTAGTGTCAAATCTTGAAGGTATCAATAGCGCACCTGCTTTTGGGCCAGATGATACTTTAATGGCTTTAGCTTTATCAAAAGGGACAAGCTATTATACAAATATCTATTTATTTAATCTTAAAAAGCATAATCTTGAAAAATTAACCTCAGTTGGTATCAATACATCGCCTGCCTTTTCACCCGATGGTCAATCATTAATTTTTACGTCCAATCGAAGTGGTTTACCACAAATTTATCAACTTCAAATTGGTGAAAGCTATCCTAAAAGACTAACATTTGATGGCGTGCAAAATATGGATGCACACTTCACTCCAAATGGTAAAACAATTGTTTTTATGCATCAAGCACAAAGAGGGGGTGATTTAAATATTGCTAAACAGAGTTTAAAAGATGGTGATATCACAGTATTAACAGGTGGTAATGTAGATAAGTCACCTAGTATATCACCTAATGGACAGATGGTAGTTTATACGCGTGCTTTAACCAATGGAAAGATTAATTTAGCGATGGTATCACTTGATGGGCAGGTACACATAGACTTACCAACAACAAAAGGTAATGTACAGTCGCCTTCATGGTCACCATACTTATGAATAATTCATATCATATGGGACTAAACTATTGGGCGAAGAACTATTTTTTTGCTAATCTTTAGGACATGCATTTTAAATTTAGATTATATGAAATATAAAGGAGCTAGAGTAATGACTATGAAAATAAATAAGTTAGTTGGCGTATTGGCAGCTGTATTATTAGCAGGGTGTGCAACTCAGAAAGGTGCGCCAATTGTTGATGCAGATGGCAATGCTTATGGGCCAGATGGTAGTAGTAATAGCGTCTCATCTCATGGCTTAGGAGAGCAAGGTAAAACATTTAGTGGGGAAGAGTTAGCTAAATATAATAGTATGATCAATGATCCACAAGACTATACGGATCAACAAAAATCAGAAATGGTTCAAAAATTAAGCCAAATGCCTATAACTGTTTATTTTGCATTTAATAGTTATTATTTGAAAAAATCCTCCAGAGATAATTTAGATAAAGTGGCAAGCTTTTTAGTTGAATATCCAAAACAAATTGTACGCATTGAAGGTCATACTGATCCACGTGGTAGCGAGAGTTATAATTTAAATCTAGGCCAAAAACGTGCTGATAGTGCAAAAGATTATTTACTTAAACATGGCGTTTCTAAAGATCAGATATGTACAGTCAGTTTTGGTGAGTTAAAACCTGCAGCATCTCCGGATGATTTTGGTGGTGATTGGAAAAAAGCTTATGATTTAGATCGCCGTGATGTATTAGTCTATGGTCAATCTTGTGAAGGTGTTAGTTAATCAATGATTATTAATCAAGTAATCAAAAAAATAGCCTTACCATTAGCTGTTAGTTTAAGCTTATCAACCAATGTATTTGCTGCGACAAATGAGCAACTTCAAAACCAAGTGAATCAATTAAACACTAAAGTCAGGCAATTAGAAAATCAAATTAATTATTTGATGGATCGGCTAGAGAAATATAATCAATATCAATCTAGTATCGATAATTTGCGTAATCAAATTGAAGTAAATAATCATAAGATTCAGACAACTGATGAAAAAATTACACAAACAAATAAAATCTATGATCAAAAGTTATCTGACGTTCAAAAAGATTTAAGTGCGCAAATTAAAAAAGTTGAAGTACAAAAGCTTAGAGACCCTCAAGATGTTGTATTTGAAAATGCTTATAATTTAATGCTTAAGCGTCAATATAAAAGTGCATTAAAAGGCTTTAGTGACTATGTAAATAGTTATTATAATGGTAGGCACTATTCAGAAAGCTTGTATTACATGGGTGTACTTTATTTAACAGATGGTAAAATTTCATCAGCCAAAAGTAAGTTTAAGCGAATTGTTGACCGTTATCCTAAGAGTGTTAAATATCCAGATTCGTTAGTACAACTAGGTGCTATTTATCGTGTCGAGGGTAATACGAAATTAGCGAAATCTTATTTTAATAAGGTTATAAAGAATTATCCAAATTCAAAGGCAGCAAATTTAGCAAAAACAGAATTGAAAAAAATAAAATCTTAACAGTCTAGTGAAATTCGCTGTACTTTTCCAATTTTTAATTATTTCAAAATAATCAGCCATTTTTTTATGTTTAATCAATAAATTATTAATTTTAAGTAATTATTTTATTTCTATTTTAATTAAGTAAATTCAAAAACTAGATGACTTTAATTAATCACACTGATAAAAATTAAATATAACAGGATTGAGAATATAGTTTAACTATGGAGGTGTTGCATTATGCTATATCGAGATTTATTAAGTAATTTTAAAAGTGTTTTAATTATGAGTCAGGTGGCATTTACTCGCCGTTGTCTTACTGTTAATAACATAGGAAGTAGTATTGAAGATCAATATTCAGGAGATATTTCAGGTATAGAAGATTTTTACAATGCGCGGATGAAAAAATTTCTTGAAGAAGTCAGGTATAAACCATCAAGTAATAGTGACTTACTATTACTTGAAGACTTAACATATGACCACTTTGAAAATAATTGTAAAAATTTGTTAAATGATATTGAAGTTGATCAAAATACACTTCCAAATCTAATTTTACTAGAAATGACATTAAAGCATATTGTTGGAATTGATGATTATAAATTAAGTAATTTTATAAAAATGATGGCAAAAACAATATATCCAGATATGCCAGAATATTTAATTGAACAGAATGTTAGCAAGTTAAGGCAAAATGCTTTAGAAAAAATAAATTCTCGTTTAAATATAAATCAGCCATTAATAAAGATTGATTCCCTAAATAGTAAAATAGATGGTTTAAATCATGAAATAGATGAGTTAACTCATCAATATAACGAGCTTCAGAGTAAATATAATAAAATAAAAGAAATTAAGCAGGAAGCTAATATTATTTTACAAAATCAAGTTAGATTTTTAGAAGATATGGCATATGAGTATGTGGTTGGTTCTGAACAAGTATACAGCTCAACATCTGCAAATAAGATAAAACCCCATGATAGAAATGATTTTCATAAAATTTTCAGCTCTGATATGTTTGAATATAGTGAGTACTTTCCACGACTTAAAGATTTATATCAAACAAACTCAGAAATGTTTGAAGAGGTGTTAAGTAATATTTTTCATAATTGTATTACTAATCGTAAAACAGCATTTATTCGAACACCCTTACAAGCAGGTGAAATGTCTCTTTATTTCATAGATGCAATTAATGCAAATCAAAGTAATTTAGGTATTAAAGCGCTACGTGGTAATGCAAGAACTAAAGAAAAATTTGCTTCTCAACGTTTAGATAATTGTCCATTTAATTTAAAAATGGCTTATGAAAGTAAACTTTTGAAGTTAGCAAATGAAGGACGAGATGTAGCATTGCCAGGTACTACTTCTGTTGAAGATTTAGAGTTAGAAATAAAAACACAGTTAGATGATATTAGTGAAAAAATTGGTGAAAAGCAGCAACAGCGCAATCAAAAATTAGATCGACTTGAACAGAAAGTCCATCGCAATGGTGGTATATTAAAAGAAGCATATAAAAGAAGTCTTGAGGTAGTAGATAATGTGGAAGTAGGTAATGTGGAAGTAGGTAATGTGGAAGTAGTACAGTCACAAGTACAAGATCAGTTTAAAGGCTCATTAAAAGCTGCTTTAATAAATGCTACTACCAAAGCAATGAAAAATATGGCTGATAGGAGTTATAAAAATACAGATAAATATAAAACATTAGACTATATTTTTAATAAAATTGATGATTTAGATCAAGATGATAGCAAAAATTTAACGATGTATTTTTATTTGCTTGAGAGAACTGCTAGTACAAAGCGGGGTCTATTTGGGCGTAAGTTTGGCAAGGCCACTACCTATCTGGCAATTAGAGGTGAGTTATCAAATATAAGACATAATTTTGGTTTTGTTAATAATGTACAAAAAAATGTAGAGTCGTCAGAGCCAGCCTATATGACATATAAAAATTACTTAAACACAAACCGTTCTGAAATACAAGATATTGGAAATGATTTATAGCTTAGATATTTTTCCACAATAAACTTATAACCTTGGTTCAATTATTGATTTAAATTGTAATTTTTTGTGAAGCATGTTACCATATTAAATGAATTTTAGAAATAGTGGGGGGGAATTCAATATGTTCGTTACAAATAATCTTGAGAAATGCCAGGGCTTTACTGGCAGTCAGCGTGTAGTTAGTGTTGACTGTGCTGATAATGGTTATGCTATTTTGCAAACAAACGCCATTAGTTATTGTGTTGGTATTGGTATCATTGTAAAAAGCAATGATAATCTGGTAAAACAAATTTCATTACATCATTCAATTAGTGAGCATGGTTTTAATGAAGATAGTACACCTTTACTTAATAAATATAATCAAATGTTATCTGTAGATAGAAATATTGTTTTAAAAGCAGGATCAGATGAATCTTATTATAATGATGGTAGATATTTTGCTTGTTCAATTGCAGAGATGTTAAGCTCTACAGCTGATGGTGATAATGTCTCTGTTATGCTGCAAATTGGAGATAATTATGATATCAGCTTAATTTTGGATGATTTAGAACCATGGTTTAAAGCTTATCAAGAAATAAGGAATATAAAGTTAAATGTAAATATTACCCGAGTTGATAACCCTGATCATGTCGGTTATTTTGCAATTGATAGTAATGCTAAAGTCTATATTAATCATGAAGATTATAATAATGCACTTTTAATACCAAAAGCAAAAGCTCGCATTGAAAATATAAATGATTTAATCAAAGATAAAGAAGCGATTAAAGAAGTAGCCCCTTCAAAAATTTTATTAATTGACGAAATGTTAATTGGAGTCTGTGAGGAGTTACAAGAAGCTATTATATCTAAAGATACTGCTTCTTTATCATCCGCACTAGAAAACTATGATAATACTTTTAAGCAACTTTTTGATTTAATTGATAATAAAGAAAATCAACAAGAAGCACCATGCCCGTTTCATAATAGTGAGCTAGAGGTATCAAAAGAGAATAGCCAATTGAATAGGAATTCATTTTAATTAATATCATAAAAATTAACCAGTAATATAGAAACCACATTTGTTTACAAAACCCTTCACTCTTAAAGCATTTACAGATAGAATCAAAATTCACATACAATAATCTGTCTTTAAATTGACAAAATATTAGACAAATTAAAATAGAACTTTCATTTCTACGCGTTAAACAATAAACTTTTTAAGGAACTTACAAAGTGACTATTGATATACAAGGTAAACAGATGACATCTCATGTAAAGAGTATAGAGAGTAAGGCTATTTCATCTCCTATTGATGTTCAAATAACAAGCGAGATTGCAAAACTGAAGTGTGTTTTATTAAGAAGGCCTGCAGATGAGTTAAATAATTTAACCCCTGAGATGTTAGATCAATTATTATTTGATGACATTCCATTTTTAGAAAATGCGCAATTAGAACATGATGCATTTGCGCAAACATTAGAAGATTTGGGTGTAAATGTTGTTTATTTAGAAAAATTAGTTGGTGATGTATTAAATGATAAAGCACTCAATATTGAGTTTATTCATCGGTTTTTGAAAGTATCAAATATTACCGAACCAAAATTAATTAATGCATTAACAGAATATTTAAGTGATTACTCAGGTCAAGCATTATGCCAAAAGCTAATGGCAGGCCTTAAAAAAACCGAGTTAGATTATTATGATACAAGTTTAAGTGGCCAAGTAAATGTAACGGATTTATTTTGGCTACAGCCAATTCCAAACTTATATTTTACTCGAGATCCAGCAACAAGTTTTGGCAATATGGTATCTTTAAATAAAATGTTTGCTAAGACTCGTCAGCGAGAAACTCTATTTATTGAAAGTATTTTTAAGTACCATCCACAATATAAACATAACAAATTACTTGATATGAAAAGTGCAAAAGCATCAATTGAAGGTGGTGATATTTTAGTGTTGGATGAAACAACTTTAGCAATTGGTGTCTCTCAGAGGACCGACACAAAAGCAATTGAATGTTTATGTCAGGAACTTTTTTATAACTTAGACTATCAAAATCATCATAAAATAAAAAAAGTGTTGGCATTTCATATACCATCTTCTCGAGCATTTATGCATTTGGATACGGTATTAACACAAGTTGATATAAATAAACTAATCATGCATCAAGGTGTTGCAGAAGAAACAAAAGTTTATAAGTTAACACCATCTAATCATAAAGGGCTTACTTGTAGGCTTTTAACTGGCTCTGTCGAAAGTATTTTATCTGCAGAATTAGATAAAGATATTCAAATTATTTATTGTGGTGGACGAGATAGTATTACTGGCTCTAGGGAGCAATGGAGTGATGGTGCAAATACATTAGCAGTAGCGCCAGGTGAGGTACTTGTTTACCAAAGAAATCAAAAGACCAATCAAATATTAGAAAATTTTGGAATTAAGGTACATAAAATACCATGCTCAGAACTCTCTCGAGGGCGAGGTGGGCCTAGATGTATGTCTATGCCACTCGTTAGATCAGTATAGTAAGGTGTTAGCTATGGATTTTATTGCTAATACTGTTGTTATGGTAGAACCTAAGCATTTTGCTTTTAATTCGCAAACCGCTTCAAATAATGTGTTTCAACATGATGTAGGTGAAACTGATCTTGTTGCGAAAGCAACAAAAGAGTTTAAGCAAATGGTCAGTCAAATACGTGCAGTTGGTATTGATGTGATTGTATTAACTTCACCAAAAGAAAAAACACCGGATGCGATTTTCCCAAATAATTGGTTTAGTACGCACTTAATTGATGATGAACCTTATTTATTTATTTATCCGATGTTTTCAGCCAATCGCCAAGCTGAAGTGCAGGTAGCATTATTAGAAAAAGCTTTATTAGAGCATACCAATAAACAATATAAGGTCATTGATTTTAGAGAAAATTCAAACAACACAGCTTTAGAAGGAACCGGTGTTTTTGTATTTGATCATGCAAAAAAGTATGCTTTTTTATCATTATCTGAAAGGGCAGATATTACGTTAGCTGAACGAGTAGTTACCAAGCTTGGTTATAAATTGGTTGCATTTACAAGTGTTGATCAAAAAAATAGAGCAATTTATCATACCAATGTGATGATGAGTATTGGGGATAAACTAGCATTTGTCTGTTTAGAGGCAATTTACTCTGAGCAAGAACGTGCAATGGTTAAATCAACTTTAAATAAGCTTGATAAAGTAATAATAGAATTAAACTATAAACAGATGTATCAAATGGCTGCTAATGTACTTGAGCTAAGAAATAATCAAAATCAACATTTTCTATTATTATCAAAGTGTGCAGATAATGCTTTAGAAGAAAGTCAAAAGGAAGTAATTGATAAGTATTGTGTGCGTGTACCCTGTGATATACCAACAATTGAAACTGTTGGTGGTGGAAGTGTTCGCTGTATGTTAGCAGAAATTTTTTACTAAATAGCTTTTAAGTTTTGATATAATCATAAAAAACCACAATAGGGAATGTGTAGATGAACCAGGTTGCTGTCATTCAAATGACTTCTTCAGAATCTATTGGTTTAAACTTAATTAAGGCGAAAGAATATATTATAGAGGCATATGAATCTGGTGCAAAGTTGGTTGTATTGCCAGAATTTTTTGCTTGTTTTTCACAAAATAATGACTTTATTACAGCAGTTAAAGAACCATTAGGTAGTGGTAGAATTCAAGATTTTATCTCTGAAATGGCGAATAAGTATAACTTATGGATTGCAGGCGGTTCTTTAGCAATCGCAGATGACGATGATAATCAGCGCGCTTATAATACTTGTATTTTGTGGGACAATGAGGGCCAAAGGCGAGCAGTCTATCGTAAAATGCATTTATTTGATGTAACCATTGGTGATGGTGAAACATATAATGAGTCAGCACGTTATCTAAAAGGTGATGCGCCTTGTATTGTTGATACACCAATTGGTCGTGTAGGAATTGCAATATGTTATGATTTAAGATTCCCAGAAATATTTAGGCTAATGTCAGATCAAGGAGCTGAAATCATTTTATTACCAGCTGCGTTTACTTATACGACTGGGCAAAAGCATTGGGAGGTTTTATTAAGAGCAAGGGCAATTGAAAATCAATGCTATCTGTTAGCTAGTGATCAGGTTGGTTTTCATGATAATGATACAGTTCGTACCTTTGGTCATAGTATGATTATTAACCCTTGGGGTGAGGTTTTAGCAAAAAGAGAAACCGGCGAGGGTGTTATTTTATCTGAAATTAATTTAAACTATCTTAACATGTTGCGCCAGCAATTTCCTGTTTTAGCGCATAAAAGAATAAAATTTGATTATAAAACAGAATAATAGTTGAATAATTAGATACGTATTAAAAAGATAAAGAGAAGTGATTATGCAAAATATTGCACCGAAGATTGGTTTTGTAAGCCTTGGCTGTCCTAAAAATTTAGTAGATTCTGAGCGAATAATGACACAGTTACGAGTTGATGGTTACCAAATATCTGGTTCATATGAAGATGCGGATATGGTGGTTGTTAATACCTGTGGTTTTATTAATGATGCAGTTAAAGAGTCCTTAGATACAATTGGGGAAGCATTAAGAGAAAATGGTAAAGTTTTAGTAACAGGTTGTTTAGGTTCACGGGATAATACAATATTAGAACAATATCCAAATGTACTAGGTGTAACAGGTGCACATGCTTATGATGAAGTTGTTGGCAGTGTACGTGAATATTTTCCAATTGCACGCGCTCAGTTTGATTCATTAGTGCCTGAAGAAGGCATTAAATTAACGCCAAGACATTATGCGTATTTGAAAATCTCTGAAGGGTGTAATAATAAATGCACTTTTTGCATTATTCCTGATATGCGTGGAAAACTCGATTCACGTCCATTAGATGATGTGATGAAAGAAGCTGAACGTTTAGCAAAAGCAGGCGTTAAAGAATTACTTGTAATTTCACAAGATACCAGTGCTTATGGTGTTGATTTAAAATATAAAGAAGTGAGTTGGCGCAATCAAACTTATCAAAGTCGTTTAGCTGATTTAGCAAAAGCATTAGGTGAATTAGGAATTTGGGTACGTTTTCATTATGTTTATCCGTATCCACATGTCGATCATATTATTCCGTTAATGGCGGAAGGAAAAGTACTACCTTATTTAGATATTCCATTTCAGCATGCCAATCAGCGTATTTTAAAACTCATGAAACGCCCCGCAAATGCAGTGAATACATTAAATAGGATTAAAGCTTGGCGAGCTATTTGTCCAGAATTAGCAATACGTAGTACTTTTATTGTTGGATTTCCAGGAGAAAGTGATGCTGAGTTTGAAGAATTATTAGATTTCTTATATGAGGCTCAATTGGATCGAGTTGGTTGTTTTGCTTATTCTGATGTTGATGGTGCTAAAGCAAATCATTTAATGGATCATATCCCTGAAGAAATCAAACAAGAGCGCTTAGCACGTTTTCATCAAGTTAAAGTTTAACCCATTGTAAACGGGCTTTAATTTTAGCTTCCATAATAGATAAATATTAACAGAAAATGTTGAAACGATCTTTATGAATCACACAAATTAAAGGCTCTTTTCCATTTCTTGTTGGTTAAATACTAAGCACTTTGTATCCTTTCAAATCAACCATTTATTTTTGGAAAAGCGACTCTGTTTTAAAGAAACCATAACAGCGACGCTTAACTACTTTAATTTTATTATTTAAACCCTCAACAAAACCACTAGTTGCTCTATTTTTAAAATAGTTAGTAATGCTATTTTTATGTTTTTGTAAGGTTTTAATAAATGTGTTGAAGCAGTTAAGATCACTTTTTTCTACTTTACTAATCCATCTATCTATTTTAGCCATTGCTGACTTCCTATCATCATGTATATTAAATATATGAGTTAATTTGATAGCATAATGATGAGCTTGTTTCAATATAGGTGAATGTTTGTATAGCTTTTTAAGCTTATCTTTATCATCTTGTGTTAAACATTCATGATGTTTGCGTAAAATTCACATCATATTATCTAATTCATTGTATTCATCACTGCTCAAAGAATTTTTTAAGCGCTTCATTTCTTTAGTTCTAACTTGGTCTAAAGCTTTTCTATAAAGTTTTGATACATGATAAGATCAACAACAACTCGTTGTTTTCCAAATACTTCAACAACTGAATTAACAAAGCCTTCATACATGTCAGTACACACACTTTTCACTGTTTTCTTCAAGTGAGGTGGAATGGATTTTAAAAAGGTTAAAACATCCTCTTTTTTTCGACTGTCAAGTACCGCTAAAATTGATAATTCACCATATTTATCTTTTGTACTAATGATGGCTATAAAATCTTGATGGCCCTTGCGATTACTAATCTCATCAATGCCTATCATTTCTAAATAGTATATAAGCTCCAATCAATTTTTTTTGATATTAAATGATCAAGAGTATATTGAACTGTCTTATAACTCATTCGTTCCTTGCGTGCTACATCTTGAATTGTGCTGTTAATAACACAGCGTAAAATATAGCGCTCCAAACCTTTGGTAATTTTCCCACCTTTGGCTACCCAATCGTACTGTTCTGTAGTTGTTGGATGATCATTACAATGCTCACATTGATAACGCTCAGGTTTAATTCTTAAAATAACAGCTGTATCCAAAATTGATGTATGCCTAACCTCAATTGGTGTACTATAGCCATAGCGTTTCGTCGCATCTTTTCCACACTTATGACACTTGGTTTTGATGCATTTGCTCTCAACGGTAAATATAATATTTCCTTTGAGGGAAGTCAGTATGTTGTGAAATTATTTCAAGAGAATTAATATCTAGGGGTAAGGTAAATTGGGCCATTTTTACAAGACTTTTTATTTTTCATGATGCCATTGTAACCCTTATAGTTACTATATTCCACACCAACAAGAAATGGAAAAGAGCTCCTAATTTATTCACTGAAAATTACTACCATGTATCTACTTTTTCAAAAATGCCATCATAAAATAATAATTATATATGCTATATTATATATTGTTTTTTTTTATTTGCACCTATATAATGTATCTTCCATGTTGTTAAGACAAATAAAAATAATAGGGGATATGCATGTTAAATCAAATTAAAAAAATAATACTCTGTACTTTACTTCCTTTTATTAGTTACGCGAGTCCAACAATATCATTAATGCCATCACATATAGATTCGCAAGCTAAGTTACAGCCATTAATACAGATCTTAAAAGAGAATAAAATCAAATTAGAAAAATACCGAAATATAGAGATAAACATTCTCCCTCAACAAAATAAGCTACACTTAATGTACATATTTTTATTTCTTAAAAATAGACATTCAGTAATTTTAGACACAATTCCATTATCTGAAAATTTCCAGCAAGTTGGTCCTGCTGACTTTAATGTAAACCCTAATAACTTGCCAAGAAATTCAAAGCTAACATCCTCTTCTTATAAATGTCAGCATCCAAATCTTAAAGTGATAATTTTCTATCCAAAACAAAGTATGAATAATATACGAACTAAATATGTTAATGAAGTATATGAGGCTGCTATACAAAATGGTTATTTCCCAGGACCAAATGCAAAAGAGCAAACGCTTCTTTTTCTACACGGAAATGATGCCACAGCAAAAGCTTACTTAGATGCCATGACATGTCCAAAACTAATTGGAAACTTTTATGATGGTGATGGACTTCAGAACTCAATTTATACAACTCCAACAACAAGTGATCCTGCGGGTTTACTTACTAGTAAGCAAATCGAAACAGTATTAAAAGGTAAGCTACGTTATAAAGTAACTAATATATGGGTTGCTTGTCAATCAGGTAATAACCCTATGCAATCTGCTATGACAGTATCTGCAGAAGCACAAAAGTATGCATCTGGCTTGGATGGGCTATATGATGGTCCAGGAGATTATACTGGGGCTTGTACTATTGATACAATTATGAATAAAAATAATAAACTCACTATACAACAAGTATTTACCAAGTGCCATCAAGAAGCAAAAACTAAACATACCGGCCCTAATAGCGGAAAAACTGAACCATGGTATTTTGGTGGTCAAGGTGCAAATATGTTTGGAAAATAATACACAAAAGTATTTTTTAATTGTGCACCTAGCTCATAAAAGAGTCGTTAAAATTTCACGCTCCTTGATAAAAATAACGATAATTTATTGAAAATCAAAATAATAATAACAGAAAAATTTAGTGAAAGAATATAGAGGATATTATCATAGCAACACTCCTTACAGACTTATGCAAAAATACATCAATTAAAGAACAACGTGAGTTATATGAAGAGCTATTTACAGTCTATAGCTCAAGCTCAAAAAATAAAAAATTCTATCATGAATTACTTGGAAATTATTCCAATTTATTGATGGACCTAAATTATCAAGATCGTTTAACCTTATTAGATAAAGTAATTAAAACTGTTAACAAACGACATGACAACACAGATGAGACGACAAACCCATTAAATATTTTCCTAACTGAGGGACATCTAAGTAAGTTAAAACATGGCAATGGCGCCTGGGTTGGGGTGGATTTTTTCCCTGAATGGAACTACACAAGATTACTAGGGTTGCGCTTGAAACAATTAGCTGACGCAATAACCAAAGCTTTGCATTCTGATGCATTAAAAAGTACTATTGATAAAGCAAACCCAGCCATTTCAGCTTTAGGTATTTTATGGTATTTTCCAAGGTTTCTTAGACATACAGCACTTATTGTTAAGCATACAAAAAATTCAAGCAATTTCGATTATGCTAGAAAACACGCATTTGAATGGTTTAATGATCTAGCTTCGATAACAGCAGGCATAATAACTTTTGGTATGTCAACAGGATTATATCTAGCACCTTTAACTTCTATCTTAGGCCCAGGTGGTATTTATCTAACCGTTGCAATTTACGGTTTCGATTGTTTAAACCAGGCAATAAAATCCTATCAAAAAATCAAAAAAATGAATCGAATTATTAAAAAAATAGATAATAGAATTGATAGTTTGTGTAAAGATTTGAATATTCACAATGACTTAAATATCATAAATCATATTCATATATTAAAAACTAAAAATAAAGAAGAGAAACACTGGATCAAAGAAGAAGAACAAAAAATTGAAAATGACCAAACTCGACTTAGATATCAATCTAAATTGGGTTTGGAAATACCTAACGAACGGTTCGATGAATTACGCTCAAGAAAACAAGAATTAACTTTAAGAAAGAATACTTTCATAAAAAATCATTCTCAACATTTGAAATTACAAAAATTAGAATTCGCTATTGAAATGCGCGAACGAATCAAACTAAAAAAATGTTATACCAAACGAGAGCAATGGACTAAATTAGGTGTTGCCTCAGGTTTATTTTTGGGTATGGCAATCTCATTAATTGGGGGACCTTATGCGCCAATTATTGGTGCTTCAATTATACTAGTTACCTGTGCAATGCAATACTATGCTGAACACTACTATCTTCCTAAACAAGAAATCCGGTTCAGCTATGATCCATTAGAAGAATTACATAATCGATTAATAAAACACTGTGAAGATCAAATTAGTAAACTTGAAAAAACAATTAATAAATGCAAAGTAAATACCAAAGAATATGACCATACGGAATATAAACTTAGCTGTTACGAAAAAATTGAACAGCAATTAAAACAATGGCAAAATAGCAATTATCGAAATCCCGATCAACTGCATGATATACTACAAAATATTATGCTTACAAGCCAAATTCAAAGAAAACGTAATTATACACCAGCAAGTGCTAAAGAGTTAAAAAACATTTTACGTGTTTTTGATGCACATTGGGAGATTAAAAAATATAAAACGCTCGATAATAATGATAATGGTAATTTAATAGAAAATAAGTTTAAACATAGTATCAGAAGCTTTGTTGACAATCGATTGTACCAATCACAACCAGCAAACCACTTTCTTGAACAAGATCAAAAACAACAGCTTCGATTTGAGAGCATTCCTGACACAGTTTAGATTTTTGTTATTTCATGATGCCATTGTAACCCTTATAGTTACTATATTCCACACCAACAAAAAATGGAAAAGAGCCAAATAATCATGGTAAAACATTGCTTCATATTGCTGCTGAAAAAGGTTATTTTTCTATCCTTGAGCGCTTATTACGACTAGGTGTGAATATTACACTTAAGGATAATTTTAAGCGTAGTGCATTAAGTGGTGCAAAAAGTCCTGATATTATAAGCTTATTGAAAAAATATGATGAACAAATACCCGTGATGCCATTTTCAAACGGAGAAGTTACTACGAATATTTATAGAAATGAGAATGAATGTCGATAATTTTATTTAGTTATATATCATAATTTATCTGTTTATTTTTTGATCTTTATTTGTTATTATTTAAAAATAAATGTAATTAATATAATTTATTAAATTAAGTATCATATGGTTGGGTTGCGTTGGAAGTCAGAAGAAGAAAAAGCAAAAGAATGGGAAATTGCAAAAAAACATCATAAAGCTAAACAATTTATAGATGGTGTAAAACTTAAACGTTCAAAAGGTATAATATCGCCTAATCAATATAGGGATCTACAAGATGAACTCCATACTGTAGAGCATTCTTTTATTTCTGTAAATGAGCAAATCTTAGCAATGGCAGGTAAAGGTAATATTTTAGGGGAAGGTTCATTTGGAGTAGTAAAGCTAGCTGAAAATGAACAAGGTCAGCTATTTGCTATAAAAATAGTCTATGAAGCATATAAATCTGATGAAGAATTAGAAATTTTAAAAGATATTAATATACTAAGAGGATATGTAACAAGGGAAGATAAGCATTATATTGTTTTAGACTATTTAGGTGAGACATTAGATAATCTTTCGTTTAAAAATGATAGATATCGGTTAGATGTGGGTTATCAATTAGTTCATTTAGTTTGTGGTTTAAATACCGGTAAACTTTCAAATCAAGGCAAAGCAATATTTCATAATGATATTAAACCTGAAAACATTGTTATAGATGAGAAGGGAATTGTACGCTTAATAGATTTTGGTTCAGCATCGAAAGAAAAAGCAATTACTCTAAGACAGGGGACGCCATATTATCAGGCACCAGAGGTAGAAGAAGTTGGATATAGTGCGAAAACAGATACTTATTCATTAGGGTTAACATTACAAACATTTTTGCCTAAAAACTCAAAATTAATGCATACAGCAGAGTTAATGGCTGCAAAAGATCCTCAAAAAAGACCTGATAAAGAAGCTGTGATGCTTGATTTTTTAACCGAAATGTATCCTAACACTGATGAACTATCTGCACAACTCAATGCCGTAGGTTTTAAGCTAAGTGTTCATCAAGCCAGAGCCATATCTGTTGTATTAGAAAGTTCAACGCCAGATCTAAATTTAACTATTGCAGCAAATATTGAAGCTATTAAAAATAATGATGTTTTGTTAGAAGCTTTAAATTGTGCATATGATTATCTCAATTCTGGGCAGTTTTACTTTAATAGTGGTCATGGTGCTCATGGTAGAGAGCAAACTTATATTTTTGTACAAAATTTGATGAGTATGAAAGATAAAAATATGAATAATATAAAAAATGAAATGTCTAACTGGGTTAAAGGCTATGGCCCATTTGCTCGTGCTTCAGGTGAAGATGAATATTCAAGATTAGGCTGTGCAAAAAAAGCTTCATTTTTTCAAGGTGATAATGAGATGGATTTATTTTTTAAGCATGGTCAAAAAACACAGGACAAAGATAAGGATAGTGGTTGTATCATTTCATAGGTTGATTTTAATAAAGTTATATATAAACCATAAATAATATGTCATTTCACAAATAAATATTCTAACTTTCTTGCCACCAAAGTCTTGCCTTAGATTATAATAAACGTAAGAATAAGCATAGAAAATTTAAATCATAAGGATTGGAGAAAATCGTGACAAATAATCTGTCAATTTGGCATCTGGTAGGTAGTGCAGACCCAGTCGTAAAGTTCATTTTATTGGTATTGTTAGTTTGTTCTATTTGGAGCTGGGCAATTATCATTCAAAGAACTTTATTAATTAAACAATATCGAAAAAATGATCGAGATTTTGAAAAGCGTTTCTGGTCTGGTTCTGATATGGGTAGGCTATATCAAAATTTAGATAAAAATGAAGGTTTACTACAAGGTATTGTTGGTGTATTTCATAGTGGTTTTAAGGAATTTATGAAATTACATAAACGAAATGGTATTGGCGCTGATGCGATTATTGATGGTATTAATCGTGTTATGAGAGTGACAATCACAAGAGAAGCTGATCGACTTGAAAATCAATTATCTTTATTAGCAACCATTGGTTCAGTTGCGCCATATATTGGTTTATTAGGTACAGTTTGGGGTATTATGGCGTCATTTACTGTGCTAGGCGGTGTAGAGCAAGCAACACTTTCAATGGTGGCACCACATATTGCTGAAGCACTTATTGCGACAGCTTTAGGGCTATTTGTTGCGATTCCAGCTGTGATTGCTTTTAATCGATTAAGTCGCTCGATTGATCTTCGTGTTGCTGAGTTTGAGAACTTTCAAGATGAATTTTGCAGCATTATTCATCGTGAGGTTCATACACAACGTTAATTGAAAAATTAGGATGTATACTATATGGCTTATATGAAACGTCATAGAACAAAGCGTAAGGTATCTGCTGATATTAATGTTGTACCTTATATTGATGTGATGCTTGTTTTATTAGTTATTTTTATGATTACAACACCGATGTTAACACAAGGTGTTAAGGTTGATTTACCACAAGCAACGGCTAAAAAGATTCCACCAAAATCTGAAAAACCAATGATAATTACAGTCAATAATAAGGGGCAGTATTTTTTAAATATTGCAAATCAGCCTAAACTACCCTTAACATCACAGTCATTATTACTTAGAGTCAAAACGGAATTAAATAAAGATCATTCACGTCAAGTATTTGTGCGTGGTGATAAAAATGCTAATTATGGAGAAGTAGTTTCAGCAATGGTATTACTTCAAAAAGCAGGCGCACCCAGTGTTGGGTTAATGACGGATGATGATGCATAAAAAAAAGTTTGCCAATTCATATAAAGGATTATTGCAGTTTGAGTTTTCATCGCGTAAAACATCATCAATTGCATTATTCGTTTCTGTTATATTGCATTTAATTGCTGCTATTTTATTAGTTATATTTTTAACCAATGACCAACCACAAAAAAAACGTACGGTTTCTATTTCAGTTAATCCAGTAGCAAATCAAACAATCGTTCAAGCTTCTGTTGTCTCTTCAAAAGCGGTAAATAATGAGCTAAATCGTTTAGATCAAATCAAAAAGCAAAAACGTCAGGCAGAGATTCAAAAACAAAAGCAAATTCAGCGTCAAAAATATCTTCAAGAGCAAAAACGTAAAAAAGCTCTAGCACAAGCTAAGGCTAAAGCAAAATTAGAAGCACAAAAGAAAAAGCAATTAGCAGAGAAAAAGCGCCAAGATGAATTAAAAAAGCAAAAAGAAGATCAAACTAAAAAACAACAGCAGTTAGACTCACTTAAAAATCTAGGTTTAGCAGGAATTGATCAACAAATTACCCAAGCTAATAATGCACAAAAACAAGCTCAAATTAAAGCACAAAATCAACAACGTTTAGCGACAGAAGCTGATCGCTATAAGGCATTGATTAAGCAGGTAATTCAGTCTAATTGGACGGACCCTGAATCACTATCAGAAGATAATGTTGTGTGGCTTAAGATTTCATTAAACTTAAATGGTGATGTTCAATCTGTCAGTATTTATAAATCCAGTGGTAATGCGATTTTTGATCGACAAGCAATTTTAGCCGTTAAAAAAGCACAGCAACTGCCAATGCCACAGTCAGAAACATTAAAAAAACAATTTCAAAATATAACGTTAAGTTTTGGAGGAAATGATTGATGAAATCAATGCGCCTGAGTATTTATCTTAGTATCTTTTTTTTGATTTTATTCGCATATAATCAAAGTTTTGCTGATATTTCAATTCATATTGAAAAGGGAGTTGACCGCCCTTATCCAATTGCAATTATTCCATTTAGTGGTAATGCACAATCATCAGAAGTTCTAGGAGTTATTAAAAAAGATTTAACAAATTCAGGTCGCTTTAGTTTATTAACAGAGGCTAAGATGCCTCAAAAAACGTCAAATGTTAAGGATTTAAATTTAGCTCAATGGTCTAAAACAGGTGTTGAGTTTATTGTGTTAGGCCAAGTCGATCAATCAAAAGATAATCACTATAATGTCTCTTTCTATTTAATTAGCCAATTAGGTGGACGATCATTAATTGCTAAAGCCTTTAAAAACATTCCCCAATCACAATTACGCGCTTTAGCACATCATATTAGTGATTTAATTTATCAAGGTGTTACGGGAACAAAGGGGTATTTTTCAACAAAACTAACCTATGTTGAAGTATTAAACCCATATGATCAAAAAAAGGCAGTGTATAAACTTGTTGTATCAGATTATGATGGTGTTAACCCTCAAGTATTATTAAAGCAAACAGGTATTCCAATTGCATCACCAACTTGGTCACCTGATGGTAAGTATATTGCTTATGTTAGCTATATTAATGGACGTATGGCAATTTATCGAATTAGTATTGTAACGGGTAAACGTCAATTAGTGTCAAATCTTGAAGGTATCAATAGCGCACCTGCTTTTGGGCCAGATGATACTTTAATGGCTTTAGCTTTATCAAAAGGGACAAGCTATTATACAAATATCTATTTATTTAATCTTAAAAAGCATAATCTTGAAAAATTAACCTCAGTTGGTATCAATACATCGCCTGCCTTTTCACCCGATGGTCAATCATTAATTTTTACGTCCAATCGAAGTGGTTTACCACAAATTTATCAACTTCAAATTGGTGAAAGCTATCCTAAAAGACTAACATTTGATGGCGTGCAAAATATGGATGCACACTTCACTCCAAATGGTAAAACAATTGTTTTTATGCATCAAGCACAAAGAGGGGGTGATTTAAATATTGCTAAACAGAGTTTAAAAGATGGTGATATCACAGTATTAACAGGTGGTAATGTAGATAAGTCACCTAGTATATCACCTAATGGACAGATGGTAGTTTATACGCGTGCTTTAACCAATGGAAAGATTAATTTAGCGATGGTATCACTTGATGGGCAGGTACACATAGACTTACCAACAACAAAAGGTAATGTACAGTCGCCTTCATGGTCACCATACTTATGAATAATTCATATCATATGGGACTAAACTATTGGGCGAAGAACTATTTTTTTGCTAATCTTTAGGACATGCATTTTAAATTTAGATTATATGAAATATAAAGGAGCTAGAGTAATGACTATGAAAATAAATAAGTTAGTTGGCGTATTGGCAGCTGTATTATTAGCAGGGTGTGCAACTCAGAAAGGTGCGCCAATTGTTGATGCAGATGGCAATGCTTATGGGCCAGATGGTAGTAGTAATAGCGTCTCATCTCATGGCTTAGGAGAGCAAGGTAAAACATTTAGTGGGGAAGAGTTAGCTAAATATAATAGTATGATCAATGATCCACAAGACTATACGGATCAACAAAAATCAGAAATGGTTCAAAAATTAAGCCAAATGCCTATAACTGTTTATTTTGCATTTAATAGTTATTATTTGAAAAAATCCTCCAGAGATAATTTAGATAAAGTGGCAAGCTTTTTAGTTGAATATCCAAAACAAATTGTACGCATTGAAGGTCATACTGATCCACGTGGTAGCGAGAGTTATAATTTAAATCTAGGCCAAAAACGTGCTGATAGTGCAAAAGATTATTTACTTAAACATGGCGTTTCTAAAGATCAGATATGTACAGTCAGTTTTGGTGAGTTAAAACCTGCAGCATCTCCGGATGATTTTGGTGGTGATTGGAAAAAAGCTTATGATTTAGATCGCCGTGATGTATTAGTCTATGGTCAATCTTGTGAAGGTGTTAGTTAATCAATGATTATTAATCAAGTAATCAAAAAAATAGCCTTACCATTAGCTGTTAGTTTAAGCTTATCAACCAATGTATTTGCTGCGACAAATGAGCAACTTCAAAACCAAGTGAATCAATTAAACACTAAAGTCAGGCAATTAGAAAATCAAATTAATTATTTGATGGATCGGCTAGAGAAATATAATCAATATCAATCTAGTATCGATAATTTGCGTAATCAAATTGAAGTAAATAATCATAAGATTCAGACAACTGATGAAAAAATTACACAAACAAATAAAATCTATGATCAAAAGTTATCTGACGTTCAAAAAGATTTAAGTGCGCAAATTAAAAAAGTTGAAGTACAAAAGCTTAGAGACCCTCAAGATGTTGTATTTGAAAATGCTTATAATTTAATGCTTAAGCGTCAATATAAAAGTGCATTAAAAGGCTTTAGTGACTATGTAAATAGTTATTATAATGGTAGGCACTATTCAGAAAGCTTGTATTACATGGGTGTACTTTATTTAACAGATGGTAAAATTTCATCAGCCAAAAGTAAGTTTAAGCGAATTGTTGACCGTTATCCTAAGAGTGTTAAATATCCAGATTCGTTAGTACAACTAGGTGCTATTTATCGTGTCGAGGGTAATACGAAATTAGCGAAATCTTATTTTAATAAGGTTATAAAGAATTATCCAAATTCAAAGGCAGCAAATTTAGCAAAAACAGAATTGAAAAAAATAAAATCTTAACAGTCTAGTGAAATTCGCTGTACTTTTCCAATTTTTAATTATTTCAAAATAATCAGCCATTTTTTTATGTTTAATCAATAAATTATTAATTTTAAGTAATTATTTTATTTCTATTTTAATTAAGTAAATTCAAAAACTAGATGACTTTAATTAATCACACTGATAAAAATTAAATATAACAGGATTGAGAATATAGTTTAACTATGGAGGTGTTGCATTATGCTATATCGAGATTTATTAAGTAATTTTAAAAGTGTTTTAATTATGAGTCAGGTGGCATTTACTCGCCGTTGTCTTACTGTTAATAACATAGGAAGTAGTATTGAAGATCAATATTCAGGAGATATTTCAGGTATAGAAGATTTTTACAATGCGCGGATGAAAAAATTTCTTGAAGAAGTCAGGTATAAACCATCAAGTAATAGTGACTTACTATTACTTGAAGACTTAACATATGACCACTTTGAAAATAATTGTAAAAATTTGTTAAATGATATTGAAGTTGATCAAAATACACTTCCAAATCTAATTTTACTAGAAATGACATTAAAGCATATTGTTGGAATTGATGATTATAAATTAAGTAATTTTATAAAAATGATGGCAAAAACAATATATCCAGATATGCCAGAATATTTAATTGAACAGAATGTTAGCAAGTTAAGGCAAAATGCTTTAGAAAAAATAAATTCTCGTTTAAATATAAATCAGCCATTAATAAAGATTGATTCCCTAAATAGTAAAATAGATGGTTTAAATCATGAAATAGATGAGTTAACTCATCAATATAACGAGCTTCAGAGTAAATATAATAAAATAAAAGAAATTAAGCAGGAAGCTAATATTATTTTACAAAATCAAGTTAGATTTTTAGAAGATATGGCATATGAGTATGTGGTTGGTTCTGAACAAGTATACAGCTCAACATCTGCAAATAAGATAAAACCCCATGATAGAAATGATTTTCATAAAATTTTCAGCTCTGATATGTTTGAATATAGTGAGTACTTTCCACGACTTAAAGATTTATATCAAACAAACTCAGAAATGTTTGAAGAGGTGTTAAGTAATATTTTTCATAATTGTATTACTAATCGTAAAACAGCATTTATTCGAACACCCTTACAAGCAGGTGAAATGTCTCTTTATTTCATAGATGCAATTAATGCAAATCAAAGTAATTTAGGTATTAAAGCGCTACGTGGTAATGCAAGAACTAAAGAAAAATTTGCTTCTCAACGTTTAGATAATTGTCCATTTAATTTAAAAATGGCTTATGAAAGTAAACTTTTGAAGTTAGCAAATGAAGGACGAGATGTAGCATTGCCAGGTACTACTTCTGTTGAAGATTTAGAGTTAGAAATAAAAACACAGTTAGATGATATTAGTGAAAAAATTGGTGAAAAGCAGCAACAGCGCAATCAAAAATTAGATCGACTTGAACAGAAAGTCCATCGCAATGGTGGTATATTAAAAGAAGCATATAAAAGAAGTCTTGAGGTAGTAGATAATGTGGAAGTAGGTAATGTGGAAGTAGGTAATGTGGAAGTAGTACAGTCACAAGTACAAGATCAGTTTAAAGGCTCATTAAAAGCTGCTTTAATAAATGCTACTACCAAAGCAATGAAAAATATGGCTGATAGGAGTTATAAAAATACAGATAAATATAAAACATTAGACTATATTTTTAATAAAATTGATGATTTAGATCAAGATGATAGCAAAAATTTAACGATGTATTTTTATTTGCTTGAGAGAACTGCTAGTACAAAGCGGGGTCTATTTGGGCGTAAGTTTGGCAAGGCCACTACCTATCTGGCAATTAGAGGTGAGTTATCAAATATAAGACATAATTTTGGTTTTGTTAATAATGTACAAAAAAATGTAGAGTCGTCAGAGCCAGCCTATATGACATATAAAAATTACTTAAACACAAACCGTTCTGAAATACAAGATATTGGAAATGATTTATAGCTTAGATATTTTTCCACAATAAACTTATAACCTTGGTTCAATTATTGATTTAAATTGTAATTTTTTGTGAAGCATGTTACCATATTAAATGAATTTTAGAAATAGTGGGGGGGAATTCAATATGTTCGTTACAAATAATCTTGAGAAATGCCAGGGCTTTACTGGCAGTCAGCGTGTAGTTAGTGTTGACTGTGCTGATAATGGTTATGCTATTTTGCAAACAAACGCCATTAGTTATTGTGTTGGTATTGGTATCATTGTAAAAAGCAATGATAATCTGGTAAAACAAATTTCATTACATCATTC
Organism: Thiotrichales bacterium 19X7-9; assembly: GCA_021713415.1. Lineage (GTDB taxonomy): Bacteria > Pseudomonadota > Gammaproteobacteria > Francisellales > Francisellaceae > M0027. Next base: position 32,619 of record JAKJJQ010000001.1, read on the forward strand.
AATTAGTGAGCATGGTTTTAATGAAGATAGTACACCTTTACTTAATAAATATAATCAAATGTTATCTGTAGATAGAAATATTGTTTTAAAAGCAGGATCAGATGAATCTTATTATAATGATGGTAGATATTTTGCTTGTTCAATTGCAGAGATGTTAAGCTCTACAGCTGATGGTGATAATGTCTCTGTTATGCTGCAAATTGGAGATAATTATGATATCAGCTTAATTTTGGATGATTTAGAACCATGGTTTAAAGCTTATCAAGAAATAAGGAATATAAAGTTAAATGTAAATATTACCCGAGTTGATAACCCTGATCATGTCGGTTATTTTGCAATTGATAGTAATGCTAAAGTCTATATTAATCATGAAGATTATAATAATGCACTTTTAATACCAAAAGCAAAAGCTCGCATTGAAAATATAAATGATTTAATCAAAGATAAAGAAGCGATTAAAGAAGTAGCCCCTTCAAAAATTTTATTAATTGACGAAATGTTAATTGGAGTCTGTGAGGAGTTACAAGAAGCTATTATATCTAAAGATACTGCTTCTTTATCATCCGCACTAGAAAACTATGATAATACTTTTAAGCAACTTTTTGATTTAATTGATAATAAAGAAAATCAACAAGAAGCACCATGCCCGTTTCATAATAGTGAGCTAGAGGTATCAAAAGAGAATAGCCAATTGAATAGGAATTCATTTTAATTAATATCATAAAAATTAACCAGTAATATAGAAACCACATTTGTTTACAAAACCCTTCACTCTTAAAGCATTTACAGATAGAATCAAAATTCACATACAATAATCTGTCTTTAAATTGACAAAATATTAGACAAATTAAAATAGAACTTTCATTTCTACGCGTTAAACAATAAACTTTTTAAGGAACTTACAAAGTGACTATTGATATACAAGGTAAACAGATGACATCTCATGTAAAGAGTATAGAGAGTAAGGCTATTTCATCTCCTATTGATGTTCAAATAACAAGCGAGATTGCAAAACTGAAGTGTGTTTTATTAAGAAGGCCTGCAGATGAGTTAAATAATTTAACCCCTGAGATGTTAGATCAATTATTATTTGATGACATTCCATTTTTAGAAAATGCGCAATTAGAACATGATGCATTTGCGCAAACATTAGAAGATTTGGGTGTAAATGTTGTTTATTTAGAAAAATTAGTTGGTGATGTATTAAATGATAAAGCACTCAATATTGAGTTTATTCATCGGTTTTTGAAAGTATCAAATATTACCGAACCAAAATTAATTAATGCATTAACAGAATATTTAAGTGATTACTCAGGTCAAGCATTATGCCAAAAGCTAATGGCAGGCCTTAAAAAAACCGAGTTAGATTATTATGATACAAGTTTAAGTGGCCAAGTAAATGTAACGGATTTATTTTGGCTACAGCCAATTCCAAACTTATATTTTACTCGAGATCCAGCAACAAGTTTTGGCAATATGGTATCTTTAAATAAAATGTTTGCTAAGACTCGTCAGCGAGAAACTCTATTTATTGAAAGTATTTTTAAGTACCATCCACAATATAAACATAACAAATTACTTGATATGAAAAGTGCAAAAGCATCAATTGAAGGTGGTGATATTTTAGTGTTGGATGAAACAACTTTAGCAATTGGTGTCTCTCAGAGGACCGACACAAAAGCAATTGAATGTTTATGTCAGGAACTTTTTTATAACTTAGACTATCAAAATCATCATAAAATAAAAAAAGTGTTGGCATTTCATATACCATCTTCTCGAGCATTTATGCATTTGGATACGGTATTAACACAAGTTGATATAAATAAACTAATCATGCATCAAGGTGTTGCAGAAGAAACAAAAGTTTATAAGTTAACACCATCTAATCATAAAGGGCTTACTTGTAGGCTTTTAACTGGCTCTGTCGAAAGTATTTTATCTGCAGAATTAGATAAAGATATTCAAATTATTTATTGTGGTGGACGAGATAGTATTACTGGCTCTAGGGAGCAATGGAGTGATGGTGCAAATACATTAGCAGTAGCGCCAGGTGAGGTACTTGTTTACCAAAGAAATCAAAAGACCAATCAAATATTAGAAAATTTTGGAATTAAGGTACATAAAATACCATGCTCAGAACTCTCTCGAGGGCGAGGTGGGCCTAGATGTATGTCTATGCCACTCGTTAGATCAGTATAGTAAGGTGTTAGCTATGGATTTTATTGCTAATACTGTTGTTATGGTAGAACCTAAGCATTTTGCTTTTAATTCGCAAACCGCTTCAAATAATGTGTTTCAACATGATGTAGGTGAAACTGATCTTGTTGCGAAAGCAACAAAAGAGTTTAAGCAAATGGTCAGTCAAATACGTGCAGTTGGTATTGATGTGATTGTATTAACTTCACCAAAAGAAAAAACACCGGATGCGATTTTCCCAAATAATTGGTTTAGTACGCACTTAATTGATGATGAACCTTATTTATTTATTTATCCGATGTTTTCAGCCAATCGCCAAGCTGAAGTGCAGGTAGCATTATTAGAAAAAGCTTTATTAGAGCATACCAATAAACAATATAAGGTCATTGATTTTAGAGAAAATTCAAACAACACAGCTTTAGAAGGAACCGGTGTTTTTGTATTTGATCATGCAAAAAAGTATGCTTTTTTATCATTATCTGAAAGGGCAGATATTACGTTAGCTGAACGAGTAGTTACCAAGCTTGGTTATAAATTGGTTGCATTTACAAGTGTTGATCAAAAAAATAGAGCAATTTATCATACCAATGTGATGATGAGTATTGGGGATAAACTAGCATTTGTCTGTTTAGAGGCAATTTACTCTGAGCAAGAACGTGCAATGGTTAAATCAACTTTAAATAAGCTTGATAAAGTAATAATAGAATTAAACTATAAACAGATGTATCAAATGGCTGCTAATGTACTTGAGCTAAGAAATAATCAAAATCAACATTTTCTATTATTATCAAAGTGTGCAGATAATGCTTTAGAAGAAAGTCAAAAGGAAGTAATTGATAAGTATTGTGTGCGTGTACCCTGTGATATACCAACAATTGAAACTGTTGGTGGTGGAAGTGTTCGCTGTATGTTAGCAGAAATTTTTTACTAAATAGCTTTTAAGTTTTGATATAATCATAAAAAACCACAATAGGGAATGTGTAGATGAACCAGGTTGCTGTCATTCAAATGACTTCTTCAGAATCTATTGGTTTAAACTTAATTAAGGCGAAAGAATATATTATAGAGGCATATGAATCTGGTGCAAAGTTGGTTGTATTGCCAGAATTTTTTGCTTGTTTTTCACAAAATAATGACTTTATTACAGCAGTTAAAGAACCATTAGGTAGTGGTAGAATTCAAGATTTTATCTCTGAAATGGCGAATAAGTATAACTTATGGATTGCAGGCGGTTCTTTAGCAATCGCAGATGACGATGATAATCAGCGCGCTTATAATACTTGTATTTTGTGGGACAATGAGGGCCAAAGGCGAGCAGTCTATCGTAAAATGCATTTATTTGATGTAACCATTGGTGATGGTGAAACATATAATGAGTCAGCACGTTATCTAAAAGGTGATGCGCCTTGTATTGTTGATACACCAATTGGTCGTGTAGGAATTGCAATATGTTATGATTTAAGATTCCCAGAAATATTTAGGCTAATGTCAGATCAAGGAGCTGAAATCATTTTATTACCAGCTGCGTTTACTTATACGACTGGGCAAAAGCATTGGGAGGTTTTATTAAGAGCAAGGGCAATTGAAAATCAATGCTATCTGTTAGCTAGTGATCAGGTTGGTTTTCATGATAATGATACAGTTCGTACCTTTGGTCATAGTATGATTATTAACCCTTGGGGTGAGGTTTTAGCAAAAAGAGAAACCGGCGAGGGTGTTATTTTATCTGAAATTAATTTAAACTATCTTAACATGTTGCGCCAGCAATTTCCTGTTTTAGCGCATAAAAGAATAAAATTTGATTATAAAACAGAATAATAGTTGAATAATTAGATACGTATTAAAAAGATAAAGAGAAGTGATTATGCAAAATATTGCACCGAAGATTGGTTTTGTAAGCCTTGGCTGTCCTAAAAATTTAGTAGATTCTGAGCGAATAATGACACAGTTACGAGTTGATGGTTACCAAATATCTGGTTCATATGAAGATGCGGATATGGTGGTTGTTAATACCTGTGGTTTTATTAATGATGCAGTTAAAGAGTCCTTAGATACAATTGGGGAAGCATTAAGAGAAAATGGTAAAGTTTTAGTAACAGGTTGTTTAGGTTCACGGGATAATACAATATTAGAACAATATCCAAATGTACTAGGTGTAACAGGTGCACATGCTTATGATGAAGTTGTTGGCAGTGTACGTGAATATTTTCCAATTGCACGCGCTCAGTTTGATTCATTAGTGCCTGAAGAAGGCATTAAATTAACGCCAAGACATTATGCGTATTTGAAAATCTCTGAAGGGTGTAATAATAAATGCACTTTTTGCATTATTCCTGATATGCGTGGAAAACTCGATTCACGTCCATTAGATGATGTGATGAAAGAAGCTGAACGTTTAGCAAAAGCAGGCGTTAAAGAATTACTTGTAATTTCACAAGATACCAGTGCTTATGGTGTTGATTTAAAATATAAAGAAGTGAGTTGGCGCAATCAAACTTATCAAAGTCGTTTAGCTGATTTAGCAAAAGCATTAGGTGAATTAGGAATTTGGGTACGTTTTCATTATGTTTATCCGTATCCACATGTCGATCATATTATTCCGTTAATGGCGGAAGGAAAAGTACTACCTTATTTAGATATTCCATTTCAGCATGCCAATCAGCGTATTTTAAAACTCATGAAACGCCCCGCAAATGCAGTGAATACATTAAATAGGATTAAAGCTTGGCGAGCTATTTGTCCAGAATTAGCAATACGTAGTACTTTTATTGTTGGATTTCCAGGAGAAAGTGATGCTGAGTTTGAAGAATTATTAGATTTCTTATATGAGGCTCAATTGGATCGAGTTGGTTGTTTTGCTTATTCTGATGTTGATGGTGCTAAAGCAAATCATTTAATGGATCATATCCCTGAAGAAATCAAACAAGAGCGCTTAGCACGTTTTCATCAAGTTCAGGCACAAATTAGTGCAGAGAAATTAAGGCAAAAGGTTGGTAGTCGTCAGCAAATTATTATTGATGAAGTGAATAAAGAAGAAGGTATTTTAATTGGCAGAACCAAAGCAGACGCACCTGAGGTCGATGGAATTGTTGCAGTTAATATTGATGCAAATGTTCAATTATATCCGGGTATGTTTACTACAGTTAAAATTACTGAAACTGATGACTATGATTTAGGTGGGCAGTTAATTTAATAGATAAACCAATTTTTTATAAGGTTTGAATCTTAGTTTTAGCTAGTACACTTTTATTTAGTCTTGAATTCACCATAAACTTGATTTGCCATTATATGACGAAATTTTCCATTACTTTTTGTTATATAATCAGCAAGTTGAAAGTGACTTTTTTCTTGAAAAAGCATAATAATATCAGACCCACCAAATAGAAAATAACCCAATTCATCACCTTTTTTATGATAACTGTCAATCGTAACATTAGGGTTGAATATAATAGATGAAACATTTTCCATGCCAACCGGGATGACTGCAACATAGCCATACTGTTGAGTTTCAATAATTACATAACCTCGAGTTTGTGAAAATTGCCAGCCTAATGTATTGTTTAGTCGATACATTTTTTTGACGGGATCCCAGTAAGTATCAATTGAAATATTTTCTCTAATAATCTCTTTCTCAACTATTTTTCCAGAAACAGGAAAGTGATAACGGTGATAATCATTTACTCTTAAATAAGCATGAGTAAAAAATCCATTTTTGAAAGCATATTTAAACTTACTATCAGGCTTTAATAAACCCTTAACATTATAATATTTATTAAATTTAACATGGATGCCATCTTTAACATTAATATTTGATTGATTATCTATTTTCCAAACACCATGAGGTGTTGAATCGGCAGGTGAAACAACAATACTATTATTATTAGGATCACTGGTAGGACGAGCACCAGGCACTATTTTTCTTGAAAAAAATTGATTGAACGTTTGCCAAATATTTTTATTTCCATACCAGCCTTTATTAAAATTAAAATACTCGGCATTGACAAATTGTTTGTATAATTCATTACTCCAAGATTTTTTAGAGTTCAAAAAATTAGCTTTTGCTTGATTAAGTTCATATAACCATTGTCTAAATTCTGGATCATATTGTAAAGTATTATGGAAATATCCACGATTTTTTAACTGGCTGAGTGGCTGATTAAGCAAAAAAAAGAAATATAAAACGTTTTGACTAATAGCATCACGTGTAATTTTCCCATTATTCAAAAATAAAGTCCCAGGCAAAATATCACCTGGTATTGAATTAATATATAAATCAATATAATCATAAAACTCTTCTAAGCTTTGAGCAGGATTAGACTGTTTATTTGGGTTTACTTTTTTAGCTTCTGCAATTGAATTGATTAAAGCGATTTTTAATTGTGGCTTTCTATCTAGTAATTTTATTAAATTATTTGTGACATTTTCATGAGAAAATACTCGACAATGAATTACAAAAATTGACAAAAACACAGTAAAAAAAATTACAAAAACTTTTTTCATGATTAAATTACCTCTAATATATAAATATAGTTAAAATAAAATTTAAAGCTAGTGGTAATAGCCCATTAGATTATTTAGACATATTGATTCCTGAAAAACAGATTGCTGATAAATTAATAATTTAAACACATTTTGAGTTTTCAAGTTGAGAGTCAGAAGTTTGATGCATATTTTGCTGCTGATAAAATAAATGTGGGCTATCCGGTTTTTGAGCGGGCAAAAATGGTAGGTTAAGCTGTAGTTTTATATCAAGTAATTCAACTTTGACTTTATCAGGAATGATGAGATTAAATTTCTGTAAAATATTGTCTAAATCAATCAAAACACCCTGTAGGTTATTAATATTTGGTTGATCAATTTGCATTAATTTTTCATTAAGTGTTGATAATTCACTATGTATCTCAACAGCATATGGGCAACCATCAGTATCGTTATATTGAATATTAACTTGAGTTTTCAGTGATTGATTAATTTCAGCTATGTCACTAATGTTTGAGTCGTCTAAGTCTTCATGTCCAGTATAGTAGTATGGTTGAATACTACCAGGTTGGACGTTTTTAGCAATTGTTTCTAGGTGTTGCCTAGCAGAGTTATTTAGGTTTCCTGAGTTTAAATGATTAGCGTAGACAAATGATTCACCTTCTAAAGTTGTATATTTTACTACCAATGCTGCACATGTTAGTAGTGGGCCAACTTCTATTTGATCAAACATTTGATCAGCTAAAGATATATTACATGATCTGCTGACATTTAAGCTTATTTCAGAAGTTCCCATTTCAGGTTTAAGTTTATGGTTTTCAATATCATATTTACCAGGATTTTCGCAATTTTTTTACTAAATCTCTGTTTTTTCATGTTATTTTTATCATTTTTGTCGGAAATTACTGAGCTTATTTTCATAAAATAATTATCCTAGATTAATTTATTCAGATGGAGTTGGAGAATGTAAAGTCTGTTGATTTAAATGACTTTCTTCATATTCTTTATAAGGTAGAATAGGCTGTGTACGTGTTTTTAAATAATCATCAATCATCCCAGGAAAAAGTGGCATTCCCAGGCCTGTTCTAAGTTGTTTTAATTCTTCATATACGCCTACATAATGATTATCATTTGCTTTTGTATGATTAAGAATTTCTTCAAACTGTAACATATTTTTGACCAAGTCTAATCTTGTGACAGGTAATTGACCTATATTTAGCTCCTCTTTAAATGAACTTAGTAGTTGAGCTTTTATAGGGTCATTATTAGATTTAAAATAGCCTACTGCTTTATCAATAGTTTGTAATAATTGTTGTTGAATTCTCTGATATTTTTCTTGTTTTTGAGTTAGCTGTTCTTGATGGGAAATATAATTATTATGTCGATGAATTTCACCAGAAAATGTAATTGTATTATTTTTAGGGTTTGCAAGGATCCAACTACCACAATTACATTGAATATCAATGTGTTGAAGTTTTAGTTCATTGTGTATGGTAGCTATATCATGTTGATAAGTTTCACGGTCAGGCCCTGGAATACCATAAAAAGCTGATATCGTACCATCAACTGATTCATCTTTAATTTGTCTTAACATTTGAATTGCATCTGTTATATCACCTGATGGTAAGTGGTGGGCATAAGTATAATTTTTATTATCATATTTATTGGTGTAATTGATTACTAAAGCACTACACGTAAATAAAGCACCTATTCTTATCATATCATTGTTTCTGTCATCTGAAGTACATATTAGCGTACTAGCCCCAGTATCAAGTAATGGCATATTTGCAACCCTATTTTTAGTTATATAAAATAATAATCAAACATAACAAAGTCAAAGCTGTAAATCAAGGATAAGATATTTTATGAAACTTATTACTCATAAAGCATGAATAGAAAAAATTTAAACTAATTTAGCTTTTCCACACAATATTTTGAGATTTATAAGCCCAGCGCAAGTATAAAATAACAGCGCCAATAAACATCATAATAATGCCTGCAATACTAATGCCAATTAGGCCTAGATTAAATGTAAAGCAGAAAATATAAGCTAAAGGAATACAAATAATCCAAGCGTTGATAATGCTTACAATCATTGGAAAGTGAACATCTAAGATGCCTCGAAGACTACCAACTTTTACTTCAATAATGGTATCTAAAAATAATCTTGAGCCAGTTAGAATAAGGATAGTACTTGCTAAATGCATTAACTCAGGTGTAAAGTCATGATCAGTTCCAGCATAAAATAAAATAAGCTTATCAGGGAAGATAGTAAATAAAAGCATAACAACCAATGCAAAGAAAAGCCCAATAACTAGAATTGTATTTCCATAGCGTTTGATATCAGAAACATTTTTAGCACCATAAGATTGTGCAACTAAAATTGAGCTTGTTTGTGATAACGCTAAAATAGGCACAACGAGTAATAAGAAATATTGATTAACAACTTGTTGAATAGCAAGGTCATTATTACCTAACCAACCAATCATAAATGTAATGGCTAAAAAGCTTAAGATATCACTTGCTGATTGAAGTGCAATAGGTAGGCCAATTTTAAGCATCTGTTGAATCTGAGATAATTGAATAATCTCAAGGCTTGTCAATAGGTTAAATTGATAAAAATATGGATTACTAAAAAGGTAAGTTGCATAAATAATAACTGATAATAACCCCCAAATTGTTGTAGATAGTGCAAGACCTGATATGCCTAATTTAGGTAAGCCAAAGTGTCCATAAATCAACCCATAAGCTAAGATGGTGGTAACGATTAAACTTAAAAAACTCATCAAAACAATCAATCGTTTACGATCGACTGCTATTAAAAACTGTTGAAAAACAAATACACACATAAATAAGGGGGCTGCAAGCATAAATACAGTAAAATATTGCTGTGCCAACATGACAGAAGATTCGGGCTGTCCTAAACATAGTAATATCTTATCTGCATTATATAAAATAACATCAATAACAACGCTTAAACCAAGTGCGATAACAATACCATTTCTAAAACATTTACCCGCATTTTCATTTTCTTTAGCACCAAATGCTTTAGCCGCTAAAATACCAACAGCTGTAATTAATGATGCGCCAATAACAAAAATTAGTGCTTGAATTGGTGTAATTAGCGCACTGGCAGCTAACTGATCATGTCCAAGATGAGCAACCATTAGCATGCCAATGAATGCTGATATCATTTGAACAAATCGTGTCATACCAACAGATAAACTAACTTGAAAGCTTTTTTTAATAATTTGATTTAAAGGTGTTTGTGATAATTGCATAAAGTAAACCTCATAGCATTAGAGTCATTGTGAAAATCATAGTTTTAAGTTTTATGCTATGTTGTTCATCTTCAGTGTATGCCTTTTAGTTATTAAATAATGATAATTATAAATGAATTCTATAGTAGAACTAATAAGAAAATCAAGCTTTAAAATCAAAACTAATCGTTTATCCAGTTAATTGCTCGTTCCATGTCATCTTCAGAAAAATATTTCATATCAGCATAAACAAATATAGAGAATAATTTACTAAGCATTTCTTGCCATATATCTTCGCCAACGATGGCAATTTTTTGAAAATCTTTTCGGTGTTTAATGCCGGTGATAAAGTCATCCCAAGCAGCTTGTAATTCCCAGCCATTAAAATTAGTTACTTCTAGTAAAAGGCGAAGTTTTCCATACTTTGTAATGGCATCTTCAAGCGTTGGAATCAAAAATTGAATATAATCTTCGTGAGTTAATTTACCACTAACGCTGATATGTAAATACTTTCCGTTATCAATAACATTAAACATGATTTAATAGCCTGTCAGTTTATAATATATTAATTATAAAGGTGCTTAATGAATATTTTAGTTGAAGATATTAGTATTTTAAATCACTAACTCATCATTACATAATCTACGAATGACTTCAGGGTATAATTGATACTCTAATTCTTTGATACGACTCTCAAGAGAAGTAATTGTATCATCTTTATTAATTGCAAGCTTTGCTTGTGCTATTACTGTACCAGCATCAAGTGCTTCAGTAACGATATGAACGGATGTTCCATGCTCTTTATCTTTATTTTCAAGCGCTTGTTTATGCGTATGCAAGCCTTTATATTTAGGTAATAGTGATGGATGAATATTAATGATTTTATTTTTAAAAGCTTGAATAAAGTGAGGTGTTAATATACGCATAAATCCAGCTAAGATAATAAAATCAGGCTTATAGGGTAAGATTGCTTTAATTAATGCTTGATCATAGTTTTCTCTAGTTGAATAGTCTTTGTGAGATAAATAAATTGCCGCTATTTGATGATTTTTAGCGCGAGTTAAGGAGTAACTATCTTTATTAGAGATAACAGCTTGAATATTAGCAGAAATAATACCTTGCTCTATTTGGTTAATAATTGCTTGAAGATTGCTGCCATTACCAGATGTTAGAACAATTAACTTTTTTTTAGTCATAATGATAAATAACTTCAGGTATTTGCTGTTCTGATTGCTCAATATGACCAATTTGCCAAACAGTTTCTCCTAAGCTTGCAGCAGTATCAATAATTGCTGAAGCTTCATCTTCTGGAACACATAAAATCATGCCAACGCCACAATTAAACGTTTTTAACATTTCATTCGTTTCAATATTACCCTTATCTTTTAACCATTGAAAAATACCAGATAATTGAAAGCTAGATAAATCAATTTCAGCATTGAGATAATCAGGTAAAACTCGAGGTAAATTTTCGGTAATGCCCCCACCTGTAATATGGGCAATACCTTTAATGGTATGTTTTTTAATTAATTCTAAAATGCTATTAACATAGATTCTAGTTGGTTTTAGTAAAGCTTCACCTAAGGTTGTGTTTTCAAAAGTTTCAGATAAATCAGCATCGGAATACTCGATAACCTTTCTAACTAAAGAGTAACCATTTGAGTGAATGCCTGAGGAGCTAAGTGCAATTAATGTATCACCTGGTTGAATATACTGTCCTGATATAATCTCATCTTTTTCAACAATACCCACACAAAATCCAGCTAAATCATAATCATCTTTAGCGTACATCCCAGGCATCTCAGCCGTTTCACCACCAACTAATGAGCAGTTTGCTTGATGACAACCTTCGGCAATACCTTTAATCACTGACTCAGCCGTATCAACATCGAGTTGACCTGTTGCATAATAGTCTAGAAAAAATAAAGGCTCAGCACCTGTAACAATTAAGTCATTAACACACATTGCAACCAAATCAATACCAATTGAATCATGTTTATTAAGTTCTAGTGCGAGCTTTAGCTTTGTGCCAACGCCATCAGTGCCTGAGACTAAAACAGGGTTTTGATATTTATTTAATGGTAATTCAAATAAAGCACCAAATCCGCCAAGCCCAGTTAAAACTTCTTTTCGATGCGTTGCTTTAGCATATTGACCGATGCGTTTAACAAGTGTATTACCAGCATCAATATCAACACCAGCTTCTTTATAACTTAATGACTGACTCATAATATATCTTTTAAACTTAGACTTTATTTTGTGTGGTCTTATTGTATCGAAAAGATAAATTACTTACCAGGTTTAAAAGTCACCCCAGAGATATTCAATTAAACTAATCATAGCAACAGGTGCAGTTTCAGTACGTAAAATACGTGGCCCTAAGTTGATACTAAATATACCAAGTTTTTCAGCATTGAATATTTCAGCATCCGTTAAACCACCTTCAGGACCTATAATAATATAAATATTATTAGATGATTTATCCGCATATTGGCTTAATTTTTTTTCAGTATAAGGTGATAAAATAAATGCTAAAGTATCGCAAGGTTTTTGAAATTTGGCTAATTCAAGTGGTTGCTCTATTTTAGGAATAATAACTCGATTAGATTGTTCACAAGCTGAAATAACGATCTTTTGCCAGTGTTGAATTTTTTTTGTTAAACGTTCAGCTGATAATTTGACATCAACTCGCTCAGTAATTAAAGGGGTAATACTAGCAACACCTAATTCAGTTGCTTTTTGAATGGCATAATCAAAACGATCACCTTTTGATAGTGCCTGTAATAGGTGAATATTAATCGGTGGCAAGTTATTTATAGGTATTATTTGAGTAATTTCGATGGTGGTTCTTTTTTTAGATATTTCTGTAATTAGACCATGAAATTCGACTGCATCAGTGCCATTAAATAGGATAACAGGATGATTGGCTTTTAATCGTAGCACGTTAATAAGATAATGATTTACTTCATTAGTTAATTGAATTGTCTTATTATTTTCTGATATGTCAGCTATATAAATTCTTGGTATTCTCATATGTTTAATTAAATTACCTTTGGTTAATTTATAGCAAATCTTATGGCATAATGCCGACCTGCTTAATTTTTGACAATTAACTATAATTAAATTTAACAAAAAAATAAATCTAAAGTGAAAAAAATGAAAAATGAACGATTGATAATATTTACACCACCTATTTTATTTGGCATGTACTGGGCAATGGTAAAAGTATCATTACCAATTGTTGCTTTACTTTCTAATTACTTTGATACCTCAAGTCAAAATATTCAACAGATATTTTCAATTGCATTTTTCTTATCTGGTTGCTTTCCTATGCTTTGGGGGCCCATTATTGATAACTTTGAGCTAAGAAAGTTTATTTTAGTTAATGGCATCATTTTTATTATTCTGAATGTTATTTTATCGTTTTCTACGAATATTTATATGTTTGGATTATTATTCATTGCAGCCTGTTCGCTATCTTCTGCTTTTGTTGTTGTTGGTAGAACCTTTCCATTTGTTTATTTAAAAGATAAGAGCCTAGTTCAAAAGGCTTTAACTTATGGCATGTTTGGTGGTTATTTTAGTGCGTGGATTGCACCATTTATTTCTGGATATTTGGCAGAACATATCCATTGGCGTAGTGTATTTTATATATTACCTGTTTTAACGATTATTTTAATTATCATTGCATCTAGGCTTCCAAAACAAAAAGAAGTAGTAGAAAAGCGTACACTTGTAAAAAATATAGTAACGATGTTTACGCATTTTAAAATTCAATCATTTAGAAATAATGTATTGATATTAGGCATATTTTCCTTCTTCGCACAAAGTGTTCTTATTTCAGTGCCATTTTGGTTAACTGATGCTTATGCTTTAAAGCCTTATATTATTGGTTATATATTATTTCCAATGTTATTACCGGGCATGTTAGGTCCATTAATGAGTAGATTAATTTATAGTAAATTAACCTATAAGTCAGTTTTTTATATTAGTAGTATTATGTTTGTTGCTGGTGGTATTATCGCCATTATACTAAGCCTTGTATTATTAGAAACGCACTTATCTTATTGGTGGTGGGTTATTCCAGGTGCATTGGCTAATTTTGCAGTTGTTGCAATATTTCCTGTTGTGAGTGTTTTAGGTTATCGAGATATTAAAACTGGACATAATGCTGCATCAAGTGTCTTCTCATTAGCATTATATTGCTCTGGCGGTATTGGTATTTTTGTCTGTTCATTAATCTCAATTCATACATTCTATATATTTGGTATATTAATGCTTATTGGAATTACACTTTCATTAATGCTTTTTTTACAGGATTATAAACAATATTTATTAGAGCATGTTGAGTGATTGTTTCAAGCGTATTGATTTAACTTTAAATCTAAATCTATTTGAGTTTTATCATAGTTCAGTTATGATGTTGATTACATGAAACATTATTAACTTCAATGAGTTGGAGCAATTGCCACAGTGTGGTTATCAAAACTAAGTGTTTATTATCGACTTTATTGGTTGCAACGGACTGGTTGGGTATTAATCGCTGGGATTTTATTTTACTGTTATGAGTTTTTTTTAAGAATTTTAACTGGTGCTTATCAAAATGAAATTACTAGCTATTTTCATATTAATTCTCATTTAGGTTTTTCATTTTTAATATCAAGCTATAACTTAACTTACTTAATTATGCAGATTCCAGCCGGAATTTTACTTGATAGATTTGGGAGCCGAAAATGTTTGATGGTAGCAACAATTATATGCGGATTTGGTAGTGCATTATTCATAATTGGTGATTATTATTTGGCATTGATTAGTCGACTATTAGTTGGTCTTGGGTCTTCATTTGCTTTTGTTGGCATTTTAAAATTATCTCATGAATATTTACCAAGGCGTTATTTTGGGTTGTTTGCAAGTGTTGTTATTTCACTTGGGACAATTGCTGCTGTTCTTTCGCAACAAATTAGCGTATTTTTTAGTAGTTATAGCGTATTATGGCAAAGTATTTTTATTTTATCAGGTTTGTTAAGTATACCTTTAGCTTGTTTTTTTTGGCTAGCGATTCCTAGAACTAAGTCGAAAAATCAGCTTTTACCAAATATTCAAACGATAAAAAAGGGTATGCTAAAGTTATTAAAAAGTAAGTTAATCTGGCTCAATGCAATATGGGCTGGTTGTATTTATGTACCAACGGTTGTGATTACATCTCAGTATGGTGTTTATTTTTTTAATCAAATGTTTCATAAGAGTCAATATCAAGCAGCGACATTAATTAGTGTTTTATTATTAGGTTGGATAATATGTTCGCCATTAATTGTTTATTTGGTAGCAAAGTTAAAGTGGTTAAACCAAATCGTATCATTTTTTTTAGCTATGCTATTGATTAATATATTAATGATTGGCTTTTTACCTGATTTAGCTATTCATCACTTAACCTTACTAATTTTTATGTTTGGGTTATTTTCATCAGTTCAAGTCATTGTTTGGCAATGTTTTAATCAGATTTGTGATACTTCAATATCAGGTATAGGGATTGCCGTGACAAATATGATCATTACAGCAGTAACTGAAGTTGGGCAACTATTTAGCGGTGCGATTTTAGATATTGAAGAGAGTTATTATCACAATTTATTAAACTATGATGTGCAAGTATTAATGCTTTTGTTTGTTTTATTTATTATAAGTGGTTGGGGTGTGTTTCATATATTTAGGAAACACACACTGTTATCTTCAGATAAAACTATAGGTTAGTTTTACTGAACGTCACAAGGAACATTAGGTCCCCAAGTGACATCATCTTTTACAACAGAACCGTTGTGAAGTGTATTTGCATCTACTTGACAAACAGCATTCCATGTTCCAGGTTGTTGTAATAATAGTTGCTTTGTGTTGTCTATTTTGATAGTTGCGGAATCACCAGGAGATCCTTGAGGTGATAACTCTTTAATTGGTTTGCCATTTTGTACGACAGTAACGCTTGAGCCTGGTGATGCATTAACAACCGTAATTGAGGTATTACCTGTTGGTGTATTACCACCTGCTTGAACTAATGATGGATTAAAATTAGCTGGACAGCCAATCGGAGTTGTCACTTGTGGAGGGAGTGGTAAATTAATGTTTGAGACAGTTTGATATTGGTTTGAAAGATTATCAAAACCACCATTAGTTGTTGGTGTTAGGTTGGTTGGAGAATTAATTAAACCACGATTTTCAGTTTTTTGATAGAATCGATAACCAAAACCACCTGATAATTGTTCATATTGACTTTGAGTTTTAAACAGATGTCCAACATCAGCCCAGTCACGTGGACTTGTATTAGCAGGGCCTTCAAATTCCGTAAAAATAACAGGAATTGAGTATTGAGTAATATGATAGTCATTGATTAATTGATTATAAGCATTTAAATCACCACCTGGACCAACATAGCGAGAGTTATTAATACCCATATAATCAGCATGAACTTCTGTTCCGTCAGCAGCTTGAGTATTACAAGCTAAATACTGTGCAATGGTTGTAGTGCCAACTTGATCTCCCATTGGATTTGGGTTATCTAACATTGCTGTACCAACAGGAATCTGACGACCAAAATGTTTTGAACTAATATAGCTTTGCGCATCACGTATGGCTGACTTGATTGCTGCAGCGCCTTGCTTTTCATTTGCTAGTGTATTATTGCCAGCAGGAAATTCTACTTCATTACCAATATTAAACCCTAAAGTATTTGGGTATTTTCCAAATGCATTAATGATCTCTTCGATACGATTTTTATAAGCCACAGTATATTGAGGGCTAAATGTTGCAATACCAACTTGAGTGTTTGATGTACCAACAAGGACATAAATACCATTCTGTGCTAAAAAATTCATTACTTGATCATGTGAGACATTTGGGTCAACTTGATAAACACGGATTGCATTAATATTTAATTGTTTCCATAAACCTGGTTTAGCTTGTGTGCCTACTAATTTTTTAATTGTTGCTAAATTATTATCACTAATAGGGTCAACATCTTGTTCTGGCTGATAGGTAATACCTCTAAGCATAAAACGGCTTTGAGTGCCATTATTTAGAACAAATGCTTTATTTTGAGTAACTACAGGTACAGCAGTAGGGTTACTAACTGTAGTTGGATTAGCGTATAATGACTGTGCTAATAATAAACTAAAAGATGATATTATCAGAGTACTAGCTAACTTGAGTTTGTTATTTGGATTCATAAATGATCTCCTTTACGTTAGTTTCGAGATGTATTATAATCAGACATTTGCTATAAAATAACTAGTAAATTTCCCTGTTCGTATATTAAAAGTTAATTATATGGGTATTCTTTTTATTAAAGATTTTAGATTGAATAAGCTAAAAAACTTCTATTTTATTTCTTAACACTTTTACTTTACAATATAGGCATCTTTAACCCTTAGATGGTATGTTAATTATGCAATTATGTGGATTTGAAGTTGGTCATGATAAACCATTTTTTCTAATTGCTGGTCCCTGTGTCGTTGAAAGTGAAGCTTTAGCATTAGATACAGCAGCTTATTTAAAAGAAGTCACGGATAAATTAGGTATTCATTTTATATATAAATCATCATATGATAAGGCAAATCGTTCTTCCTTAAAGAGTTTTCGTGGGCTTGGTGTTGAAGAAGGTTTAAGAATTTTAGAGACAGTTAAAAGTAAGATAAATGTACCAGTCTTAACCGATGTACATGAAGACTCCCCCCTAGAAGAAGTTTCAAGTGTTGTTGATGTTATTCAAACACCAGCTTTTTTATGCCGTCAAACAAATTTTATTTTAAAAGCATGCTCTTTAGGGATACCAGTTAATATTAAAAAGGGGCAGTTTTTAGCACCGTGGGATATGCAGAATGTTGTTGATAAGGCTAAGTCTTCTGGGAATCAACAAATTATGGTCTGTGAGAGAGGCGCATCATTCGGTTATAATAATCTAGTTTCAGATATGCGTTCATTAGCTGTAATGGCTGAAACTGGCTGTCCTGTGGTATTTGATGCAACTCATTCTGTTCAACTACCTGGAGGTCAGGGAACCTCATCAGGTGGGCAACGTGAATTTGTACCAGTATTAGCAAAAGCAGCAACTGCCGTGGGCGTTGCAGGTATTTTTATGGAAACACATCCTGATCCAGATAAGGCATTAAGTGATGGACCAAATGCATGGCCGATGTATCAAATTGAAGCGTTGTTAAAGACGTTACAACAAATTGATCAAGTCGTTAAAAAAGCGTAATTCAAATTTTTTGTATTTATAATAAATGAATTTTTATATTAGGAGCGTAAATCATGGCTAAGATTGAAAAAATTATTGCACGAGAAATTCTTGACTCAAGAGGTAATCCTACCGTTGAAGCGGATGTTATATTAAGTAATGGTATTTCAGGTCGCGCTGCAGTACCATCAGGTGCTTCAACAGGTGTGCGTGAGGCTTTAGAATTAAGAGATAAAGACCCTAAACGTTATTTAGGTAAAGGCGTATTAACTGCAGTTAGTAATGTGAATAATCAAATTGCTTCTAAATTAGAAGGTATGGATACAGATAATCAAAAAGTGCTTGATCAAGTGATGATTGATTTAGATGGTACTGAAAATAAAAGTAATTTAGGTGCTAATGCAATATTAGCTGTATCAATGGCATTAGCAAGAGCAAAAGCTAATGATTATCATGTTGAATTATTTCAGAGTTTAACAAGCACAAGTGAAACTTATCAAATGCCTGTACCAATGATGAATGTATTAAATGGTGGAGCGCATGCAGATAATAATGTTGATATGCAAGAGTTTATGATTATTCCAACTGGCTTTGATTCATTTTCAAGAGCTTTACAAGCAGGTACTGAAATTTTTCATACCTTAAAAACAGTTTTAGTTGATGAGGGTTATCCTGTTGTTGGTGTTGGTGATGAAGGTGGTTATGCACCAAATTTACCATCAAACGAAGTTGCAGTTGAGATGATTATTAAAGCAATTGAGAAAGCAGGGTATATTGCAGGAGAAAATATTTTTATTGGTCTTGATTTAGCAAGTAGTGAATTTTATAAAGATGGCCAATATCATTTGGCTTCAGAAAATAGAGTGTTATCAGCAGAAGCATTTGTTGATTATTTGGAAAATTGGGTTGATAAATATCCAATTATTACCATTGAAGATGGTATGGCTGAAGATGATTGGCATGGCTGGAAGCTCTTAACAGAGCGCTTAGGTAGTCGAATTCAATTAGTTGGTGATGATTTATTTGTTACCAATACAAAAATTCTAAAAGAAGGTATAGATAAAGGTATTGCTAATTCAATTTTGATTAAACTTAATCAGATTGGCTCTGTAACAGAAACACTAGATGCAATTCATATGGCACAAGAAAATGGCTATACGGCTGTAATTTCACATCGTTCAGGTGAGACATCAGATACAACCATTGCAGATTTGGCAGTTGCAACGAATGCAGGACAAATTAAAACAGGTTCATTATGCCGTTCGGATCGTGTCTCTAAATATAACCAACTTTTAAGAATTGAAGCATTATTAGGTGATCGTGCGCTATATCCTGGTTTAAAGGCATTTAAGGCACTTGAAAAGATTTCTGTATAAATTAACAATCAAACTGTAGATGTTTTTGATGAAATTTATTAATTTTAATCGCTATTTCTTATTTGGAAGTTTTCTAGTGATTTGCTTATTAGCTTTACAATATGAGTTTTGGTATAGCGAAACTGGCTATAGCCAATTAAAAATACTCAAAGTTGAAAATGCTAAATTAAATGCCAACAATCAAAAAGATTTATTAAGAAATCAGCTATTAGAAGATGAAGTGGTGAGTTTAAGGAAGAATGACCATGTAATTGAAGGAATGGCGCGTAAAGATTTAGGTTTGATTTCTGATGGTGAAGTTTATTATCAATTTGTATCACCGAATGTTACGTTAGATAAAGATAATAATAAGAACTAAAATTAAGGTTAAACTTTTATGTGGTGTGTTATTCCTGCTGCTGGTATTGGCCAACGAATGGGTACTCATTGTCCGAAGCAATATTTAAAACTTGACTCTGGTCAAACAATCTTAGAAATGACAATTCATGCAGTTTTACAAGCAGAGTCTATTGATGGTGTTGTTATTGCATTGAGTGCTCAAGATACGGATTTTAAACAGTTAAAGATTCAATCATCAAAACCTATTTTAACTTGTATAGGTGGCCAAAGTAGAGCAGATTCAGTCTATCAAGGCTTATTATTTTTAAAAGATAAAATCAAGCATAATGACTTTATTTGTGTTCATGATGCTGCAAGGCCTTTGGTTGATCCTTGTGATATTGATCGCTTAAATAATAGAGCAATTAATTTAAATGAGGCTTTGGGGGTGATTTTAGTTGCTGAGGTAGCTGATACAATTAAACAGGTAAATAATAAGAAAATTATCAAAACAGTCGATCGCTCTAATCTATATCGAGCATTAACACCACAGACGATGAAATGTGATGTTTTATTCAATGCATTAGCACATTGTAAAAAGAAAAATATTCAAGTAACTGATGAGGCTTCAGCATTAGAAGCTTGTGATCATTTAGTTGAGATTGTCGTTGGCTCACCAAAAAATATTAAAGTGACTTATGCAGATGATTTAAGCATAGTGAATGCTTTGATAAATGAATAGTTAATAATACTAAATAAAGGTATGTTTTAAACACCATATTGCTTACGATAGCTAAGCAATGCTTGATCGTAACTTTTAAAATCAGGCTTTGATTGAGCAAAATGGATTATATCATCAAAATTGATAATGCTAAAAACAGGTGTCTGGTAATTAGATTCTATTTGACTAACAGCAGATGAATTAAGATCTTTACCAACTTCTTGGCGGTTTAATGCTAATAAAATGCCAGTTACATTAGCATTAACTGGCTTTAATAAAGCCATACTCTCATCAATTGCAGTGCCTGCTGTAATTAAATCATCAACGATAATAACACGTTTATTATTCATATCAGCACCAATTAAATTGCCACCTTCACCATGATCTTTTTTCTCTTTGCGATTAAAAGCAAAGCCAACGTTTTTATTATATTTTGAAGCAAGTACAACAGAGATGGCACTAACTAATGGGATGCCTTTATAAGCTGGGCCAAAAAGTATATCAAACTCAAGCTTACTTTCTAATAACCTTTGTGCATAACAGTCAGCAATTTCAAATAAAGCTTCACCATCATTGAAAAGCCCAGCATTAAAAAAATAAGGGCTTTTTCTGCCAGATTTAAGTGTAAACTCACCAAATTTAAGTACATTTTTTTCTAATGAGATATCAATAAAAGATTGAGCATAGGGTTTCATTAATTAACCTTATTTTGTTTTATTTTTTATAGCTTGCGTCGTGCTCTAACACCTTCGGCAAGTTTTTCAAGCATCTCAACAGTCATATCCCATGACACGCAAGCATCTGTAATACTTCTACCATAAACTAATGGCTTATCATGGATAGATTGATTGCCTTCAAGTAAATGGCTTTCAATCATAACACCAAATACTTTATCTTTTGTCTCTGGCGTACTAAGATGTTCATAAATACTATCAACTACTTTAGGTTGGTTGCGATAATCTTTTTTACTATTACCATGGCTGCAGTCAATCATCAAGCGAGGTTGAAGCTTAAGTTTATCTAGATGTTCGGTTGATTGGATAATGGTATCACGATCATAGTTTGGACCACTTTTACCACCACGAAGTATGATATGGGTATCTTTGTTTCCACCAGTTTGGAAAATAGCCGTATTACCTTCTTTCGAAACTGATAAGAAGTGATGTGGCGATTGTGCAGCATGAATTGCATCAATGGCAATATTAATATTACCATCAGTTGCATTTTTAAAACCAACTGGGGAAGATAGACCTGAAACAAGTTGACGGTGAATTTGACTTTCTGTTGTACGTGCGCCAATAGCACCCCAAGAAACTAAATCACCAATATACTGTGGGCTAATCACATCTAAAAACTCAGTTCCACAAGGTAGGCCTTGATCGGAAAGTTCTAATAGTAATTGGCGAGCTAGACGTAAGCCTTTATTAATATTAAAGCTATCATTTAAATCAGGATCATTAATAAAGCCTTTCCAGCCAACAGTTGTTCTTGGTTTCTCAAAATAAGTACGCATGATAATGACTAAATCTTCATTTAAGCGTTTAGACTCTTGAAGTAGTTTTTCGCCATACTCTAATGCCGCATCTAAATCATGAACTGAGCAAGGCCCAACAACAACAACTAAACGATCATCTTCACCATATAAACAGTTATGAACTTCTTGTCTACTTAAATAAATTGTCTGCGATGCTTTATCAGTAATTGGTAATTCTTCAATGATTACAAGTGCAGGAATTAATGCACGTTTGCCCGTAATACGTACATCATCAGTATTGTACATCATGGAGTTTACGATCCCCTCATCTTATGTTTTAGTTAATTCACTTATTGCATTTGTTGTTAGCTTTCTATTCTTATCAAATAGAAGGTGCAATATAAACATCCCTACATGCCCACCCAAATAAAACCAAACGGTATTAGCTAAATACTCATGCGTTTCTTTTATGATATAAATTGTAGGACTATTCAGACTACCAGTAATTGAGTAAATCGTAAACCATAAAAAGCCAGTTAATGCAACACTTAAAACTAAAAGTACGCCTAAGCCTTGGACAAAGCCTTTAGCACCACCTTGATCATGTTTTTTAGGAAATTTAAATTTAACTAAGCTTACTAAATCTAAAAGTACTAGCTTTAAGCCATTTTTTGACCAAGGAAAAAGGTGACTTAATTTATGGCTATCTTGTTGAGAAATATTATATATCAGATATAACAATAACATAATACCAGCAAATAGTCCGCTATAAATATGACCCTGAAACAACCATAATGACCATTGGGGATAGTTTTTCCCAGGTTTTAAACGTACGTGCATCCATTGGGCAGAAATCAATTGATAGCTTACAGCTAATGCAAAAAGTAGATGAAATAATTTATTAACTTTATTCATAAGATCTCAAATTTTATTAATAAATTCTGTTTGTAAATTGTACTAGTGAGGCATGTTATAGCATTAACCATGCAGCTTGTCTAGTTGATTGGAAAGGGTATTTTTAATTAATATTAATCAAACAGGTTTTTATAATAGAATTAATCAAAATATATTTATCTTAAGGTGAAAAACATTAATTAATTAAGCATTTTTTGTTAGACTCACTTTAGTTAATATTGAAAATAGTAATAATTAATCAATGAAAAAACAAGTAAGCGCCAAAAAAACCGCTTTAATAACAACCTTAGGCGCGGCATTAGAATGGTTTGAGTTTAGTCTTTATGGTTATTTAGCAACTTATTTAAGTGTGTTATTTTTTCCTAATGATGTTCAATCAGTTGGTTTAATTACTGTATTTGGTATATTTGCAGCTAGCTATTTTATGCGGCCTTTAGGTGGGTTTATACTAGGTTCAATTGGTGATCGTTTAGGTAGACGTTATGCAATTACATTAAGTATTGGCTTGATGAGTATTCCCATGTTTATCATGACGGTTATGCCAACTTATGAACAATTTGGTATTGGTGCTGTGATTATTTTAATTATTGCTAGAATGCTTCAGGGTTTTTCTGTTGGTGGTGAATATACAGGAGTTTTGATTCTATTAGCTGAAAATGCTTCACAAAAATATCGGGGTTTTGCAACAGCATTAGCAAGTACAGCATCGCAGGTTGGTATTATTTTAAGCGCTGTCGTTGTTGGTATTTTATCAACAATTTTTACGAGAGATGAAATGTTACAATATGGCTGGCGTATTGCATTTTTGATTGGTTTTATTTTTGCATTAATTTCCATGTTTTTACAACATACAGTACGAGAGTCGCCATTATTTGAAGAAGTTAAAAAATCTAAAAAATCACTTAAAAACCCTTTATTATCAGCATTTAAAGGGCCAAAAATGCCACTGATTTGGGTGTTTGCATTAACTGGCTATATAGGAATAGCTTATTATATGATGGCAACGTTTCTACCGAATAATTTTATTGAAACCCGCCATTTAGATGTAAATATTGTCATGTTAATTACAGTGATTGTTTCAGTTATTTATGCGGTTTTTTCACCTCTTTTTGGATGGTTTACTGACTTATGGGGTAGAAAAGTTATGCTTAATGTACCAATTATTCTATTACTCATTTTGGCATATCCTTTATTTATTTGGCTAAATGATGGCAGTATGGTTGAAATTCTGATTGCTGAAGGCATTTTTGCGTTATTAGTTGCGGCAATGACGGCATCTTTTCAAATAACCATTAGCGAGCTTTTTCCTACTGAGTACCGTTATAGTGGTATGTCAGCAGCTTATAATATTGGTAATGCTTTATTTGCAGGTACAACACCAATGATTTCTCTTTTACTAGTTAAACTTTTTATGTCCAAATATGCGCCTTGCTATTATTTAATTTTCGCATCGATTATTACATTGATATTAATCTTTGAAATGCCAGAGACTAGAAAAAGTGAACACTTTAAATTTGAGGCTTCTTCTGAAAGCTAGTGCATAATTTTAATAAAACTCATTTAATATAAAATTTTCGTTGAATCCATAACGAGACGCTAACTAATCCAATTAAAACAGGTACTTCAACTAGTGGGCCTATGACGCCAACAAATGCTTCAGCTGAATTAATACCAAAAACTGCAATGGCAACTGCGATAGCTAATTCAAAATTATTTGATGCTGCAGTAAAACTTAAAGAAACCGATTGCGCATAATTTGCTTTGAATTTGTATGATAGTAAAAATGAAATAAAGAACATTAATAGAAAATAAATTAATAATGGAATAGCAACTTTGATTACCTGAAAGGGTAAATGAATGATTTCATCTCCCTTGGTAGAAAACATTAAAATAATCGTATATAAAAGTGCAATTAATGTTAATGGTGAAATAGCAGGGCTAAATTGATTGATATACCAATTTTCACCTTTAATTGGTATTAATATCATACGAGTAATAATAGCTGCTAGAAAAGGGATGCCTAAATAGATACCAACACTTTGAGCAACATCGAGCATTGATGTATTCATTACAGTACTCTCAAGTCCCAATAGCTTTGGTATAACCGTAATAAAAATATAGGCATATGCTGCGTAAAATAGTATTTGAAATAGTGAGTTAAATGCAACAATTGCTGCACAATATTCTCTATTTCCTTTTGCTAAGTCATTCCAAATAATGACCATTGCAATGCATCGAGCTAAGCCAATTAAAATAAGTCCAATCATAAAGTGAGGTTGGTTATGAAAAAAGATAATAGCCAAAATAAACATTAAAACTGGCCCGATTAACCAGTTTTGTATCATTGATAGGATAAAAATTCGTTTGTTTTTAAATACGGCAGGCATCGATTTAAATTTAACTTTAGCTAATGGTGGATACATCATAACGATTAATCCAATACCAATTAACCAGTTACCAGTACCAATATCAAATTGACTAATAAAATGTTTAATATTGGGTGAAACATAGCTAATCAATAGCCCTAAAGACATAGCTAAAAATATCCATAGTGTAAGATATCTATCTAAGAATCCGAGTTTTCTGATATTTGTTTGCATTTTTAGAATCCTTAAAGCGCTTAACAAGTTTCGGTTATGTTTAATTTAGCCATCATACTTTGAACCACTTCATCTTGTTCAATGTCATTAAAAAGTTCTAATAATATTGATAAATGTGAATGTTTGATATTATCTGCTTGTTTATAAAATACCCATTTCCCTTGTTTAAATGGTTGTAGTAGTCCAATGGTCGTTAGGTTTTTAAGTTGGATAGACAAAGCTCCCTGTGTTAATGGAATAACACTTTGTATATCGCAGACACAGAGTGTGTTCTTATGTAATAAGTATAAAATCAATAGCCGGTTTTTATCTGCGATAGCTTTTAAAAAATTGATCGTTATATTCATATTTATCTCAATATATTTACATATTTAAATTTATAAATATATTATCGTCTATTAAATTTATATGCAAGCTAATTTTTACAGTGTGATATTTAATAGGTGTTAAAACTGCCGCTTTTGTACTTTGAATGTTGGTTTTATCTGATCTAGCAGTATTTTATTTTCAAAATCAATTCTCAATAAAATGCCTAAAGCATAGCACATAATTAATAGACTACTACCGCCATAGCTAATTAGTGGAAGAGTTAAACCTTTTGTTGGCAAAATACCTGTATTTACACCGATATTAACTAAGACCTGAAAAGCAAGCCAAAAAACAACGCCATATGAGACATAAGACTCAAACTCTCGTTTAAGTGTTAGTGCAGTTCTTGCAATTTTAATGCCAATGGCAATTACAATTGAATAGACTCCCATTAAAGCAAATACACCCAACGCACCAAATTCTTCAGCAATAATTGAAACGATAAAATCAGTATGTGCCTCAGGTAGGTAGAATAATTTTTGCACACTATTACCAAGGCCAAGTCCAAACCAGCCACCACGCCCAAAAGCGATTAAAGCTTGGGTCAATTGATAGCCAGAACCATATTGATTTTCCCAAGGGTGTAGAAAGCCAGTTACTCGTTCTAGTCGATAGGGTGAGTTTAAAACTAAAATGACGGCTAATAAAGCGCCAATGGCTGCTAAAATAATAAACCAACGAAGTTTAACCCCACCCATAAACATAATGCCAAAAATAATGGTAAATAGAACGACTGAGGCACCAAAATCAGGCTCAAGTAGTAAAAAGAAGGCCAAAATTGCAAGTAAAGCTAATGGCTTAACAACACCCCAGAACGCTTCTCTAGCATAGCGACCATGACGGACAATATAGCTTGAAAAATACATAATACCACAGAGTTTTACCACTTCTGAAACTTGAATATTGGTAAAACCTAGTGGAATCCAGCGCCTTGAGCCATTGACAACATGACCAATACCAGGAATTAAAACGGCAATTAATAAAATAAGGGATATAATAATCCAAATACCACCTAGTTTCTCATAGTTATCAGTAGGTACAAAAAGTGCAACAGCCATTGCAATAAGACCTAAAATAACATAAATTCCTTGGCGGATTGAGAAGTAAAATGCATTATTATAATCATGCTGTGCTTCAACTAAAGAAGCTGAAGTAACCATGACCCAACCAAAAGCAAGTAAAATTAAAATGCTAAAAAAAAGCGTTAAATTTAAGTTGATTGGGGCACGAACTCGCTCAACTTTTGTAAATTTACGCTCTCTAAAGTAACGAAAGCATCGTTTTAGGATAGTCATTATAAAGATTCCGTTTGCTTTGCTGTGTTGGCTCGTTCAACCAATGTCCTAAAATATTGACCACGCTGTAAATAATTGTCAAACTGATCAAAGCTTGCACAAGCTGGTGAAAATAATATGACATCACCTTTAACTGAATTTTGTTTAATGAGTAAGACAATTTCATCTAATGTAGTATATAGTTTAATGTTTGTATGTTTAATCTGTTTTTTAATTAATGTTTTATCTTGGCCAAAAAGATAAATGATTTTAATATATCGATCAATCTCAGGCTGTAATTCACTAAAATCGCCACCTTTACTAAGACCACCTAAAATTAAAATACAATTTTTTTCAGAAGCTTGGTTTTTAGAAAGTCCAGAAATAGCAGCTTTGGTTGCACCAATATTAGTACCTTTAGAGTCATCAATCCAGGTAACGCCATTATAATTTGCAAATAAATGACAACGGCTTGGTAGATTTTCAAATGTGACTAAAGCCTTTTTAAAAGCAGCCATTTTTATTGTCTTTGAATAGGTGATATTTTGAATTTTTAAATAATACTCAACTGCTAATAAGGACATTAAAATATTTAGGTGGTTATGTTTGCCTTTTAAATGAATATCATTGATAGAGACAATTGGGTCATTGATATAAGTGATATTTTGATTGTCTATTTTAAATAGGTCTTGCTGATCGTAATAAGTGATATTAGGGTGCGTAATTATGCTAATTAAATCTAAATTACAAATAATATAATTGACTCTTTTAGCTAATTGGAGCTTAGATTGTTTATAAGCTTGGTAATCACTATAACGATCTAAGTGGTCTTTTGAAATATTAGTGATAATACCAATGAGTGCTGAAAAAGATTGCATTAAATCTAGTTGAAAACTGGAGATTTCAATGATAAATACATCACATTCACTATCTAATAGATCAAATACTGCAATACCAATATTACCACAAGCTTTAGCTTTAATATTTAAATGATTCAATAAGCTTGTAATTAAATTCGTAACTGTACTTTTGCCGTTTGATCCAGTAATTGCAATGATTGGTCTTGTCGTTATATGACTAAATAACTCAATATCACAAATAATTGGGCAATTTAGTTTTTTTATAGGATTAAAACGCTCTTCTCTTAAATCAAAACCAGGACTTGCAATGATTAAATCTATTTCTGATAGTTGGCTTAAGTCTTTAATTTCTGTTGCTTGGTTAGTTAAGTTTATTTGATCGTTTTCATCATAGTAGTAAACTGTCAAATGATAGTTTTTAGTTAAATATTTAAAAACAGACTTACCACTAATACCAAGTCCTAAAATAAGAACTTGGTTAATAAGTCTATTTTGATAATACAGTGTTTGTTTTGCTATTAACTGATTCATTGCTATTTAATTTTTAATGAAGCTAAACCAATTAGAACAAATAAAATGGTTAAAATCCAGAAATGGATGTGAGTTTTAGTTTTATTATGGGCTAGACATTTTGGAAGATGATAATGAGATATTTTATTTTAAAAATTATTGAATATATTAAGTTTATTATGTATATTGTAATTAATTGTTATATTTGATTAAATATAATGTTGAGAATTAATACTTATTAACTATTACTCAAAGGGGTTGCATATGGGAAATCTAAATAATGGTAGATTAGGTCCAGATACAGAAAAAAATATTAATTCACCATTTGGTGTTTATTTTGATGGGGAAGAATATAAAAACTATACAGCCTCAGATGCTTTAGAAATGTTTTTTAATCGGTTTTACTCTGCTGAATTACCTGAAGGTGTGAGTGTTGAATTTTCGTCTGATGTAAAAGAATTTACTCCAAGAAAAAGTCCCTTAGCAAAAGACCAAGCCCCTGAGGAGCTAGAGGGACGTGATTTACATTCTGATGACTTTGATGATTTTCTTAATCAAAGTACAGTAACAATACCTGAACACATTAAATTAACTCAGCATAATCTTGATGCTGTCGAGTCAGCTTTAAATGATTGTAATTGGAAATCACCAGTTCTTAATGACGATAAATATACATTTTGTGCTTTATGGCTATTTAAACAAAATAAAATATCTAGACAGCAAATGACAACTGTATTAAAGCATCAGCAGGTAAAAAATAAGCAAGATTTTTATACTGTATTAGATAAGGAAAATCAATTTACTAAAGAAGCAAAAGAAATATTAATACCAATTATTGTAGAAACATCTAAAAGAAGAGGAATTGATATAACAGATGGACATATAGAGCGATTTCGACTATTGATGTCAGAGTTACCGAAGTCAGAGCAAGTGTTTTTTACAGCGACTCCAGATCCTCAAGCAATAAGTAATGATAAGCAAAACCCATTGCTTGGTGATATTATGTTGCGAGAAGGCTCACTACATCAAATAGATAAAGTAGTTAAAGGAGGCGGTGAAGAAAAAGGTAAAGAAGAAGGTGAAGAAAAAGGTAAAGAAGAAGATATAGAAGAAGTTCAAGAAGAGTTAATTGAAAAATTAGATGTACATTTATCATTGGGTATTTTAGATGCGCGTAAAATATCTATATTTGGTATTAATGGAGCATGTACTTCTCGAGCAATGCTAGGTAAGGTGTCTATTTCAGATGTCGAAAAAGGAGTCAGTAGTTATCATAGACCTATGGCTATAAGTATTGAACAAAGTGGTGTTGCTCCTACAACCCAAGGTATCCATGAATATAATTATACACCTATGCCAGTTGTTACAGATCATGATGAGTATCATACTGAAGTACAATCTGTCCATGGAAGTCATTACAATTTGATGCTTAATCACATCAAAGATATACTAAGAAATGATACAGGAAGAAAATGGGCATTAGAAATTTGGGAAAATGTCGATCGTGATGGTTTTAGTCCATATCATGCAAACCCTTCTTACCAAGAATCATTAGATAAATTTACTACTTTTTTAACCTATAAAATGAATTTAGATAACGATGGTCAATTAACAGTTGCAGGTTTTTCCTTATTACTGGATATGGTTAATCATAAAGACCAGTGGGATAAGCTATATAATATTAACTATGATTTATTTCGCAATATCCCGATTAAAAAAGCAATAGTTTCAGAATTTGAAAACTTTTTAGAGATCATTAAAGGTTATGAAGAGCAAAGTGACCTATCGCCGTTAGCAAATTTAAGTCATACAGATCAGATGAAATTTATGTATGCTCACTATATATTATTTACTCGATTAGGAGAAAGTGAGTTTAAGAGTGTGTATCTTTCAAATAAAGAAAGGATGCAAACATTTGTAGATAATTTAACATTTGGTGTTTATAAGGATCATTTTGGTACTAAGAATAAATTAACTTTACGATATAATACAGATTCACAGGTAATAAATATTCCAGTTGATAGATCTGGTGAAGAAGAATATCCTTTCAATACAGAGAATGAATTTGCATTTATTGATAAAATAAAAGAAGAACTTGGCTTAGATCAGTCGATCAGTGCTGAAAGTAATTCAATTGAAAGTAATTCAGGCAGCTCAAGTAATCCACAACTTATTTTTAATAGCCAAAGGCAATCAGGAAATAAAGAGAGAGGGTGTACCATTTTGTAACAATATTTGGTACCCATTGCTATTTAATTTTTAATGAAGCTAAACCAATTAGAACAAATAAAATGGTTAAAATCCAGAAACGGATGGTAACTTTAGTTTCACTAAGGCCAAGCTGTTCGAAGTGGTGGTGGATCGGCGCCATTTTAAAAATACGTTTTTTTCTTAATTTATATGAACCAACTTGTAAAATAACAGAAACAGTTTCAATCACAAATATAAAGCCCATAATAAATAGAATTAACTCTTGACGTAGAATAATCGCTGCTACACCTAATGCAGCGCCTAGCGCAAGGGCACCAACATCGCCCATAAATACATCAGCAGGGTGGGCATTAAACCATAAAAATCCTAAGCTTGCACCAAAAATAGCAGATAAAAATATGGCAACTTCTTGGGTGCCTGGGATATAAACTAGGTGTAAATAATAAGCAAAAGTTGCATTGCTCGTCGCATAAGCAAAGATAGCTAAACCAGCAGCTACTAATCCAATGGGCACAATAGCAAGTCCATCAAGCCCATCGGTTAAGTTTACCGCATTAGAGCTACCGACAACGACAAAATAGCTTAATATAATAAACCCTACAGCACCTAAGGGAATGGCTAGTGACTTGGTATATGGAATTGCAATACTTAAATCCATATAACGATTAAAATGAAAATATAAAATAATGCCGGCAATTAAAGCAAAAATAGATTGTAATAGGTATTTCCAGCGTGATTTTAAACCCCTTGGATGCTTAAGTACCAATTTAAGAAAATCATCTAAAAAGCCAATGCCACCAAATAGTATTAACGTTATGATTAATACCCAGATATAGATATTGTCTAAATTGGCCCATAAAAGCGATGAGATAATGACAGAAACTAAAATTAAAACGCCCCCCATTGTTGGTGTTCCTGATTTTTTCAAATGGGTTTGTGGGCCTTCTTCTCTGACAACTTGACCTACTTGCATTTTTCTAAGCCAGTTAATCATTGGTCGGCCGAATACTAAAGATAGGATCAATGCAGTGGCAGCAGCTAGTACACAACGTAGCGTAATATAATTAAATACATAAAAGGGGCGATAAAAGTCAACGAGAAAGTTTGTAAGCCAAAGTAGCATGGACAGTCCTTGCCAAGAGTTTGTATAGTTTATATCAGTAAGGCTTATTGTAGCGAAATTTTAATCGATTTGTCATCTTAGAAATGAAATAACTTTTCGATTTTATGTCAAAATCAGGATAGAATTGATCTTTAACTATTTTGAAGCTAAAAAATGGATGAAAAAAATACGTGGACTGGATAACATCAATTATTGATTTTGTATTGCATTTAAATGTGCACTTGAAAGAATTAGTAGAACAGTTTGGCTCCTGGAGTTATGGCATATTGTTCTTAATTATATTTTTAGAAACAGGTGTAGTATTTGCGCCATTTTTACCAGGAGATTCACTATTATTTGCAGCAGGTTCAATTGCTGTATTTACGCATATTAATGTTCATCTATTGATCTTTTTGTTAATTATTGCAGCTTTTGTAGGAGATACTTGTAATTATTGGATTGGTCATTGGTTTGGTGAAAAGATTTTAGAAAAAAAATGGATTAAACGTCAGTATATTGATAAGACACATGAGTTTTTTGAAAGACATGGTGGCAAAGCCATTGTAATTGCAAGGTTTGTTCCTGTTATTCGCACCTTTGCACCTTTTGTTGCGGGCTTAAGTGATATGTCCTATCGTAAATTTATGATTTATAATCTTTCAGGTGCTATTTTGTGGGTTGTTGTAGTTACATATGCTGGTTACTTCTTTGGTAATGTACCTATTGTTAAAGAGAATTTCACGATTGTTATTTTTGTGATTATTATTTTATCAATCATGCCAGCAGTATTTGAATTTATCAGACATAAATATTTCAAAAAATACTAATATTTCTTTTTTATTGTTGATTTTTTGATCACTATCTGATATCTTATCGCATTGAATGATAGGTACCCCGGGTTGCGTAATCAATGAAAAGAATAATAATAATTACATGTTTGATTGTTTCTTTAACGGTTAATGTTTTTGCTCAATCAAATCAGTCCACTTCTGATAACCAGACTACTACAAGTGCAGATAGTTCAGAGCAAATAGCATCACTGCCAACAAAAGAAGAAATTAATCAGTTAGCTCAGAGTGATACGACGACAGAAGATACAAGCGATGATCAATCAACAAGTGATGAAAGTTGGTGGGAATGGATTAAAGGTACACCACAACAAAATTCAGTCTATTTAGGTATGTTTACATTACACTTTAGTCCTGGAAGTATTAAAAATGATAACTGGAATAATCAACTTATCGGTGGTACTTATAAGGGAATATTTTTTGGAACTTTAGTTAACTCATTTTATAATAGAGCGTATGTTGCTGGTTTTTCACGTGATTTATATGAAAATCAAGTGAGTGAAAATGTTAATATGACAGCAGGTTATCGTCTAGGCTTAATTACAGGTTATACTTTAGATATGAATGAATTCACGAGTCATTTACCTGCGTTACCATTTGTACAGGGTTATGTTGACTTTACTTATAGAGGTATTGTAGGGATAGAGTTTTCATATGTAGGCATTGTTGTAACTACTGAATTTTATTTAAGATTCTAGTTATTATAAAAGAATACAGCAGCCGCTTTTTTCATCTTTTTGACTTTGCTTAAGATCTAAAATAGGTGTTATAGTGCTAGTTTGTTTTTTAGGTTTAACTGTTTCTATATCATTTAAGTGATCAATTTGATCAATCCTACCTTTTGATATATCTGGAAATTGTTTAATTGCCTTTGGTGTGCAGGTAGGTAGTGCAATAATACCAGATTGTGTATATCTAACGCCATCCACATAGGAGGAAATTTTAGTGCTTAATTTATAACCGTCAATCACTTGATTTTCTAATAATTCGTTTACCCATTGTAAGGCATTTTCATTCATATAAGGCTCTTTAGCCCTTTGCTCAGCATACTTTGTTAAGGTTATATCAAGAATATTTAGTTGACGAATGTTCTCACTTTTGATTCTTGTAGTGAACTTCTCTAACTCTATACTATCTATAATTCCACCACCAGCATGCCCAAATAAACCAATATACTCATTTTTTTCATTTATACCAATTACGCTAAAGCTAGAGCATCCAGTTAGTACAGCTGTTGTTGATATATAATCATCTTCACTCAGTTCACATGATAAGTTAATCACTACGTATTCATTTTGTTTTATGGCTATAGGCATACTATTAAATCACTATTTTAAATTATGAGTCATTTTATCATTTTAACAATATAAGTTAAATATAATATGTATTTGATTATAATATGACACACTGACAGCACTGATGTTCTTTATCTGATTGATCATATTCATTATATAGAAGTGGTGTATCAATATTAGCTTGTCGTTGAGGCTTAATTGCTTTGATATTATTTAAATGATCAATTTGACTAGTATCACCTGTAATAATATCAGGTAGTGCTTTGATAGCTGTAGGTACACAGCCAGCTTGAGCAACAATGCCAGAACTAGTATACCTAACAGCGTCGGCATGAATAGAGACTTTTGAACTTAGTTTATAGCCATCAATAATATCTGATGCCATTAAAGCATTTGCCCACTGAATAACATTTCTAGTTCTTTGAGGTTCACTAACTCTAAGCTCTGTATATTTTTCTAACGTAATATCCATAATATTTAATTGACGAATACCTTGCTCTTTTATAGTAGATATAAATTTTTTTAATTCACTATCATCAACGCTGCCACCACCTGGATGGCCAAATAGTCCAACATATTCTCCATGACGATTTATTCCTATTGCGCTAAAGCTTGAACAACCCATAATAACACCTATGCTTGAAACGTAGTCATCTTCACTTAAGTCTCTTGATAGGTTAACAGTTTGGTATTTATCTTGTTTAAGACGAATTGGCATAAGAACAACCCCATATTACGATATAATTAAGTTTTAATATAATAAATATATTATAACCAGACACACTTTATGTAAATAAAAAACATTAGAATAAAGATGTCAAGTAAAAATATTATAAATATTATTAAAATTTTTATAATAATATTGCAAATTTTGTAATATCATTAATAGGCTATAGTTAAGTAAAAGGTAAATGTTAAAATGCAATTAAGTAAGATTTTATTTAGTCTATTTGTTTTATTAATGATGCAATCAAGCCATGCTGCAACATGGCAAGAAAATTTAAAATTAGGCGAGACGACAACTGAAAGAAATGAACTTAACGTTCCTTTTGTTAAGCCAACAGTTTGGCAGAGCTTCTATACAGCACCAGGTAATTGGCCAATTTTTGAAAATAGGGCACCACTTGATCGATCACCTAAAGATAAGAGCTCAAAAGTAGTTACCTTAGGTACTGGTGATCCAACACCAAACCCTTATCGTTATGGCCCAGCGAGCGTTGTTATTGTTAATGGTTTTCCATACTTTATAGATTGTGGCGAAGGCTGGTGGAGAGCGCTGGCTAAAGCGGTTTTATCACAAGGAAATATTGATCTTGTTAATGTCTTTGCACTAAAGAATTTAAAGTATATGTTTTTGACTCACTTACATGAAGACCATACAGTAGGTTTGCCATCTTTTATTGATAATCCTTTTAAATTTGGTACAGGAGCAAATAAAAAAATTTATGGACCTAAAGGTGTAGATTTGATGATTGGGCATATCAATGCAGCTTGGGCAGTAGATCGAAATGAAATGTTTCAAGGATCAGTGGGTGTTCAGCGATCTAATTTTGATGGTGCAACAGCTGTAGGTATTCCAATTGATCCTGATACAGGAGTTAAAGGGAGACAAATTTTTGAAGATGATAATGTTAAAGTCTTTGCTTATCCTACTAAGCATGGTAATCTTAAGCATACTTATGCTTATCGTTTTGTCACTAAACCAGATAATCGAATTCTTGTTTTTGGTGGTGATGGTCATTACTCTAAAGGTTTAGTTGAAGCAGCTAAAAATGCAGATGTATTATTTATTGAAGGTATTACAAGAGAAAATATTCAATATGCAACTTGGGGAGGTGATACAGTGGAAGAAAAAGTTAAATCAATTAGCGCATATCATATGTTTCCTAGTGACTTAAAGAAAGTACAAGATGAATCAAAAGTAAAAGAGATTGTATTAATACATGTTCAAAATTATAACTCGCCTGATAAGTTTGAAAGATTAGGAGTACTACATGAAATGATCGATGCAGGTGTGACTAATGTCTTACAAGCTCAGGATGGGGATGTGTATTAGGTATATTAGGTGAGTTATTTATGTCTTATTGGTTGATATCTCAAACCCTTGATTGATATTTTGCTTTTGTTCAAGAAATTTAGTATAGAATACTTGAGATATTTCTACTAATGCACTAGATGGTCCTGATATGTAACCAGGTGAATTCAGTAAATTATGAACGCTATCGGCTATTTCTTGCATATTATTGTAAGAAATATCTAAGTTGTTAAAATCAATTTTATTTAATATTTCTTTTTTATTTTTAAGTATATCTAGTTTAATGCTTGCACTTGATAAAGGATTTTTATTGTTTTTCAATATTTCTTTTGCAGATTCGATTAGTTGGAGTATTTCATTTTTCATATCCATAAGTTTTGATAATTTTTGTTTATCAGTCT
The DNA here is from genome assembly GCA_021713415.1 of Thiotrichales bacterium 19X7-9. Taxonomy (GTDB): domain Bacteria; phylum Pseudomonadota; class Gammaproteobacteria; order Francisellales; family Francisellaceae; genus M0027. The sequence continues at coordinate 69,087 of JAKJJQ010000001.1, forward strand.
CAGGAGTAGTTGTATGGTTTTCATTAGGTACAAGAGTACTTTGATTAGGAAATAAATCCATGATAGGTGTTTTACGATTATTAAATGTTATCATTGCTTTATTATAATCTGATACTTCTTTGATTAAATTTTGAATATCATTAATAGAATTTATTTCACGTGGATAGAATTTTTTAGTATATTTTAAATCGTCAGTTAGAAAACATAGTAGGTTATCTAAAAAGTTTTTATATTCTTGATGATTTGCTATTAGAATTTGTTGTGTTGGAAGTAGTTTAGCAATTTTATTATTCCACAGTGTTGTTATTAATTCTTTAGATTTAGGGGTTAATTTTTTATCTAGTTTAGAAATTTTATCATTTAATTGACTAATAAAATCATAATAGCCTGTCTCTGGAGTTTCTTGTCTAACCTTATTGATAATAGAAGCAAATTCTCTAATTAGCTTGTTTGTATCATTAATATTGTCACCAGAAAGCTTAGCAATTTCTCTAAAAAAGTAATCTGCAGTATATATATTTAGTTCAGTATCTTTAAATGTTCTATGGATTGAATTTAATATATTTTTAGCATGATTGAAAGTTTCTTGAATATTTAAATCATTATCACTTAGCAATAACTTGTATAATGAGGTAGCACTAGATGCTAGTTCAGCACTTTGAAATCCTAAACGCATACAACTTGAAGTTATAATAAGTAGTTGATTACATAAGACTGATTTTTCAGGCAAAGGTGAGATGCTAGCTTGATCAAAATATTCTAGGAAATCCTTTAAAGTAATTTCAGATACAGCATAAAATTGAGTTTGATCGCTTTGGTTGTTAATGATATGAACTGTTGGAGCTCCACTGTTCATTGTATTGGGTTGCTCAGGAAGAATTTTATGATTTTTATTAAATACATTTCGTGAATTTTTAGTGTCACTGAAAATGCCAGAAGTTAATTGATTATTATTGTTATATTCGGCTGAATACATTCCCCATGGATTATAAAGCCTTAATGCAATATCATTTGGAGTTAATTCTTTGCCCGGCGTAATATATGTTTGTACACTAAGTAAGGCATAAGCGTGTCTTGAAGCCATACCGTTTGATATTAGCTCTGGCATCCCTGGTATTTTATTTCCAAAATCTTGCTTAGTTGAGCAAGTAACAACACAGCCAGTCGCTAAAGCTTCTTGTAAAAAAAGAGCAAGTGAAGATGTATATTCATCATTTTTTACTATTGAGTTGTCTTTATTATTTTGATTATATAGATTTACTGAAAGTTTTAAACAGTTGTAAGCAACAGGGGAAGTTTTTTGTATAAAAGTTTTTAATTGTTTATCAGACTCTAAAGAGTCTAAATTTTTTCCTATTCTTTCTAAATTATTTTTGAAGTTATCACCACCAACTAGCATTAATGAATAATAGTTCTTAATTTTATTAAATAACTCTGATTTATCTTCACTAATGTTTAACTTGTTTAGTTGCTCTATTTCATTGTGAATAATTGAAGAATTTTTATTCAAAATAATTTCATGATAGAATAGAGCTGGATGGCGAAAATTATTATCATCATCATTTACTTCATTGAATATCATAGAAGAAGCTTTAGTCTCAAAAAAAGCATTGCCTACATCATGGGAATATCCAAAATTAATAAAAGATGTTAATGGAGCCTTTATAGGAGGTAGTCCACTTTTATGATCTGTAGTTGCTTCTTTAAACCTTCGTTGCTGGTGAATTGCATAAGCTTTTTCTAGAATTGCAGCCCATAATTGATGATTGTTAAATTTTTTATATATAAGGTTAGTGCCTTGTATGGTTGATTTTTCAATATCATAGATATACGGAACTTTATTACCATCTTTATCATAATCATATAGCTTAACATAAACGCGATCAGCATTATCTTTCATCATATGGAGTAGCTGGACGCTATTGGAATTTACGAATCCAATCGTTTCAGAATCAAAAAAGCATTCACCTATTCTTCTTTGCTCTAGGTCATTTAGGTTTGGTAAATGTGGAAATAAAGGCAAGTTACTTTGATGTTTGATAAACTGAAAGTCTTTATGTTTTTGTAGATTAGGTGTGGTTATATTAATATTCTCAATAGAATATTCTTTATTTTCATCTACATATTTTTTTAATATCTCAAGGTTAGTGTTATCTTTTGTATCTTTATCATCAACTCTGACTAAGTGACCGTTCTTTTTAGCAAGATCAATTTCTTTTTGTGTTAACTTACCATATTGATAATTATTTTGTGGCATTTTATTGCACTCCCCCATTTATTTTTATAAATTATATAATCAAACAAATAGAGTTTATCAAAGCGTGGAATAAATAAATATTATAAAAAATATGATGATAATTTCTAAAAAGTAGAATAATTAAGATAAATTAAACTTATTGAATTTCATTTAACGCATGCTGATAAAAGACTTCGATTTTGTCATTATTATTAATGCCTGGGCCCAGCTGTTTTAACAAACCATCGGATAATGAATATAAAACGCCATGAATGGTGACTTGCTGGTTACGTTTCCAAGCATCCTGGATAATGGTGGTTTTGGCAATATTAATTGCTTGCTCTAAGACATTAAGTTCACACATAAGGTCATATTTAGAAATATTAGGATTTTCTTTTAGAATTTGATTGAGTAAAGTTTGGTGTTTATACTGAATATCCTGAATGTGCCTTAACCAGTTTTCAACTAATCCACAAGAAGCATTATCAACCGCTGCTTTAACACCACCACAACCATAATGACCGCAAATTAAGATATGTTCTACTTTTAAAACATCAACAGCGTATTGTAGAACCGATAAAAAATTAAGATCTGAGTGAACAACAATATTGGCAATATTACGATGGACAAATATTTCTCCTGGCAATAAATCCAACACCTGGTTTGCCGGTACACGACTATCAGAGCAGCCAATCCACAGATAATGTGGTGTTTGAACATCAGCTAGACGACTAAAAAACTCAGGATCATCCTCCACGGTTGTTTTAGCCCAGTGTCTATTTTTATCTAATAAATGTTTTAGTGTATGCATAGAGTTCTCTTAATTAAAGATTATGTTGAGCTTGTTTGATTTTGGCCATGTAACGACTGAAATCAGCTTGAGTAAAACGCTTTTGATGGTCATTTGTTAGTGTGCCACCTAATGACTCAGCTAGCTGGTGTGCTTCTGATAGAATATCCCTAAAAATAGCAACTGGTTGCTTTAGTCTTCTAATGTCGCAGTAGAGTGTTACCCCGGGTGTCTGTATTGCATTAATCTGACCAAATGTTTTAGGCTCTTCTAAGTTAATAACCGTTAAAAGTAATTCTGCATCATTGCTAAAATATTCATATGTATTATGAACACTTAAGTGATAGTTTCTTAAGTTAAAGATTGTTTCTAAATCTTCACCATAGAAAACATAGCCTCTTGGTGCAATAATGTGGAATACCAAAAAGTTATCTTCAGAGTCTTCGCTTGTTTGATTGCTTTGCATGCTATGATCATGTTCAGTATCAAGATCAAATGATACTTGTCCTGGCTGAAGCTCATCAATATCAGACTGTCTAAAACGTTTCTCTCGAGTTGCTTTTAAAGCGTTTTGCCATGGATTAGATGATGTTGATTTTATTTGAGCTTCATCATCATTGTTAACATCACTTTCAGTCTTATCCATTGCTTCTTGTTGTATTTGTGAGCGCTCACTATCTAAATCGATAATATTTTCTTTATCAGATGATGGGTTGATATCATTATCGCTATTTACCGCACTATATTGTGCTGTAAATGATTCTGTTGTTGTATCTTCAGTTGACTCTTGAATCATTTGTTTTGAGTTATCAGTGGGTTCATAAGATTGACTTTGTTGAAACTCAGTTAGTCTTCTACGTTTAATTCGACGATAGATATCAATCATAATTAGTAAAATAAGTATAATGCCTAGAACTAGTATCGTTTGGTATTGTTCCATAATATAATCCGTTTTAAAGTTTCACCAAAGGTCATTTATTAAGGTAAGTTAATTTTAGATAAAACTGGCCTGAGAAAAAAGTAAATTTAAACAATTCTTTCAGATTTCTTTAGAAATTTGCAATCATTTCAGTTAAATAGGTCGCTAACTTTTCTGAAACTGTATTTAACTGTGCTTTAAAATCAATATCAGATGTATTATCGGCATGATCAGAAATAATCCGAGTGATTATAAAGGGGGTGTTAAATTTATGACAAACTTGTGCAATGGCTGTTGATTCCATATCAAGTGCTAGTGCATAGGGAAAGTTTGATTGGATGTCTTGAATTGCCGTATTAGAATTAATAAAGCTATCACCTGAGAGCATCATGCCAAATTTAATTGGTAAGCTATGATTTAAGTTTTTAATCGTTTCAACTAATTTAGTATCCGGTTGGTAATGCTCTGGCATGTTGGGGATTTGACCTTTTTTATATCCAAAGGCAGTGACATCAACATCGTGGTAACTTAATTCGGTAGCAATGATAATATCAGCAATATTAATATGCTTGCCAATGCCACCGGCGCTACCAATATTAATTACTAAGTCAGGCTTATATTGATAAAGCATAGTTGAAGTTGTAACGGCAGCATTTACCTTACCAATGCCAGATTGACAAATAATTGTTTCATGTTGATTAATATGGCCATGGTAATGCGGAATATCAATAAAGTTACTTTCATTCTCAGCATTTGTTAGATGACGAAACTGTTTAATTTCTTCTGTCATAGCACCGATGATTAAAATCTTCATAGCGTTGCCTTTAGATTGCATTTTTTAATTGTTCAGCCTTATCAGTTATCTCCCAAGAAAATTCATCGCGCCCAAAGTGGCCATAAGCTGCAGTTTTTTGATAGATCGGTCTAAGTAAATCAAGTGTTGTTGTAATACCATAAGGTCTTAAATCAAAATGTTCTTTGACCAAGCTCTCTATTTTATGATCACTAATTTTACCTGTGCCAAATGTATTAATCATGATAGAAGTAGGCTCAGCAACACCAATGGCATAAGATACTTGTACTTCACATTTATCAGCAAGGCCTGCTGCAACAATATTTTTGGCGACATAACGGCCCATGTAAGCCGCTGAACGATCAACTTTAGATGGGTCTTTACCTGAAAAAGCGCCACCACCATGATGAGCAGCACCACCATAAGTATCAACGATAATTTTTCTTCCAGTAAGCCCGCAATCACCTTCAGGGCCTCCAATAACAAAACGTCCTGTTGGATTGACAAAATATTTAATGGCATCATTAAGCCACTCTTTAGGTAATACAGGTTTAATGATTTCTTCAATAACACCTTCTTTAACTAAATCGTAGCTAACATCCGGTGTGTGTTGTGTTGATAAGACAACGGTATCGATACCAACGGGCTTGCCATTTACATAACGTAATGTGATTTGACTTTTTGCATCAGGTCTTAACCAGTTAATTTTACCTGATTTTCTTAAGTAAGCTTGGCGCTTCATCAATTGGTGTGCATAGTAAATTGCAGCAGGCATTAAAGCTTCAGTTTCATTGGTAGCATAGCCAAACATGATGCCTTGATCGCCTGCACCTTGATTCATATCAACTTCTCTGTCAACACCAATGGCAATCTCTGGTGATTGTTTACCAATGGCATTAATAACAGCGCATGAATCACCATCAAAGCCCATTTTAGGGTCGGTATAGCCAATATCGGTGACTACTTTTCTAACTAAAGATTCAATATCAACCCAAGTAGATGTACGTATTTCACCTGCAACTAAAACCATGCCAGTTTTAACTAATGTTTCACAAGCAACACGTGCATGTGGGTCATTGGCAATGATTGCATCAAGTACTGCATCAGATATTTGATCGGCAATCTTATCAGGGTGTCCTTCTGAGACAGATTCAGAGGTAAACAAAATCTCTTTTGCCATGCATAGTCTCCTATTATTTTTATGTGCACAGGCCTAATATTTATATTTTTTAAAATACAGTTATTTAAAAATGTGCCTTATGATAACAAAGAGTAAGTAGTCGGTCTATTAAATTTCCGTAATAGTGGCAACTAGTCCACCGTTTTCACTATTAGTAAAAGTAACTTTCATATGGTGGATTTGTGCAATATGTTTGACAATAGATAAACCAAGTCCTGTCCCTTTAATATGTTGATTATTTTCTGAAGCGACTCGATAAAAAGGTTGACCTAATCGCTTTAATTGATCTTTAGGAATGCCAGGACCATCATCTGTGACAGTAATTATGATTTTTGATTCAATGGTTTGGCCTAAATAAATCGTTGAGTTATTGGCATATTTTTTTGCATTATGAATTAGATTGGTAATCATGCGTTTAAACAGATAGTATTCAATTGGATAGACACATTCATCTAACTCAGTGGTAAATATAACTTGCTGTTTTGGGGTGTTTGCACTTTTTGCTAGACGTTCTAACAAGTCAACTAAGTCACAAGGTTCTTTCTCAAGGAAATTAAAACCTTTAGCATATTGTAATGAGGTTTTGGAAATTTGTGTAATTTCTCCAGTACATTTAAGCAGACTCTCAGCAAGGCTTTGATCTTCAAGTAAATGTAGTTTGAGTTCTAATTCAGTTAATGGTGATTTTAAATCATGAGATAGTGCACTTAACATAAGTGTTTTTTGATCCATAATAGACTGAACTTCACGAATTAAGTCATCTGTTGGATCTGTTGAAACTTTTTCATTAAAATCACGTTGCCTTAAACCTTTGGTCATACGCATTTTTAGATTAAAGTTTGAAATATGGATAAAGATGGCGCAGACAACTAAAAAAGCAACAAGTAGTAGTATCGAGGCGATAACACTACCCCAGTATGGGTCAGGCGCTAAATGGAAAGAAACAAAAACAGATAACTTTTGTCTAGGGAAATTTACTTGTAAAAGATAAGGGTTTTGTAGTGGGGTGGTAATTTCAAAGTCAGCTTGTTGGGCGCCTTTGATCGGTATAATAGGATTGTAGCGTTCAAATTGCCAAGTTAAATAACTATTAAAAGTTTGTGCTATTTTGTTTGCTTTGGGTAGTATCTCTTTAATTAGTTCACGACCAAGTTCTCTAGCAGTAAGATGTTTGGTATCAATTTCACTTAAATCTTGTTGAATAGTTGTAAGAATTTGGTTGTTATGGTGAATGAAAGCATCAGCCTCCATTGCACGGTTATTTGCTTGCATGCCAATTAATAAAATTGTTTGCAAGAAAACTAAAACAAAACATATGTAAGTTAAGTGGTTATAGCTAATATAAAATGGTGTTTTTGTTTTTTCCATTTTTTTCCATCAATTGATATTTTAATGTTTCAGTGTTTTTTTTTCTTACTGTTACTATAATACTAGAAAAATAAAATGCACTATGAACAAACGGATTTTATGAAATATATTTACTTTTTAAGGCTATTGGTTGTTTTTTTATTTGGCAATTTATATGCGTTAGCATTTATTATTGTAACGCTATATGGCCGTCATCTCTTAATTTCACCATTTGAGTTAACTATTTTTCCTTCAATGGCATTAGGTAGCTTATTTTGTAGTTTTATTCCAGGGGAGCGTTATTTAGCTCGATGGTTTAAATTTCGCTACGCACTGATTGCAACAGTAGTGATTGCAATTTCTTTGGTTGCTTTAACATTGGTTGCTCAGCGAATTGAGTTTGTGCATTATCGTAGTACATCTTTAATTGTTATTTGTGCAATGATGGGGCTTTGTCTTGGCTATTTAAAAGCAGAGTATCATGTGCGGCTGTTTCAAGTGATTACTGGCAAATTATATGCAGTATTAGCAGCTGTTGCGTTTCTTTTAGGTGTCTTTACGGTATATTGCTTTTTCTATCCGATGGATGTTGTTTTTATCCTAATTCAAGCAACGCCAAATTATTCACCACTTATAATTTCAGCAGTTGTTATTGTGCTATTATTATGGCTTTTAGGGATGATTGATCAGTCAATTATTTCAAACCCATCGTATTATGTAACGCACTATGTAACTGAAACAGATAATTATCACTCAGAGCAAGTACAATTACAATTAGGTTTTCTAGCAGTTATAGCGATTCAAATTGCATTAGGCTGGGGAACAACTTGGGCTTTTTATCTTCAAAAGGTTTATGATGCGGAATGGTTACATCGTGTTGTTGGTAATTTTCGCTATGCGGTATTTATGATGGTGCTAGCTTTTGTAGTAATTGTAATAACTGCTTTGTTAATGTGGTTGTTATCTAAGAAATTTATCTTTTATTTGGTGCAAAGCATTAGCCTAATTATTACACTTGGTATTTTAATTACAATGGTATTTACAGGTATTGAGTCAGAGTGGCTAGCAAAAATATCCGGGTTTGTATTAGTTGGTATGTGTTCGATGTTATTGGTTATTTTTCAATACTATGTAATTTTATTTTTTAAAGGACAATTAATTAGAGCGTTTGTGCCAATTGCTATTGGATTATCAAGCTTTTTAATGACAATTATTTGGATTGCAACACCAATATTGATTATGTATTCAAAATCAGTTTTAGGGTTTCTGGTCGTTACAGCATTAGCATTTATATGTTTATTTATTATTGCATCACTAAGCACGTTTAAGCGCTTAGATCAGATGCGTCTTAGCTATCAAAGGCAAGATAATTCTTTGCCGTCATAAACATAGGTTAGGTAAGAATCTAAAGTGTAGCCTTGTGAGCGTACAGCTTTAATTGGAGAAGCTGCGTTATGGCGTTGTGTTAATTTTGTGCGTAAGCGATGAACATGAATGTTGACATCGCGAGCAACATCACCATGACTTGAAAGGTTTAAATAACTTGCAATATCATCACGACTAAATGTTTTTCCAGGGTCAGAAAGTAGTAGTTTTAATAAGGCACTTTCTTTATCTGTTAAATAGGTTTCAGGGTGATCTGGGTGTGTAACTAAAGACTTTTTAGGATAGTAGCTCCAACGACCAAATTGAATTTGGTTGAAGTCCTCTATATTCACATCGCCAAATGAATCAATACCTGTTTGACGACCTGATGTTTTTTCACTTTTTAATTTGGTACGAATACGCGCTAAAAGAACGTGTGGATTAAATGGTTTTTCAACATAATCATCAGCACCTGCTTCAAAGCCAAGGACTGTTTCTGTTGCATCAGTAACACCAGTTAGGAAAATAATAGGAATACTTTTACGTTTATTCTTAATGCGTTTACAAATTTCGATACCATGCATATCAGGTAGCATCATATCTAATAAAATTAAGTCAACTTCATGTTCATCTAAGACATCCAGTGCTTCTTCGCCAGTTGCCGCTTCAAATACTTCAAATAAATAGCGTTCAAGAAAGCTACGAAGTGATTCACGTATTCCAGGCTCATCATCAACTAATAGGATTTTATATCTTTGATTCATTTTTACTGTTCCCGTAATATTTTTCTGTTGTTAAATTAATATTTTAAATTGTTTCATAATGTTGATTATAATGATGAAATAAAAATTGGTAAATATTTTGTTGAAGATTTTAGCAAAAGATTTCATATTTTTGCGAGATAAATTATAAAGAAAGTTAATTTTTTTGACAAAAAATGTTTTCATTGGTCGTGAAAATGCGTATAATTTCCGCTCCGAGTAGATATAGATTTACTTTGATAGAAAGTTTACATTAGATTTTAAAATATAAAAATAAAGTTGGAGAAACTGAAGTATGGTAGTTATTCGTTTGGCTCGTGGCGGTTCTAAAAAGCGTCCTTTTTATCGTGTAGTCGTTGCTGATAGCCGTAACCCTCGTGATGGTCGTTTTATTGAACGTGTTGGTTTTTTTAATCCAGTTGCTTCTGGATTAGAAGAGAAAGTACGTTTAGAGTTCGATCGTATCGATTATTGGGTTTCAAAAGGTGCTAAGATGTCTGATCGAGTTGCGGGCATTGTTAAAAAAGAGCGTAAAGCAGATACAAAGCCAGTTAAAGCTGACGCTTAATTTATAAAAAACCTTTTGATTTAGTAGATTCTATATTATGTCACAGCATGATGCTAAAATGGTTGTCATTGCTAAGATAGGCGCGCCCTATGGACTTGATGGGGATATGCGCCTTAATGTTTTCTGTAATCCACCAGAGCATGCGATTAATAATTATCCTAAATGGTTTATTCGAAAAACACCTGATTCATTGTGGTTAGAGTTAGAAGATGAAGCGATTTATCAATTAGGCGGTAAATTCTTAATTCATCTGGCAACTATTTCAACACCAGAAGAAGCAAAAAATTATACCAATGCTGAAATTGGTGTTCAACGTAGTGCATTACCTCAAGCATTGGATAATGAATACTATTGGGTTGATTTAATTGGCTTGAGTGTTATTAATGAATCACAAGAAGCTTTAGGTGTTGTAATAGAGCTATTTGAAACTGAGGGCGCTAATGATGTGCTTGTTGTTGATGATGGTGGCGTTGAGCGTTTAATCCCTTTTGTTGATCAATATATAAAATCAGTTGACTTTGATTTAAAGCAAATTGTTGTACATTGGCAAAAGGATTATTGAAGTGAAATTAGGCATTATTTCTATTTTTCCGCAAGTTTTTGACTCGGTTTTATCTTATGGTGTTACTGCGCGTGCAGTTGAAAGAAATTTGCTGGAATGTCATTTTTTTAATCCACGTGACTTTACTGAAGATAATTATCGCACGATTGATGATCGTCCATTTGGTGGTGGGCCAGGTATGGTGATGTTATATGAACCTTTAGCAAAAGCAATTCTAGCTGCTAAAAAAGTACTAGGTGAACAAACGCCTGTCGTTTATATGTCACCACAAGGTAAGCCTTTGGAGCATTCTATAGCAAGTGAATTTGCTGCAATTTCAAGTCTCATCATTCTTTGTGGTCGCTATGAAGGTATTGATCAACGATTAATTGATGACTATGTCGATTATGAGCTTTCAATTGGCGATTATGTTTTATCCGGTGGTGAATTAGCAGCAGCTGTATTTATGGATGCGACAGTAAGATTAATCCCAGGTGTATTAAATCATGCGCTTTCTTCTAAAGAAGACTCATTTTTTGATGGACTTTTAGATTGTCCGCATTATACTAGACCTCGGGTTTTACCTTCAGGTACAAAAGTGCCGGATGTGTTAACTGGTGGAAATCACGCTGATATTAAACGTTGGCGAGATATGATGAAGTTAGGGCTTACTTTTGAGAAACGCCCTGAGTTAATCGAGCGCCGCTATTTATCGGAATACGAAAAAACATTGCTTGATGAGTATAAAAGCAATATGAACAATAAATTAGATGATAAATAAGCGCTAAGAAAGAGGAAACTTAAATGAAAAATAATTTAGTTAAAATGATAGAAGACAATCAACTAAGAGATGATATTCCTGAATTTCGTGCAGGTGACTCTGTCATTGTTAATGTTTGGGTAAAAGAAGGTAACAGACGTCGTGTTCAGGCATTTGAAGGCGTTGTTATTGCGATGAAAAATCGTGGCATTAATTCATCTTTTACGGTACGTAAAATGTCAAGTGGTGAAGGTGTTGAGCGTGTATTCCAAACACATAGCCCAATTATCGACTCAGTTAAAGTCGTTCGTCGCGGTAAAGTACGTCGCGCTAAATTATACTACTTAAGAGGTCGTACAGGTAAAGCTGCACGTATTAAAGAAAAAGTATAATTTTTTTATCGTTGTGGGCGGTAGTAATCAATTTAATAACGATCGCTCATTAATTCAGTTATTTATTCAAGATTTACATACAATTTATGGATTGAGTGATAATACAATACAATCATATCAATCCGATTTATATCATTTTTTAGAATTTGTTAGTAAGCAAAAAACTCAATTAGTTGCAGTTAAAATTAGTGATATTCATAAATACCTTGATTTTTGTTATCAGAAAAAGCTAACCAATCGCACGGTATCTCGATTTATTTCATCATTAAAAAAATTTTTTCAATGGGCTTTAGATAGGCGCTATTTATCTGAAGATCCTGCAAGTCAGATTGTATTACCGAAGTTGCAAAAATCATTGCCATCATCTATTTCAGAAGCTTGTGTTGAACAATTACTTGATGCGCCGGATACATTAACAGAAATAGGTCTTAGAGATAAAGCAATGATTGAAGTTTTATATGCTACAGGGCTTAGAGTAAGTGAGCTTGTTGCACTAGAAGAATCGCAAGTTAGTCTATCTCAAGGTGTCATACGTATCATAGGTAAAGGTAATAAGGAAAGAATCGTGCCAATGGGGCAGTGGGCACTTGATTGGTTGGAGCGCTATATTAAGGAAGTTAGAAATGATTTCTTAGCTAAAAAGGTGCAGTCTGATTATGTTTTTTTAAGCCAGAAGGGAGGTAAAATGACACGCCAAGCCTTTTGGTATCGTATTAAAGCTTATGTTAAAGCTATTGGTCTTCAAATAGAGATCTCACCGCATACATTGCGACATGCATTTGCAACGCATTTGTTGAATCATGGTGCTGATCTAAGGTCGGTGCAATTATTGTTAGGACATGCAAATATATCAACGACAACGATTTATACGCATGTGGCGAAAGCAAGGTTGCAAAAGCTATATCAGTTACATCATCCTCGAGCTTAATGTAGTTTTTGTATTAAAATTTCAGAGATTTTGCATGATAATAACATATCTTTACGCTTTAGCTCGTAGCAATGATTTTGTAATGGCTCACTAAAGCCAAAGATCAAGCGGCGCTCGATTTGCATAATTTGTTGATTTAGGCGTTCTTTTTGTTTATACAGCCAGTTTAGTTGATCATCTTTGCTGCCCATTGACTTTTGGGGCTGTTGCTCTTTTTTTGCACTTTGATATTTATTTGGTTGGTTTTTTTGATTTTTTCTTGGTGTGCAAAGACTTAATTTTTTGCGTCCATTAGGTGTAAATTTATCATTCATGGGGTTGTCATCTAGTTTGATTTTCTTTTAAATTTTTACAGTTTAAGATAGAGTATTTACAGTCATTTTACGCTATTTATCATATTTTACCACAAATTCTTGCTTTTTTTATTAGCTGGCTTTAGAATAACCAACCAGAATACTAAATTTGTACAATGTTTAACCAAAAATGAAAATGTAGAGGGATAATCAATGCCTGCAACAATGCATTACGGTGCAAAACAAGAAAATGCATCACAAGAAGCTTTGCCTATGGCAGAGTATATTAAAGAAGTTGTAACAAACTATTTTAAAAGTATGGCTGAAGAAGGTATGAGTCCAAGTCAGGTATATGAATTAGTTATGAGTGAAGTTGAGTTGCCTTTAATTGAAGCAACAATGGAGTATACTGGTAATAATCAGAGCCGTGCTGCAAGTGTTTTAGGTCTTAATCGTGGAACATTTCGTAAAAAGCTATCGCATTATGGAATGCTCTAAATTAATACATTTTTTAAATTTCTAGTTAAATTTTTGATTTGAAAACCGCATTAATCAATGCGGTTTTTTTATTTTAAAGGTTTTAAAATTTATTTAATTTAAATCTAATTTTGTAAACTCAAGTTTACGCGGGTTTACATCCATTTTAATCATGATAGGCTATTAGCGTAATTAAATTGCAAAAAGATGAGAGCGTTTAAGATGACAAAACTAGATAGTTTGCGAAAAATGACTAAAGTTGTTGCAGATACAGGAGATATTGAAAAAATCAAATTGCATAAACCAGAAGATGCAACAACAAATCCTTCTTTATTGTTAAAAGCAGCAGCAATGCCACAATATCAAGATATTTTAAAGCATACTTTAGAAGAAACCAATCACTTAGGTGCTAATGAGCGACTAGAAGCTATTTTATATCATTTGGCTGTTAATTTTGGCATTGAAATTCTAAAAATAGTTCCAGGTAGGGTCTCAACTGAGGTTGATGCGAGATTATCTTTTGACACAAATAAAACAATTCAAGCAGCTAAGCGACTAATTCAATTGTATGAGAATCATGGTATATCACGTGAACGTATCTTAATTAAAATTGCAGCAACATGGGAAGGAATACAAGCAGCAGAAATGCTTGAAAAAGAAGGTATTCATTGTAACTTAACTTTAATTTTTCATATTGCTCAAGCGGTTAGATGTGCTCAAGCAGGTGTTACATTAATTTCGCCTTTTGTCGGTAGGATTACTGACTGGTATAAACAAGCACTGAATCAAACAGATTTTCCACCTGTTGATGAAGATGAAGGTGTCCAATCAGTGAAGGCAATTTATAATTATTTTAAAGCGTTTGATTATACAACAACAGTAATGGGTGCAAGTTTTCGTCATGTTAAGCAAGTGGAAGCATTAAGTGGTTGTGATGCGCTTACGATTTCACCTGAGTTATTATCAGAGCTAGAGGCAGATAATGGTCAGCTTGAGAAGCATTTATCTAAAGATTTGATCGATCGTTCAATTGAAAAGATTGATGTCAGTGAAGCTCAATTTCGTTGGGCATTAAATGAATCTGCAATGGCAACTGAAAAGCTTGCTCAAGGTATACGAAACTTTGCAATAGATACAGTGAAGTTAGAAAATTTAATTAATGAAAAAATGATTCATGGTAAAGATTATGCGTAAATCAATTGCAGTTAAGGTTGATCATATAACGATTGGTGCAAATGCGCCTGTGGTTGTTCAGTCGATGACAGATACACCAACTGAAGATATTGAAAAAACAGTTAAACAAATTTTAGCCTTATATCACGCTGGTAGTGAAATTGTTCGTATTACTGTTAATAATGATAAAGCTGCAAAAGCTGTACCATTAATAAAAAAAGCATTATTAGATCAAGGTTGTCATGTACCATTAGTTGGTGATTTTCACTATAATGGCCATACACTACTTAAAGCTAATCCAGAGTGTGCTTCTAGTTTATCAAAATATAGAATTAATCCAGGAAATGTTGGCTTCGGTAAAAAAAGAGATAATCAGTTTGCTGAAATTATTCGTTGTGCCATTGAGCATGATAAGCCAGTAAGAATTGGTACAAATTGGGGGAGTTTAGATCAAGCATTATTAGCTCAGCTAATGGATGAGAATGCAAAAAATGGTTTTAAGCTTACGAATCAACAAGTACTATATGAAGCCTTAATTCGCTCAGCATTAGATAGTGCTGAATATGCTGAATCGCTAGGCTTAAAGCATGATAAAATTATCTTATCTTGTAAAGTCAGTGGTGTAGAAGATCTGATTGCAGTTTATGAAAATATTGCAACACGTTGTGACTATCCATTGCATCTTGGTTTAACAGAAGCTGGAATGGGTGTTAAAGCAGTTGTTGCAACAGCAATTAGTTTGGGTGTTTTATTGCAAAAAGGCATTGGTGATACAATTAGAGCATCATTAACACCAGAACCAGGTGGTGTCAGAACAAAAGAAGTACTAGTTTGCCAAGAAATACTTCAGACAATGGGTTTAAGAGCATTTACACCGATGGTAACATCATGTCCAGGGTGCGGCCGAACAAGTAGTAGTTTCTTTAGAGAGTTAGCAGATCAAATTCAAACTTATCTGCGTGATCAAATGCCCGTTTGGAAAGCTGATTATCCGGGCGTTGAAAATATGAAAGTTGCTGTGATGGGTTGTGTTGTTAATGGCCCAGGTGAGAGTAAGCATGCCAATATTGGGATTTCTTTACCAGGAAGTGGCGAAGCGCCAGTTGCGCCGGTTTTTGTAGATGGCAAAAAAGCACATACATTGCGTGGCGATGGTATAGCATCAGAATTCAAAATGATCGTCGATGATTATGTTAAGCATAATTATGGAATACCAGCTTAAATGAGACTGGGTGTTATATTAGGGATATTATCTGGCTTATTATGGGGCTTAAATGATGTGTTGACTAATTTATTTAGTTTGCATATTGATATTGGTTTATTAAAGTCAGTGGTGATTTTTTCATTGGGATTAGCATTTCTGCAAGATGCAGGTTCATCGATTGGTATTTTAAGTTACTATACAGCTAAGCGTGAGGTTATCTCTCAGATAAAGCAGATGCAACGTGCAACGATTGTCATTATTATTGCCGCACTCTGTGCGGGTCCTTTAGGTATGGTTGCAGGAATATTAGGTATTAGTTATGCAGGGCCTGTTTATGCCGGTGTCATTACTTCTTGTTATCCTATTGTTGCATTAATATTATCATTTTTTTTAATACGTGAGCGAATTACCTATTTAAAAGTCATTGGCATTATTTTAAGTGTATTTGCAGTTATTATGATATCCGTAAGTGGCGCTGAGACAGATGCACATCATATTGGGCTTGGCATGACCTTTGCATCAATTGCAATGCTTGGTTGGGGAATGGAGAGTGTATTATTTGCGTGGGTGCATATGAAAACAAATTTAAAACCCATGTGGTTATTAGCTATTCGTCAATTAGCTTCAGCAGTTTCGTATTTGATTATACTTTTTATATTATTGATTTCATGGCGCTATTATGTGCTTGATACCTTTAGAGAAATGCATTGGCCTTTATTAATTCTTTCTTGTATTGTTAGTGCATCATTTTCTTACATCTTATATTATCATACAATTAAACGTATTGGCGCAGCCTTAGGTACAACGTTTAATGCAAGTTTTGTATTTTGGGCTGCAATTTTTAGTCAAATATTGGGCTTAAGCCATTTAAGTATCAGTTTTTGGTTTTGGGCTGTGATGCTCATTGTTGGTATTTATTGTGCGGTTTCTTATCAATTACCCAAAATACGGCTGAGAGGTTGAATAAATGCAGGTTGATTTTTATATCCTATCGACCAGTACAGAGAAAGAGCGATTAATATTTTGTTGTCGTTTGATAGAAAAAGTACTACAAAGTCAGAGTCGGCTTATTGTATTGTGTCATAACTATCAAATGCTTGAAGCATTAGATCAGTTATTATGGTCATTTAAAGACAGTAGCTTTATTGCACACCTACCAATTGATGAAATTACAGATAAAACAGCTAACGTACCTGTGATATTGACAACAGATGAAGTAGAAATAAATACTGACTGCCATATTATTGTTAAGCTTCAAAATAAGTCATTAAGCCAACATTGGCCCTTAAATGAAACATTTCGAGTTTTGGAAATTGTTGATCAAGATAAAACTGTGTTAGAATCATCGCGAAATAATTTTAAAGATTATAAAAAGCGTGGCTTTAAAGTTGATGTACATAAACTTGATTAGTAGTAGCGATTAATAATAGTGCTATAAACATGCTTTAGTCATTTTGAATAAAATTTTTAAAAGAGATTATATAAATGGATAAAAACTATCAGCCAAAAGCAATTGAAAAAAAGTGGTATGATCAATGGGAAAAAGAAGGTAATTTTCAAGCTGGAAAATCAGATGGTGTGACATACACCATTATGTTACCACCACCTAATGTAACAGGTACATTACATATGGGGCATGGTTTTCAGCAAACATTGATGGATTTATTAATACGCTATCATCGTATGATGGGTGATGATGCATTATGGCAAGTTGGTACGGATCATGCAGGTATTGCAACTCAAATGGTTGTTGAGCGTCAGTTAGCTCAAGAGGGTAAGAGTCGTCATGATTTAGGACGAGAAGCATTTATTGAGAAAATATGGCAGTGGAAAGCTCAATCAGGTAATCAAATTTCTAATCAAATGAAACGTATTGGTGCTTCAGCAGATTGGAATCGTGAACGTTTTACGATGGATGAAGGCTTATCAGATGCAGTGAAAGAAGTATTTATTCGCTTATATGAAGAAGGGACAATCTATCGTGGTAAGCGTTTGGTTAACTGGGATCCTAAATTTTTAACAGCGATTTCTGATTTAGAAGTTATCTCTGAAGAAGAAGAGGGTTTTTTATGGCATATACGTTATCCATTAGTTAATGGTGAAGGTCATTTAACTGTTGCAACAACGCGTCCTGAAACCATGCTAGGTGATATGGCGATTGCCGTACACCCAGAAGATGAGCGTTATCAACATTTAATTGGTCAAATGGTTGAGCTTCCTTTATGTGATCGCCAAATTCCAATTATTGCGGATGACTACGTTGAAAAAGACTTTGGTACAGGCTGTGTAAAAATAACGCCAGCACATGATTTTAATGACTATGAAGTCGGTATGCGTCACGATTTAACATTATTTAATATTTTAACAAAAGACGCCAAAATTAATGAAAATGCACCGAAGGTATACCAAGGTCTTGGGCGTTTTGAAGCAAGAAAACGCATCGTTGAAGATTTAGAGGCAATCGATTTATTAGATCAAGTTAAACCACATGTATTAAAAGTACCAAGAGGTGATCGAAGTGGTGAAGTGATTGAACCATTTTTAACGGATCAGTGGTTTATGAAAATGGATGGATTGGCTAAACCTGCAATCGATGTGGTTAAAAATGGCAAAGTTAAATTTGTACCACAAAATTGGCAGAACACTTATTTTGAATGGATGAATAACATCCAAGATTGGTGTATATCACGTCAGCTATGGTGGGGGCATCAAATTCCAGCATGGTATGATAGCCAAGGTAATGTTTATGTCGCATCCAATGAAGAAGAGGTGCGTAAAAAATATGCAATTTCACCAGAAGAAATATTAACACAAGATCATGATGTTTTAGATACTTGGTTTTCTTCAGCCCTTTGGCCTTTTTCGACGCTTGGTTGGCCAAACAGAACAGAAGACTTAAAGAAGTATTATCCTACAAATGTATTAGTTAGTGGTTTTGATATTATTTTCTTTTGGATTGCCAGAATGGTTATGATGGGCTTGAAATTTATGGATGATGTACCATTTGATACGGTATATATTACAGGCCTTATTCGTGATAGCGAAGGCAAAAAAATGTCAAAGTCAAAAGGTAATGTATTAGATCCAGTAGATTTGATTGATGGTATTGATTTAGATCAATTGGTTGAAAAACGTACCTTTGGTATGATGCAGCCGCAATTAAAAACAAAAGTAGAAAAAGCAACAAGACGGGAATTTCCTGAAGGTATTGATGCCTATGGTACAGATGCACTACGTTTTACATTTACAGCATTAGCATCAACTTCTCGAGATATTAATTTTAATGTCAACCGAATGGAAGGTTATCGTAATTTCTGTAATAAGCTTTGGAATGCTGCTCGTTTTGTTATGATGAATGTCGAGTCAAAAACCATTGCTAAGAAAAATACAGCAATGAAACTAGGTATTTGTGAGCGATGGATTTGGCACAAATTTAATGAAGTAGTAGCAGAAGCACATCGACATATTGCTCAGTACCGATTTGATCTATTAGCACAAGTTTTATATGAATTTATTTGGAATCAATATTGTGATTGGTATGTTGAGTTAGCTAAAACAAGTTTAAATTCAGATAGTGTGACGGAAAAAGATAAAGAATCTATACGATATACCTTGGTTTATATTTTAGAGCAATCACTTCGCTTATTGCATCCTGTGATTCCTTTTATTACTGAAGAAATTTGGCAGCAGTTTAAGCCGTTAACAGAGATAGTATCCGGTAATTTGATTCAACAGAAATACCCATACTATCAAAATGAGTTAGTTGATGAGGATGCAGATAAAGTCATTCATTGGCTAAAACGTGTTGTTACTGAAATTCGAACCATACGTGCACAAATGAATGTTAAACCATCAAAATCGATTTCATTAGTATTTAAAGGTGCTTCTGAAATGGATAAAGCTTATGCTGAGATTAATGAATATTTAATTAAATCATTAGCTAAAATTGACAATATTCACTTTGCTGAGACTGATGAAGAAATTGAGGCTTCTGCTTCAGGGTTAGTTGGTAAGCTCGAGTTACATATCCCATTAGCGGGCTTAATTGATGTTAAAGCTGAAACGGATCGTTTGATGAATGAACGGGATAAAGTATTAAAAGAATTAGCAAGACTTAACGGTAAGTTATCCAATGAAAAGTTTATCGCTAATGCGCCTGAAATTGTCGTTGAAAAAGAAAAAGAAAAATTAAAATTAGCACAAATAAAACAAGAAAGTATTGATCAACAGTTAGAAAAATTGACCTCTCTAGCTTGATTGAAATAGGGGAGATGATACATGTTAAAATCAGGTGAGTTTGATACTCGAGTCGATCTATCATGGCCTAAATCGAGAAAAGTTCATCCAGATGAAAGTGAAAAAGAACTTTATCGTAATAAGATTAAACAACTACTTAAAGAGAAAAATGCGGTTTTAATTGCGCATTACTATGTTGATGGTGAAATTCAAAGATTAGCTGAAGAAACAGGTGGTCTTGTTGGTGATTCATTTGAGATGGCAAAATATGGTGCTAATCATAAGGCGGATATTTTAGTTGTTGCTGGTGTGCGCTTTATGGGTGAAAGTGCTAAGATTTTAGCACCGGAAAAAAAGGTAATTATGCCAGCATTAGACAGTGAATGTAGTCTGGATATTTCTTGTCGTCCAGATGAGTTTCAGGCATTTATTGATCAGCATCCAGATCGGACGGTTGTCGTTTATGCAAATACATCTGCAGCTGTTAAGGCAAGTGCTGATTGGGTGGTTACATCAAGTATTGCACTAGAAGTAATTGATTACCTTGACAGTGAAGGTCATAAAATTCTATGGGGACCTGATAAGTATTTAGGTAAGTATATTGCTGATCAAACAGGCGCTGATATGGTACTTTGGAATGGTGCTTGTATTGTGCACGATGAATTTAGAGCAAATGCTTTAGCTGATCTTAAAAAAGCACATCCTGATGCAGCAGTATTAGTTCATCCTGAATCTCCTGAAGCTGTTGTAGCATTAGCTGATGTAGTTGGTTCAACGTCTCAGTTATTAAATGCCTCTAAAACTTTAGATAATTCTGAGTTTATTGTTGCAACAGATCGTGGAATTTTCTATAAAATGATACAAGCAAATCCACATAAACGATTTATTGAATCTCCAACTGCAGGCCATGGAGCAACTTGTAAAAGTTGTGCTCGATGCCCATGGATGGCACTAAATGGGTTATTAAATCTAGCTTGCGCGTTAGAAAATGAAACAAATGAAATTGACGTTCCTGAAGAAATCCGCAAAAAAGCCTTAATATCTTTAGGGCGAATGGTGAATTTTAAGAAATAATATTAAATAGTTTCCTACTTTAAGTTTTATCTTAAGGGGTATTTATGCTTGGGTTTATTGCAGAAAATATACGCTATTATTATGAGGTGACTAGTCAATTCTTTTCTATGCTATTTCAAGAGCGTCAAAATGCAGCAAAAATAAATTTGCAAAGAATAAATAAGCCGCTAAATTTATTAGAAAGTAAGCAAAAAAAAGCTCAATCGAAATTAGATAAAAAGAGTAGTCATATGACAGGGAAACATCTTAACTATAGTAAATGTGCTAAGGAAGCCCAATTAGAAGCAAAAACCTTAGAAAACGTAACCGATGAAATATTATCAAGTGTAACGCCTTTTATAAAAGCTTATCCACCACCTAAACGTAAAAAACATGACTGGGGTGAGAAAGGCCAAGCTAAAAAAGTAAAGACAACTAGTGTTGATGCTAAAGATTTTTCGGATGCTCAACAAAGGATAAAGCGAGAAGGTACTGTTGGCTCAAGGTCGCACTTAGGTAATGATATCTATGAGATTCGTACTAAAAAAGGGAAGTCAACAGAAAGATTTTATTATGATAAACAAACCGGTAAATCCTATAGCAGTCGCCATGATAATATTAAGGAAGTTAAAAAGCGCTTAATAAATAGTCGTAAAGCGACGAATTTAGCATCTAACCCCTTTTATCAGCAACAGTCCAACCAAGAAAGTAATAAGGATACAAGCCACGTATATAAATAAATTATATTATTTTTTTCCTGCTGTGGCTGTTTGAATATTATTTATATCAACAAGATTCCAGCCTGTCTGATTGTTGCGGTATAAGCGTTTATTTAATTTAGGGTAATCACAAACATCCTGTTCATAGCGATTACCAACGACAATACACTTTAAAGGGATATTGCCTGTGTTAATCATTGTATGTGCTTTTGATGCGTGTTTATAACCGATAAAATCGCCTTCAGCAATTTCATGCTTTTCATCTCCAATAATCACAATGCCACTACCTTCTAGTACATAAGTACATTCATCTTCATGATAATGCATGTGGTATTCAGTTGATTCACATCCAGGTGGTATTTCAATAATATGAAAGCCAAAGCCAGTAATACCAACTAAATCTCCTAATGATTTATTAATTCTTTTAGCATTAGGGTTTAAAAAATGTTGTTTATTTGTTCCTTCTAATTGTTCAATTTCTGCTTTTTTAAGTAGGTGTCTATTCATAAGTTTTCTCTAAAAGTTTAAGTGTATATCTTAAAATGTTAATTGAATTAGTCTATAACTAGGTTAAATTAAAATCTATTAGGACTGTTAATAATAGATCAAGTAAATTTCCCTTATGGCCTTGGCTGCTTTTAGGTTATAATGTCGAATTAAATTTTTTTGATGTTGTAACGATGGAGATGGGCATCATGGTTAAAGTGGCGAAAGATGAAAGTCGTCAAATAGCAAAACTGAAGCAACTTTGGAAGCGATTTGGTAATCTTATTTTATGGATTATTGTTATTATTGCTGCGGCGTTTGCCATTTGGACTTATTGGCAAAAACAAAAAGAAGGTAAAATTTTAGAAGCTTCTGCTAAATACCTTCAGTTAGAAAATGATCTACAAAGTGGCTTAAAGGCTGACACGATTATTTCAGAAGCGCATGATTTAATGCAGCAATATCCAGATACGGTGTATGCAAAGTTTAGTAGCTTGTTAATTGCCAATGAATACGTTGGACAAAAATTGTATCAAGCTGCTGAAACTAATTTAGACTGGGTGATTTCTAATACAGATGAGCAGTCAATTAAAGCAGTAGCAACTTTGCGATTGGCACGTATTAAATTAGCAATAGGTAATGCAAAAGATGCGATTAATATTATTAATCAAGCAAAACTACCCAATAGCTATCAAGTTTTAGCCAAAATGATTCAAGCACAAGCTTATATTCAGTTGGCAGATAAGAAAAATGCCCAAGTGAAACTCAATCAAGCAAAAGTATTGTTAGATAAAAGTGGAACTATGGCAAATCCTACAAATGACCTTTTGATCAAAGAGGCTAAAGATTATATCGATATGCAATTAAGTAATTTAAATCTCTTAATTAAAGAATCTAAAAATAATCAAGTTCTGGTTAAGCAAAACACAGATAATAGCTTAGAAGTAATGAAAAAATAGATATTTAAAATGTAATCAATATCAAAAATTTAAAATAATAGAAGTTTTTTATCCGCTAGGAGTAACGATGCAAAAAGTATTTAAAAAAGTCTTATTAGCAAGTTTAAGTTTGGGGTTTGTGCTTGGTTTATCTGCGTGTGCTGATAAATCCAATATGATACCATCAAAGCCATTGGTTGAGTTTAAGCAAACGCAGTCATTGCAAAAATTATGGCGAGTTAATATTGGTGATGGAACTGATGATCAGTATTATATTTTTGCCCCTGTTTTATCAAAAGGAATTATTTATACAGTAAGTTCTGATGGAGAGGTCAACGCGATTAATGCCAATACAGGTAGACGCCTATGGGATGTTTCTGTACCTGAAACATTAGGTGCAACACCTGGTTTTGGTGATGATATGGTTTTTGTTGGTTCAGTCTCTGGCAAGCTTTATGCTTTGAGTCAGAAAGATGGCCGCATATTATGGAAAGTACAGTTATCAAGCTCACTTTATGCGCAACCTGTTTATGATGATGGTATTGTTGTTGTTCATTTACATAACGGTGAAATTGCAGCTTATGATGCTAAAAATGGTAAACTAATATGGAAATATTCTGCTAATTTACCTGAAATTATTTTAGTTGGTAATAGCGCTCCATTAATTGATAATGGCGTTGTTTATACTGGTTTAGATAATGGTGAAGTATGGGCAGTGGAGTTAAAAAGCGGTAAACGTTTATGGGAGAGACCAGTTGCATTACCAACTGGCGGTTCAATTGTAGCGCGTATGGTTGATATTGAAGGTGCGCCTTTGATTCAGGATAATATTTTGTATGCTGCGACTTTCCAAGGTAGAGTAGCGGCAATTAACTTAGAAAATGCATCACTGGTTTGGTCAAAACCGATTTCAACTTATGTATCTTTAGCTATCTCAGATGATCAGCTATTTGCCTCAACTGACAAGGGTTATTTAAATGCCTATAATTTATCAAATGGGACAGTTTTATGGAGTCAAAAAGACTTAGAAGGCAGACAAATATCAGCGCCTGCTGTTGTTAATGATCAATATGTTACAGTAGGTGACTTTGAAGGTTATTTGCATGTCTTTAATTTAAAAACAGGAAAATATGCTGCTAGATATGATGTTGGTGGTGATGGTATACGTGCTGAGCCTGTAACGGTACTTAACCGTATTTATGTTCAGACAAATAGCGGTTATTTATATGCATTTAAACTAGGTAATTAAAAGGTTATTGATGACGGATAATCAAAAAAAAGTAACGTATGTATCACTTTATATTTTGGTGTTAATCTGCTCGATTGGGCCATTTGGTGATACTTTATATACGCCTTCATTACCTGAAATTGCACATGCTTTAAATACTCAGTATAGTTGGGTCCAATTAACGGTAACTTCTTATCTATTTGGTTATGCTGTTGGTCAGCTATTATATGGACCAGTTTCAGATCGTTTTGGTAGACGTCCTGTTATGCTGTTTGGCGCTTTGTGTTTTGCGATTGGTTCTTTAGTATGTTTGATGAGTTCCTCTATCTGGCCATTAATATTTGGGCGGATATTTCAAGGCTTTGGCGCTTGTGCAGGTGCTGTATTATCAGTGGTTGCAATTCGTGATGTTTATGAATATAAAGAGCGAAATAAGCGCTATGCGCAATTGAATTTAGCATTTTCAATTGCACCAGGATTAGGGCCAATTGTCGGAAGCTTTACAGCACATTTTTTCCCATGGTGGGTTAATTTTGTTATTTTATTTGTTTTATCACTTTGGATGTTGATTGCGGTTATTTTTCAGTTTCCAGAGACTATTCCAAAGAAAAATCTACAAGCTATTTATCCCAAGCGTTTGGTTTTAAACTATTTGGCACTATTTAAACAACCAGGTTATTTGATATTTTTACTTATCTTAGGTTTAACTGTAGCAATGATATATACATGTTTAGTTGAGGCTCCAAGCATTGTTATTACGTTGTTAAAATTACAATATCGTTGGTTTTTAATTATTGCTGTAGGTATTGTATTTGCTTTTGTATTAGGTTCAATCACAACGGCATTATTAAATAATCGTCTATCAAGCTATGGTATTATAATTTCTGGTCTTGTGATTATGCTATTAGGGTCGTTATTATTTTTATTATTGATCTTAATGAAATATATTAATATTTATAGTTTGCTCATTCCTACTATTATCATTTTTTATGGTGTGGCATTTGTTATTCCTGTTGCAATGAATTTAGCCTTACTACCATTTGGCCATATTACAGGTTCGGCAACAGCGATGATGGGATGCTTTCAAATGGGTTTTGCTGCTTTAGCAACTGCCGCTGTTACGTTTATTCCTTTTCATCCCGTTTTAACATTACCGATTGCATTTTCAGTGCTTTCTTTAGTGGCATTAATATTATTTATTTCTTATTTATTGCTTATTGGAGAGTCTGGGCGTCGTCATTATTTACATACACGTAATAATTAAGTTATGCTTAAAAACTAGTTTAGTTGATGTATTAAGCTTAATAATTAGGATGATTTATGTCTGAAGCTAAAAGTGCGACATTACTTATTGAAACGCTATTAAATTTACTCGATGTGAAATTAGAAAGTAATCAATATTTAGGTAATGTCAAATCAGTTGGCAGTGGTCGTTTATATGGTGGTATGGTAATGGCTCAAGCACTAAATGCAGCCAAATATAGCATTGAAGATACTAATTTTGAATTACACTCCTATCATTGTTATTTTATTCGCCCAGGCTTGGAAAGAGAGCCTGTAGAATATCAAATTACCAATAAACGAGATGGCAATTTTTTTAGTAATCGTAGTGTTGAAGCATATCAGAATGAGCGTTTAATCTTTTCTTTATCTGCATCGTTTCATAAAGCTGAAGATATGCCAGAGTATGTAACATGTATAAAAATTCCTCAAAGGGATGAAAAACTTGAACCCTGGCAAGTAATTGGTCTTCGATATGCCGAACGTATTCCAAAAGAAGCACATACATTTTTTCATAGGAAATGGCCTTTTGAAATTTATCCTGTTAATGGTGATCGACTGTTTTCATTAAATAGTGAACCAGCAAAACAAAGTTTTTGGCTAAAACTAATTGATGATATTACATTAGATGACCATCAACATAAGTTATTATTCAGTTATGTATCTGACTTAATGTTATTACAAATTGCAGGTTTGCCAACAGACTTTAAACTTTGGCAAAGAAAAGCAATGTATTCAAGTTTAGATCAATGTATTTGGTTTCATCGCAATATTGATGTAACCCAATGGCTTTATTTTGATATTGAAAGTCCTTCGTATCATGATGCGCGCGGATTTGTAATTGGTAAGTTATATAATGAGTCAGGTACGCCACTTGCAACGGTAACACAAGAAGGTCTAATTCGGTCATTTTTAATGTAGAGTTACAACAATAACAACTAGTACTTGATTATCATATACAGACAGGCGTATGATACTGTGAGCTTATAAAAAAACAATGATAGAAAGGTGAAATATGAGTATTCATGCCAGCGAGAAAGTCATGAGTCTTTTAATGAAGATTGAAAAAATGGCAAGTAAGAATCTTGAAGATCATGATGTTTCAAATATCATTACTATGGCAAAAGGATTATTTAACATTATATCAGAAAATGATTTACTAAGAAGAGATCTGATTGATTTATATGGTCTTTTATTGTCATTATGGCGCTTTATAAGTAAAAGGGATATTAAAAAGTCTTATCAAGTGCGTGTTTATAACCCTGATTTTGAAGAACATGGTTGGAATTCTGGGTTAACAGTAATAGAGTTTGTTGGACCCGATAAACCATTTCAAATAGATACGATACAAATCTTATTAAGTCGTTTAGATATTGGTATGCACAGTATGATGCATATTGGTGGTGCTAAAATTGAGCGTGATAAAAAAGGTAATATGATTGCATTTCATGATATATCAGAGCAAATTGATGTGCCTTATCAGTTTGAGTCTTTAGCTTTTTTTGAAGTCGATCGCCAGAAAGAAGAAGATGGCTCACTTGAATTATTACAAAAACAAATTAATGATGCATTAGAGCATGTTGATGTTGTTGTTGATGATTTTGAACCAATGCGGGTTAAATTAACAGAAGCAATTAGTGGTTTAAGTGAAAATTGCCCAGATAAACAATGTGAAGACTTTTCAGAAGCGATTGCCTTTCTTCAATGGTTAAGAGATCGTCATTTTATTTTTCTAGGCTATTGTGATTTAGATATTGTTCAGAAGACTAAAAAGACTTTTGAAGTTGTTAAAGATAGTCAGTTGGGTTTGCTTAAATTTGGCGAGCGTTATTTATCATCAAATTATCATGACTTTGCTAAACGCTTATACACAGGGAAAAACCAATTAAGTATTTTATCGATTGCTAAAAGTGATCACCAGTCGCCGGTACATCGTTCAGGACATATGGATATTATCGGGGTGACTCGTTACGATAGTAAAGGTAAACCTTGTGGTGAAAGGCGCTTTTTAGGCCTTTATACTTCTGTTGCCTATCATTCGACACCACATAGTATTCCGTTTCTTAGACAAAAAGTTGATAAGGTATTACAGCGCTCTAACTTTCGTTATGATGGGCATGCTTATAAGACACTTAATAGTATTTTAGAGACTTATCCTAGGGATGAATTATTTTTATCTTCTGATGATGAGCTATTTGAAACGGCATGTGGTATTTTGCACATTAAAGAAAGGCAAACATTAAAGTTATTTGTCAGAAAAGATCCTTATTCTCGTTATTATTTTTGTATGGTATTTTTACCACGTGAACGTTATAACTCAGAGATACGTCAAAAAATTCAAGCTATTTTAGCACGTATGTTTAGAGCTAAAGGTAGTGTCTTTAAAACAACTTTTGCAGATGAATCAATTCACTGTCGAATAGATTTTACCTTTTATATTGCCCCAGATAGTAAACCGTTAACCCATGATATTGCTATCATGGAAGATAAGTTAAAAGAAGTTTCAAGACAATGGGAAGATGATTTATTAGATGCATTAATTGAT
This sequence comes from Thiotrichales bacterium 19X7-9, assembly GCA_021713415.1. Classification (GTDB taxonomy): domain Bacteria; phylum Pseudomonadota; class Gammaproteobacteria; order Francisellales; family Francisellaceae; genus M0027. The sequence goes on from JAKJJQ010000001.1 coordinate 97,300, forward strand.
ACCTATGGTGATAGCACTGGAAGATCTTACTTTACAGAATATCATGATGGCTTTACACCGGCTTATAAACATGACTTCCATGCAAGAAGTGCGGCAATTGATATAGAGCATTTTGAGAAAGTGCGTCAAACAGGCGAGATTGATATGACGCTTTATCGAACATTAGAGGAAGCATCTGATCGAGTTCGATTTAAATTATATTTGGCTAATCAATCAGCAAAATTAAGTCATATCTTTCCAGTTTTAGAAAATATGGGTATGTTTGTTAATGAAGAACGTCCTTATAAAGTCGCAGTTAAATCAGGTGGTTATGTTTGGATATCTGACTTTGGTTTACGAGTAGATCATACGTTTAATATTGATCGTGTCAAACCATTATTCCAAGAAGTTTTTTCACGAGTATGGGATGGTAGTGCAGAGAATGATCGGTTTAACTATCTTGTACCATATGCGGCATTAGGTTGGCGTGATGTAGCATTAATCCGTGCAATCAGTAGCTATCTTGTGCAATTAGGGCTTAGATATAGTCAAAGTTATGTTGAAGATACAGTGATTGCTTATCCTAATATTGTGAAGAATTTAGTTGAATTATTTCATGTTCGTTTTCATCCTAAGTTAAATAAAACCAATAGAAAAAAACAGCAGAATGAATTAATTAGTAAAATTGATCAAGTTTTAAGTGATGTGCAAAATCGTGACCATGACCGAATTTTGCGTAAAATGAAAAGTGTTATTTTAGCGATTATGCGAACTAATTTTTATCAAACAAATGAAAATGGTTCAATTAAAGATTATATGTCATTTAAATTAAAACCGTCATTAATTCCAAATGCACCAAAACCAACGCCATTATATGAGATTTTTGTTCATTCACCGCAAGTAGAAGGTGTGCATCTTCGTTTTGCTAAAGTTGCAAGAGGTGGTTTGCGTTGGTCAGATAGAAAAGAAGACTATCGAACAGAAGTTTTAGGATTAGTTAAAGCACAGCAAGTTAAAAATGCCGTTATTGTTCCATTAGGTGCAAAAGGTGGTTTTTATCCAAAACGTCTACCAATATCAAGTGATCGTGACTTAATTATGAATGAAGCGATTGCTTGTTATAAAGTTTTTATTAGCGGTTTATTGGATGTGACTGATAATGTAAAAAGTACACAAATTATCGCACCGTTAAATGTTGTAAGGCATGATGAAGATGATCCATATTTAGTTGTGGCTGCAGATAAGGGAACAGCTACATTCTCTGATATTGCCAATGAAGTTGCCAATGATTATGGTTTTTGGTTAGGTGATGCATTTGCTTCAGGTGGTTCAAATGGTTATGACCATAAAAAAATGGCAATTACCGCGCGTGGTGCTTGGGAGTCAGTGAAGCGCCACTTTAAAGAACGTGGTAAAGACTGTCAAAGAGAAGATTTCACCGTTGTTGGTGTTGGTGATATGTCGGGCGATGTTTTTGGTAATGGAATGCTTTTATCAAAACATATCAGATTAATCGGTGCATTTAATCATATGCATATATTTGTTGATCCAAATCCTGTCGCATTAACTTCATTTAAAGAACGTAAGCGATTATTTAATTTACCAAGATCAACTTGGATGGATTATGATAAAAAATTAATTTCAAAAGGTGGTGGTGTCTTTGAGCGTTCAGCTAAAAGTATTAAATTAACACCTGAGATGAAAGAAGTATTTGCTTGTGAACGAGATGAAGTTGAGCCAAATGAGTTAATTCAATTAATACTAAAAGCAGAAGTTGAGCTGTTATGGAATGGTGGCATTGGTACTTATGTAAAAGCTGAGACTGAAAGTCACTCTGAAGTTGGCGATAAAGCAAATGAAGCTGTACGTATTGATGCAACTGAGTTAAAAGTTAAAATTGTTGGTGAAGGCGGTAATCTAGGCTTAACGCAACTAGCTAGAATTGAGTTTGCTTTAAATGGCGGTGCTGTCAATACTGATGCCATTGATAACTCGGCAGGCGTTGATTGTTCTGACCATGAAGTGAATATTAAAATCTTACTTAATATGGCCGTTGAATCAGGCACATTAACAATGCCAGCTAGAAACAAACTACTAGCTGAAATGGCTGAAGATGTTGCACAACTTGTTTTACAAAATAACTACTATCAGAACCAAACGATTGCAAGTGCATTAAGAGAAAGAAGTTTAGCATCAGCAGAAACTTATATGCGCTTAATGCGTGAATTATCACATCGTGTTCAGCTGGATCGTGATATTGAGTTTTTACCATCAGATAAAAGGCTACAAACACGCTATGCATCTGGTAAAGGACTAACAGCGCCAGAATTTTCAGTCATTATGGCTTATATGAAAATCTATATTAAACAGGAAATATTAAAGTCAAACTTACCTGATGAGCCTTATTTTCAGCGTTTCTTAATACAGGAATTTCCTGAAGTTTTACATAAAAAGTATGCAAAAATTATGCCGCGCCATGGTCTGGCACATGAAATTATTGCGACACAGTTAACAAATTTAATGCTTGTTTGTATGGGTATTCCATTTGTACAGCGTTTATATGATGAAACTGGTGCTTCTGTTGCTGAGATTGCGCGAGCATTTGTTATTGCAGTTGAGATATTAGATGCAGAAACGCTTTGGTTAAATGTTGATCATCTTCATAAAGTGCCTGTAACAACACTACAAGATATGAATAAATCAGTTTATAAACTGGTACAAAGAGTTTGTCGTTGGTTATTAAGAAATCATCGCTCAGGGTTACAAGTTGATGAATTAATTGAGCAGTATCAATCAAAAGTATCAGCTGTGATGGAAAATTTCGTTGAATATCTAGAAGAAGATGATCGTGAAAAAGTTACCAAAAAGGCAAATAAATATCATAAAAATGGCGTTGATGAAAAGCTTGCAATAAAAGTTGCTCAGTTTAATTATGCATCACCTGTACTTGACTTGTTAAATGCAGCAGAAAAATCATCAACGAAATTAATTGATATTGCTGGTGCATTTTTCTATCTGAATGAAAAAGTTGAGTTAGGTTGGTATCGTCGTTCGGTTAGAGGGTTAAGTAGTCAAAGTTACTGGGGTACGATTGCTGCATCAGCATTGCGTGATGATATTGATCGTATTCAGTGTGATTTGGCTTTATCAATTATCAAGCATCCAGGCAAAACAGAGGCAGAAAAAATTGCTAATTGGCTTGAGCATTTTAAAGCACCAATTGATCGCTGGTTAGAAGTTGTTAATGACTTGAAATTAGGTCAAAGCGATTATGTATCTTTAACAATAGCTTTAAGAAATTTACTGGATCTTGCACAACTTTGTCGTTTTGCTGATGTTGGCGAGGCAGAAGTTGAAAATAATTGATTAAATAATTAAAAATGGTATTAACTTAATGATCCAAGAACAAGTTAAAAACAAATTATCACAAGAAGAAGCCAAATTAAAAATTAACCAATTAAGAAAAAACTTAAGAAAATATAACTATCACTATCATACCTTGGATAATCCAATTGTACCTGATAGTGTCTATGATGCTGAATTTAATGAGCTATTAGCCTTAGAAGAAGCATTTCCTGATTTAAAGACACTTAACTCTCCTACGGTAAGAGTAGGTGGTAAACCATTAGATAAATTTCGTCAAATTCAACATAAAAAAGCGATGTTATCATTATCTAACGGCTTTTTAGATGATGATATCATAGCATTTGATCAAAGAGTCAAAGATCGTCTTTTAGAGCCTGAAGTAGAATATGAATGTGAACCAAAATTTGATGGGCTTGCAATTAGCTTACATTATGAAAAAGGACAATTAGTTTTAGCGTTAACTCGTGGCGATGGTGAAACGGGTGAGGATGTGACAGAAAATGTCAGAACAATTCGTGATTTACCTTTGAAAATTGAAGATGCTAAAGTACCTGAATATATAGAAATTCGAGGTGAAGTTGTTATACCAAAAGATAAATTTATATTATTAAATAAACGTTTAGATCAAGAAGATAAAAAAATATTTGCTAATCCAAGAAATGCAGCAGCTGGCAGTATTCGTCAATTAGATTCTAAAATTGCGGCACAACGTCCATTAAGTTTTTTTGCTTATTCTGTTGGTATTGCATCAGATGATTATACTTTTCCAATGACTCAGATGGCAATCATGCAACAATTTAAGGATTGGCAATTTAAAATCTCTAAAGATTGTACTGTTGTAAAAGGGGCACAAGGGTGCCTTGAATTTTATAATAAAATGTTAACTAAGCGTGATTTGTTACCTTACGAAATTGATGGGCTTGTCTATAAAGTAAATCATTTAAGTGATCAAGAAAAACTTGGTTTTATTGCTAGAGCCCCGCGTTGGGCAATTGCGCATAAATTTCCAGCAGAAGAGAAACCGACAACAATTAAATCAGTTGAATTTCAAGTAGGCAGAACTGGTGCTTTAACACCTGTGGCGCGACTAGAGCCTGTTGAAGTTGGTGGGGTAACAGTGAGTAATGCAACACTACATAATATGGATGAAATCAGAGCATTAGATGTTCGTGTTGGCGATCGTGTAATTGTTAAACGTGCCGGTGATGTAATTCCAAAAGTTGTTGAAGTTTTAAAAAATGAGCGAGATGAAGATTTAGTTGAAGTCATTCAATTACCAACATCTTGTCCTGTTTGTTCTAGTCAGTTAATTGAAGAGGCTGATCAAGCAATTATTCGCTGTAGTGGTAGCTGGAATTGCCAAGCACAGAGAAAAGAGCGCCTAAAACATTTTGTTTCACGTCGAGCAATGGATATTGATGGTCTTGGTGATAAATTAATTGAACAATTAGTAGAAAAGGAGTTGGTTGAGTTTCCAGCTGATCTATATAAATTAAATGCATTAACCTTGGCTCGCCTTGATCGAATGGGTAAAAAATCAGCGGATAATACAATTGCAGCTATAAATGCAAGTAAAGAGACAACGTTAGCACGCTTTATTTATGCACTAGGCATTCGTGAAGTGGGTGAAGCGACAGCTAAACAACTTGCTAAATATTATGGAAATTTAGCTTCAGTGATTAGCAGTGAAGTTGATGACCTTGAAACTATAAATGATATTGGTCCTGTTGTTGCAAGACATATTGTATCTTTTTGGCAGGATAGTAAAAATATTCACTGGGTTAATGATTTATTAGATCAAGGGATTATCTTTAGTGATCAAAATAGTACTGAGAATGTAGAGCCTATGGATGAAGATAATGTTTTTTTTGGTAAAACCGTTGTCATTACTGGTTCATTTACTGACTTTTCACGTGATGAATTAAAAGATCAATTAGAGGCTCTAGGTGCTAAAGTCTCTGGCAGTGTTTCTAAGAAAACCGATATGGTGATTGCTGGTGAAAAAGCAGGTTCAAAATTAGCTAAGGCTGAAAGTTTAGGTATTGAAGTTTTAAATGAGATGCAACTCAAAGAGGTGTTATGAATCAAATAAAAAAAAATAATATAGCTATTTTAGGCAATGGTCAGCTAGCCAGTATGTTATCCGATTGTGCTGATCGACTATCTCTAAAAACAACGGCTTTCCCACTACCAAAGCTTGATAAAAAAGGCCAGATTGAAGCATCTGAAATTCACTATTGGGTTGAACAGTTAAAATCATTTGATGTGGTCACTTTTGAAATTGAGAATTTGCCAGTTGAGCTGTTAAAATCATTAGAAAAAGTAACATCAGTTCGACCTGCGATTAAAGCATTAGAAGTTGCTCAAGATCGACTAAAAGAAAAATCGTTATGTACTGAATTAGCGATTCCTACAAACCGTTATATGGCGGTATCTTCTTATGATGATTTAAAATTAGCCGTTGAAAGTCTAGGCTTACCTCTAGTTATTAAAACGCGACGTTTTGGCTATGATGGTAAGGGGCAGTTTGTTATTAAAGATAAAAATGAGATTGAACAAGCTTGGCAAGCGCTTAAAGGTGCGCAAAATTTAATTGCTGAGCAATTTGTGCCATTTGATTATGAGGTTTCTCAAGTCGCAACTAGAGATGTAAATGGTGATATTGTTTATTATCCATTGGTTAGAAATGAGCATCGAGCAGGCATTTTGCGTGAAAGTTTTGTTTTATCAGATCAACAAACCTTAATGATTAAAGCCCAAAAAATTGCCGAAAAATTATTAAATCACTTTAATTATGTTGGTACATTTGCCATTGAGTTTTTTGTTCAAGGTGATGAACTGTTAGTCAATGAAATGGCACCTAGAGTTCATAATAGTGGCCATTGGAGTATTAATGGAGCAACTGCTTCTCAATTTGAAAATCATTTAAGAGCAGTTAGTGGCTTGGAATTAGTTAAACCTAAGTTAGTTGCACCTTTTATTATGATGGTGAATTTAATCGGTGAAGATGTGCCTATTAATTGGCAAATAGCAGAAGGTATTTACCCAAAAACCTATGGTAAATCATTAAGAGAAAACCGTAAGATGGGGCATATTAATGTCATTGGTAGTTCAAAAGAAGAGCTAAAATTACGTTTAAATGTAATCTATCAACAGATTCAAGCAGAAGCTTGTTTAGCATTGTGAAAAATTAAATTGAGGTGGTTTCATTATTAAAGGAATAATTAATGAAAGAGGATAGTAAGTATCATAGAGGTTTGATTATCTATTACCCAATGATCTTAATGATTTCATACTGGGTTATTACAAAGGCAGGACTGCCATTTGTTGATCAAATGAGCGCATTTTTTAATGTTAAGCATCAAAGTATTCAAAGAATTTTATCTTTATCATTGATTATATCTTCTTTATCTCCCTTAGTATGGGGTCCTTTAATTGATCGTATTGGCTTAAAGCGGTTTGTGGTTATTGCGTCAATTATCAGTTTTGTTGTTACATGTTTAATGCTAATTGTGCAAAATGTATTTTTATTCGGCTTTGCTTATATATTGGCAACAACCATTATTTTCTCATTAGCAGTTTGCTCTAGAAGTTTTCCATTTATCTATTTTGATTCAGTTATACAGAAACAAAAGTCAATTGGCATTACGTTTATGGGGGTTTATTTTTGTTCATTTATGGTGCCATTAATATCAGGTTGGATTGGTTATTATTTAAGTTGGCAATTTGGTTATGCTTTAGTCTTGTTGTGGCTTATTATTACATTTTTATGCATGATGTTAATTAATAATAAACAGGATGAAAAGGCATCAAAGGTTAGCTTTTTACAAAATGCATTGGCAATGGTTAATCATTTAAAAACACAAGGCTTTTTAAAGAATGTTTTATTTGTCTCTATTTTAAATGGTTTGGCATGGACTTATATTATTGTATTACCATTTTGGCTAGCTCAAGGGTTTGATATTAATTCAAAGTACTTAGCTTTATATCTTTTTCCATTAGCTTTACCTGGTTTAGTTTGTCCAGTACTTGTAAAGTTTTTAGAATCATTTTTAACAAAACAACAAATTATAAAATGCAGCATATTTATATTTCTATTAGGCGGTATTAGCGCTGTTATTATTGGTTTATTTAGTTGGCATATTGCTTATATTTATATTATTCCAGGTGTTGTTATGAATCTAGCTTCTGCAATGGCTTTTGCTATTGTTAGTACGATTGCCTATAGTAATGTAAAAAGCCATTTTAATGCTGCCTCAAGTCTTTTTTCATTAATATCATATTTTGGTTTTGGATTAATTGTTTTTATTGAGTCTTACATCAGTTTGACAAATTACTATTTTGAAGGCGTCTTTGTCATTGTAGCGGGCATTATTTTGTGGTTTTTAAAATCAAATTCAACTGTAAATAGCATAGCTTAAGATTAAACAATAAAAAATACTTACGGTTAAGTCATTTCTCAAGTAAAATATGGCCATTATTTTATAGTAATTGATCATATAAAGGGTTTATTTAGTGGATATTCATCACGATAAGATTTTAATTTTAGACTTTGGCTCTCAGTATACGCAGTTAATAGCAAGGCGTGTTCGTGAGATTGGTGTTTTTAGTGAGATTCATCCTTTTGATTGTACAGAAGAATTTATACGTTCTTTTAATCCTAAGGGTATTATTTTATCTGGTGGACCTGAATCAGTTAATGAATCAGTTAGTGTTAAAGCACCTGATATGATTTTTGAGATGGATATTCCCATTTTAGGTATATGCTATGGAATGCAAACAATGGCCAATCAGTTGGGTGGTAAAGTTATTCCAGGGAAATCAGGTGAGTTTGGCTTTGCTAATATCCAAGTACATAAACCAAATCAGTTATTCTCAGGCATTGCCTTATCAGAAGAAGCATTAAATGTTTGGATGAGTCATGGTGATAAAGTAGATACCTTACCGAATGATTTTTCGATTATTGCCTCTTCTAGTAATTGCCCAATTGCAGCAATTGCACATAATCAAAAGCCATTTTTTGGCTTGCAATTTCATCCAGAGGTAACACATACAGATCAAGGCAGTGTCATTATAAAAAACTTTGTTGTTGATGCATGTCAATGTCAAAGGTTATGGACAGCAAAACAAATCATTGAAGATCAAATTAAACATGTAAGAGAAATAGTTGGTAGTGATGAAGTTATTTTAGGTTTATCTGGTGGGGTTGACTCATCAGTTGTTGCAGCATTACTTCACCAGGCGATTGGTGATCAATTAACTTGTGTATTTGTTGATACTGGCTTATTACGCTTAGGTGAAGGCGATCAAGTTATGAAAACGTTTGCTGAGAATATGCATATTAATATCATTCGAGTCGATGCAGAAGAAAAATTTCTCACCGCACTTGAAGGTGTTAATGATCCAGAAGATAAAAGAAAGATTATTGGGCGTTTATTTATTGAGATCTTTGATCGAGAAGCAACAAAGCTTAAACATGCTAAGTTTTTAGCTCAAGGTACAATTTATCCTGATGTCATTGAGTCAGCTGGCAATAAAAATGGTAAAGCGCATGTGATTAAATCTCATCATAATGTAGGTGGCTTACCAGAAGAAATGAAGTTACAGCTTGTTGAGCCTTTACGAGAGTTATTTAAAGATGAAGTGCGTAAAATTGGTGTTGAGTTAGGCTTGCCACACCGTATGGTATATAGACACCCATTTCCAGGGCCTGGTTTAGGTGTGCGTATTTTAGGCGAGATTAAAAAAACATATGCAGATATTCTAAGAGACGCAGATGCAATCTTTATTGAAGAGTTAGAAAAAAGTGGTTGGTATGATAAAGTTAGCCAAGCTTTTGCTGTTTTTTTGCCGGTTAAATCTGTTGGTGTTATGGGTGATCAGCGTAAGTATGACTATGTAGTTGCATTACGTGCGGTTGAGACCGTTGATTTTATGACAGCTCGTTGGGCGCATTTACCTTATGAATTATTAGAAACGATCTCACTTAGAATTGTTAATGAGGTTAAAGGCATTACTCGAGTTGTTTATGATGTTACTGGAAAACCACCTGGAACAATTGAATGGGAATAACTTTTACTACGTTACTCATTTAGTTACAATAGAGAAGAGTTATTGATATTTATATGCATTTAAAGGGAGATCATTTATGCAAAAAATTGCCATTGGGTTTATTGGTGGCGGTAATATGGCAAGAAGTCTTATAGCAGGCTTGATTGCTTCTGATTTTGATGCCAATCGTATTTGGGTTTGTGATCGTAATAAGGCCAAGTGTGACTATTTTTCACAGAAATATCAAATTAATGCAACAGAAGATGCAAAGACACTAGCTGAACACTGTCAAGTGATTGTTTTAGCAGTTAAGCCAATGCATATGGCTGAAGTTGCAGTAGATATAGCCTCTATTGTTAAAGTAAAAAAACCGTTAATAATATCCATTGCTGCAGGCATTCCATTGACAACATTAGAGAGTTGGTATGGCTCAACGATGCCAATTGTACGCGCTATGCCAAATACACCAGCTTTAGTACAATGTGGTGCAACTGGACTTTGCCATAATGGTAATTTAGCAGACCAACAAGTTTCACAAGCAGAGCAAATTCTAAGAAGTTGTGGTGTGATTACTTGGGTAGAAGATGAGTCATTAGTTGATGTTGTAACGGCTGTTTCTGGCTCTGGGCCTGCTTATTTTTTTAGAGTAATGGAGTTAATTGCTGATATTGCTGTTGAGTTAGGTTTAACAGAAGAGCAAGCACAGTTATTTACGGTACAAACTGCTTATGGCGCTTCACGGATGGCATTAGAATCATCTAAACCATTAAGTCATTTAAGAGAACAAGTAACCTCAAAAGGTGGTGTTACTCAAGTGGCATTAGATGTGTTTGAAAAGCATCATTTACGTGATATGCTCAAGGAAGTATTAACAGAGAATATTAAACATAGTGGTGTTTTAGCTGACTCATATCGTGAAATGCCAAAATTAGATTACAATCAATCATAAGGTGGGATCATGACAGGTGCAGTGGTTAATGTACTTGATTTTTTAATTCAGGTTATCTTTCAATTTTATTTAATCTGTGTTTTATTACGCTTTTTATTACAGTGGGTGAAAGCAGATTTTTATAACCCCATTTGTCAATTTTTGATAAAAATAACCAATCCATTGTTAATTCCTTTGCGACGAATTATTCCAGGTTTCTTTGGGTTAGATATGGCTGCTTTGGTATTGGCAATTTTAGTTCAATTTGTTGAAGTCTCACTTTTAGCTTTAATTAAAGATATTCCATTTAATGGTTGGCTTTATGTCTTTGGCTTAATTGAATTATTTTTATTAATATTGAATATTTTCACATTTGCTATTTTAATTCGAGCATTATTAAGCTGGATTAATCCAAATCCTTATAATCCAGTAGCGATTTTGTTATTCCAATTAACTGAGCCAATGTTAAGGCCATTACGTAAAAGAACAGTCTTTAGTGGTATGGATTTTTCACCATTTATAGCAATTATTATTTTGCAGGCCATTGTTATTTTTATTCGCTCAATCATTGGCTGATTTATATACTTATATTATTTAGGTTTGACTGTTTTAAAGGCCTGAGTATTTTGCTTAACTCTAATAAAGTCATCTTTACCGCCAACACTAGAGTTATCACTAATTAAGCCTGCAATATTTCTTTTTAGAACCCATGTACCTTTCTTTTTCATTACTTTAAAACCAAGCATTTTCAGTAGTTTTCTAAATTCCTTATTATTATTCATCAAGTTTTGATGCCAGAAACGATCGCTGTCTCTTAAAATCTGAAATTGCTTATCAAATAAAGCAATTGTTGTTTCACCAAACATTGTATTACCAACACGATCTTCAGCTAGCATACCAACAATAGGGTCAATGGTATTAACACCCATTGGATAAGCTTGAGCTAATTTATTTTGAATTTCGATGTTACTGGTGATCTCAGAGAAACTTGTAACAGCAGGTAGACCTAGAACTAAACGAGTTGTATTATAGTCATGTAAGCCTCTGTCACGTCCACGGTTAATGTGTGTTGCTTGTAGGTCATTTAATCTAAAATCAAGGAATGGCAGTTGTGGATTAATACTACGCAGTTCTTCTACTAATTTTAAATCATGTTTTTCAGCAACTGTAACTAATTGGCCTCTTAAAATAGGGTCAATACCAGCATCAAGTGAATTATGGTATGCACTATCAGAAGTCATTGGATCAGCAGAGTTATCAATTGGTCCATCAACAATTGAGTTTCCATCTTTATCTAAGCGTTGACCTAATGCATGTAGTGTTGTATGCAATGTAAATGGTCCAGTAATAAATTCTACCAACATAGCAGGGAATACATCACTTTTATAACCAGAGTATGGTGGTAGTTTAATGCCGATTAATGGTAATAATTCATTGTATGTAATTGCTTGATATTCAGCTTCAACTACTTTTCTTGTCATTTGGAATATAGCTTCGTCATACTCTTGGACAGTTACTGTTGTGGGATCAGGTAAACCAACTTTTAATTTCTTCTTAGTTGGTAAATCATTTAAGATTGTTGCAACACGATTATGCTCCCTTAAAAGTAGCGTACTGGGTACAGTACCAAGTGTAAATAATGCTAATGCAACAGGCGATTCATCAGGTAAAAAACCTGGGCCAATAGGGAAGGCATTAGGTGTATTGGTAATATCTCTTAAATAACCCATTGTAGGTAGTACCATCTCTCCATTTTCAGCAGGTTGTAGGTGAACCTTACCATTTTCAAGTGTACGTAAAGTTCGATTGTTAATTTCCATTGGATGATAAACAACATCTAGGTCTAACCATGGCGATGGAATATTGATTGTATCAGCGATTGGTGACATGCCAAATGTGGCTAAAGTAACCATTCGATTAAACTCAAGGAATTTACCACCTTCAGAGTCTGGATCAAATGCGGGATCTCCTACTGGAACAGGGATAGGTGCGGGATTGCTTCGATCAGCTAATGCTAAAGCAGTATCTGTGTGTATAAAAAACAACCACCAAGAAGCAAGATCATTAATATTAAGTGGTTCAGGAATTGCTCCATCAGTTTGTGAGAGTAAATTACTAATAACGCGAACATTTGTATGGCCGTGAATTTCTGGCCTTGCAGGTTGAGTGAAACCGTCAATAAAGGCATTATCTAAGATACCTAAACTAGAGTAATCCATTCTTGAATAGATACTAACATTAGGGCTAATAAAATTAAAAAATGGCATTGAATTGACACCCCATGTAGGGTTATCAACATTGTTTCCATAACCATCGAGTGTTCTATTTTCAGCATATAAACTATTGGATAGTAATATCAAAAATGCTGAAAAAAATGCAATGATGATTTTCTTCATGAGGGTCTCCTTATGAGTTTTGCAGATGGGGACACAATAATAAGTTAAGCAGTAATATCGAAAAATGGTTAGACAATCACAGAGCTTGTAATTTTGGAAAATTTTGAATTACTAGCTGATAGAGATAGTTAATTAAAAATATAATTTAATAAAATATTGCAATAGCGTTCTTTGTTATTTGTTAACGTTATTGTTTTTGAGTAATTAATAAAAAAAACTTATTTTCTGCTTATTTTATTTGCAAAATGTAAGATTATTTTTGTTTTAAGATATTTATAATTAGTTATATTTTCATATTGCATATATTGTTTGTTTGTAAAAATTAATCAAAATAAGGCTATACTGTAGTTTGACGGTATTGTATAGATAATTTATATGTAAAATGCATCATTTATTTTTATGATATATTGACTTTGATAATTAAAAGGTAATTATATGAAAAAATCATTATTTTCATTATTGTTAGTTGTATTTATTGATGCTGCTGGGATTGGTTTATTATTTCCAGTGTTAAATACCATTATTATGGATCCAAGCGTTGATTTTCTTGCTAAAGGCACATCTGATTTTTGGCGCCATTTAGATTATGGTATTGTTGTTGCTGTTTTTTTCTTAGCATGGTTTTTTGGTGCAACTTATATCTCAAAAACATCAGATACGATAGGCCGTAAAAAATCATTGGTTATTTGTCTGATTGGACTTTTCTTAGGTTATGGCTTAACCATTGTTGCCATTTATGCTAAAAGCTTAACATTACTAATTATTGGACGTGTAATTTCAGGATTAACAGCAGGTAGTCAGCCTGTTGCACAAGCTGCAATTATTGATATTAGTGATGATGAACATAAAACAAAAAATTTAGGTCTTATTATGTTTGCATTTTCACTTGGAATGGTAATGGGGCCTGTTATTGGTGGTGTATTTACAAGTAAAGAAATTTATCACGGATTTAATAGTGCAACACCATTTTTTATTATTTTAGCCATTACATTAATTAACCTTGTTTTATTAGCATTGTATTTTAATGATGAGAAAAAAGCACAAGGTCGATTTAAGTTAGAGATTTTAAGTGTTTTTACTCAGTTTGCACCAATGGTAAAATTAAAAAAAGTAAGAAAGTTATCTATCGTTTTTTTTATTATGCAGTTTGCCTTTAATACTTTTTATGTATTTGTACCGCTTTATTTATTTGAGGTATATGGGTTTGCAACATTAGGTAATAGTATTTTGATGTTGGTTTTAGGTTTTTCAATGGCATTAAGTAGTCGCTTTCTTGTGCCTATCTTTGCAAAGCGTATGTCTAACCAAAGTACTGTGATATTAGGTTTAGCAATTATGGCAGTTTCAGTAACATTAATGATTACAGTAAAAACATGGCTAGTACCATTTATTATTGCTGTACCATTTATGTTGGCTTTTGGACTAGCTTATACGAATATGCTTTCTTTATTTTCAAATAGTGTTGATCAAAGCCAACAAGGTTGGGTGATGGGAATTACAGTTTCACTCTTTACTTCAGGTGCTGCTATTACATCTTTTGTCGGTGGTGAATTAGTTGATTTAAGTATTAATCTACCATTTATTATCACGATTATTGGCTTTGTTATTAGCTTATGGCTTTTATATTTATTTAGAAAGTCAGTGAGTAGTTGTCATTTACAGAAAGATGATGAGGTTATAAATGTTCCTTAAAAAGGATTAAGAAAGTTCTTTTTCATCTGTATCAGTATATTGCATTTGTTGAGTTTGATTTGCGGTTACTTGAAAAAGTGGTGGAGGCGCATGAGCATCTACATTAAAGCTAGAAATAGGGGGTTGTTGAGGTGTAGCTGTTGTGTGGTCAGATGGTAAAGGAGGATACAATGGTTGAGGAGAATTATAAGTTTGTTGGGCCTGTTCAGAGGTAGTACTCAGAGGTGGTGCGCTACCTTCAAAATTTGGTTGCTTTTGGTAAATATCATTAGCTGTCTGAACTTGAACTGGCTGCCCTGTCACGGGGGTACCAATTTGTGGCTGATACATATTTATAAATTCACGGCAATGCATACTAAAATAAGGTTTATCTTCTGTAACTGTGCCTGTTTCTTTTCCATTGGTAATGTTTTGAGAGGCATCTTCAAAAGTATTAATATTTAAGCTTTTATCTTTTGAAGCATTTTTGATATTAAATAAGGTCGTTTCAATATTGACACCTACACCAAAAGTATCAAGATAATTATTAGTTGCTTTTAATCTATCTTTAACTGCATTCAATGAGTCAGGGTACATAATATGTGGGCCATTGTCATTATGATGAGCTAGTATGTAGATTGATTGTTCTAAAAGATATTCCATAGCTTTTGCATAATTAGAGTAAATTTTCTCATGTTGAACTTCAGGCTGTGTAAGTAGTGAATAATGTAGTAATTCATATAAGTTTATTAGCGTGTTTTGTAAATCTTCAATGAGTTGTATTTTTTTAAAGTTGTCAGTGGTGTTTTTTGCTATATTGAGTGCATTAAATAGCTCAAAGTGTGCATTTTGAATAGCAAAATAATTGGAATCAAATTTAGGCATATCTTCAGCATGTTTTAGCTGTTGGGAACAAAAATGCTTATAAAAATGAGGTTCACTTACATAGCTTAAAGGTGCTTGGCCTAATGCATTAAAAGTTTTTACTGTATTATCTTCTTCATTTAGTTTATTAGTAATAATATTTTTAATATTTGCTAGTATGGTTTCGATTGTCTTTAAATCTTCAACATCATAAAGTTTTAAACGCTCAATTTCTGTTTCTAACCTCGCTCTTGATGCTTTAAAAGCAGTCGATGTACTATAAAAATGGTTGGTATGTGATAAAATATAGACAGCTTGTTCAAGAAACTGACTAATTATTTGAGCATGTTGTTTGAATAATGGTTCATTACTAGCTTGAGTAGCATGTTGAAGATTTGAATAATAAAGTTGATTAATACTTTCTGATAATATTAATAGGCTTACTTGTAAGTCTTCTATCCATCTTCCTTTCTCGTAGTTAGTAGTATTATTTCTGGCTACGTTAAGTGCATTATGAAGATCAAAAACAAGTGATTGAATTTGATGAAATTGTCTAAATCCTGACATCTTAATATCCTCTTTTAAATATTTACACTTAATCATTATAGATAACTTATAAAAGTTGTATATATTTAAAATATTACATAAATTAAGTAACGTTTGTTTTAATTTTTTTGTATATAAATCAGTTGTATATAATTAATTTAATAAGTTTTTGATGATTGTGCATACAAAAAATAAAAGAGCAATATTTCACTTTGTAGCTTTAAAAGTGGCTTTAGTATGTGTTCATTAAAATATTTAAACATGAGCCTTTAATATATTTAAAGACTTAAGGGTTTTGATTTTTAATTCTTCTAAAATGACATCATCAGCAATTAATGGCGGTAGCCAATAAATAGTATTACCTAAAGGCCTAAGTAAAATGCCTTCTTTAACGGCAATTTGATAGAGTTTAAATCCAAGTCGTTCTTTTGGATTATTGACTTTTAAGTCACAGGCGGCCATTGCGCCAACTTGGCGAATGTTATGAATCATTTGCGTTTTATGAGCAATCGATTCCATATGGCTTTTCATTATTTTACCCATATCATTAGCATGGTTAATAATATTATCTTCTTTAACAATATTTAACGCTTCTAATGCAATTGCTGCACCTAGTGCATTACCAGAGAAAGTATGTGAATGTAGAAATGATTTTCCCTTGTCATAGTCATCATAAAATAAATCATAAATCTCATCAGTAGTCATCACACAGCTAAACGGAAGCCAACCAGATGTTAAACCTTTAGATAAACAGACGAAATCAGGTTTAATCTGAGCATATTCACAAGCAAGAAACTTACCCGTTCGACCAATGCCAGTCATAATCTCATCAGCGATTAAATGGATATGATTGTCTTTAGCCCATGCTGCAAGTCGTTTAAGAAAATCAGGGCTGTACACAAGCATACCACCAGCACCTTGTAAAATTGGTTCAAAAATAATCGCAGTAGCTGTATCTTTATATTTTTCAATTTCAGGTAATGCTTTTAACCAATATTCTTCTGCATTATGCCAAAGTGGGTCATTTTCTCCTGAAACATAAGGTATATGGTTGATAATAACAGGCTCTAGTAACATAGACTGATAAGCATCTTTATAAATACCCAGATCACTAACACTTAATGTTGCAGTTGTTTCACCATGATAACCATTTTTAAGTGCTATAAATTGCGTGCGTTTAGTTTCGCCTTTGATAACTCGACTATGAATACTCATCTTCATAGCAATTTCAACAGCACATGAACCGTCACCAGCATAGAAAGTTTTTGATAACCCTGGCAAAATATTTGTTAGCTTTTCAGATAGATTAACGATGGTTTCATAAGTTGTATTCGCAAATATGACATGCTCAAATCGTTCTGCTTGATTAAATAGTGCTTGTTTTAATCTTGGGTGATTATGACCTAATGACTTACACCACCAACTTGAAATTGCATCTAAGATTTGTTGTTTATTTTTTAATGTAATATAGCAACCTTGCGCATGATCAATAACTAAGGGTTTAAATGTTTCATAGTCTTTCATTTGAGAGCATGGGTGCCAGATTGTATTATGTGTTTTTTGATGTATTGTTTGATTCATTCAAGTTAACCTTATAAAAATTTATGGTTGACTGTGGGCTTACCTTACCATAGAATCAGCCAATCAACAATCATTAGATGGTTTAGGAAATTTCAGTCGTGGATAGTATACAAACTGAAGAAAAATCAAATAAATATAATACAAATAGTCAATATAACAAACAAACAATTAGGCAGTTATTTGATCAACCTTTTTTAGAGGTTGTCTATCAAGCTGCTAGTGTCCATCGAAAGCATTTTAATCCACAAGAGATAGAACGGGCAACATTATTAAGTATTAAAACAGGTGCTTGTCCTGAAGACTGTGCTTATTGCCCACAAAGTGGTCACTATAATACCGGTGTTAAAAAAGAAAACTTAATGAGTGTTGAAGCAATTTTAACAAAAGCAAAAATAGCCAAAGCTAATGGTTCAACACGTTTTTGTATGGGGGCGGCTTGGCGAAATCCTCCTGAAAAAGAAATTCCAAAGATTATAGAGATTATTAAAGAAGTTAAGGCATTAGGTTTAGAGACTTGTATGACTTTAGGCACTTTAAGTAAACCATTAGCCGGTGCGCTTAAAGAAGCAGGCCTTGATTTTTATAACCATAATTTAGATTCATCACCAGAGTTCTATAAAAAGATTATTACCACTAGAAGTTATGATGAGCGACTAAAGACATTACAACATGTCCATGATGCAGGTATTAATATTTGTTGTGGTGGCATTATGGGTATGGGTGAAACAATTGATGATCGAGTCAATTTTCTTGAACAGTTATTATTATTACCACAGAGTCCTCAGTCGATTCCAATTAATCGCTTAATTGCAACAAAAGGGACGCCTTTAGCCGATACAAAAGAGATGGATCATTTTGATTTTATTAAGATGATTGCAATTACAAGAATTATCTTTCCAACCTCTGTCATTCGTCTATCGGCAGGTAGATGTCAAATGTCTGATGAAATGCAGGCGTTTTGCTTTTTTGCTGGTGCTAATTCAATTTTTTATGGTAATGTACTTTTAACTTCTGCCAATGCAACAGCTGATGAAGATGTAATATTATTAAAAAAACTTGGCTTTAATATTACAGATAAGCCATTAAGCCAATGTAAAAGTTGATCTATGATTGAACTTTTAGCTAAACGATTAGATAGTCATAAGTCTAAACAACTGTGGCGTAATCGAATGATATTACAAAAGCAAGATGGTAATGTGTTTATACATGATAATGATCATGTTATTAATTTTTCATCAAACGATTACTTATCGCTTAAACAACACCCTCAAGTAAAAAATGCTTTAAAAGATGCTTTAGATTGTTATGGTTTTGGTAGTGGTGCATCAGCTATTGTTAGTGGCTATTCAGATGTACAATATCGATTAGA
Source organism: Thiotrichales bacterium 19X7-9 (assembly GCA_021713415.1). Lineage (GTDB taxonomy): Bacteria > Pseudomonadota > Gammaproteobacteria > Francisellales > Francisellaceae > M0027. The sequence continues at coordinate 116,051 of JAKJJQ010000001.1, forward strand.
AGAAACATTTGCTGAATTTGTTGGTCGCTCAAAAGCACTATTTTTTAATAGCGGTTATCATGCTAATTTAGGTGTGTTTTCATCATTAGCTAATCGTCATAGCTGTATTTTATCAGATAAACTAATTCATGCATCGATCATTGATGGCATACAATTATCAAGAGCAAAACATTATCGCTATCGTCATTTAGATATGAATCATTTTTCAAAATCGATGCAGCATAATAAAGCTCAAATTGCTGTGACTGAAAGTATTTTTAGTATGGAAGGAGATTTATCCCCACTAAATAATATGGCAAAAACTGTAAAGAAAAATGCTGCACTTTTTGTAGTTGATGATGCACATGGTATTGGTGTGTTAGGTCGTAATGGTCAAGGTTGTTGTGAGCATTTTAATTTAAATGAAAATGAGGTTGATGTATTGGTCTCTCCACTAGGTAAAGCAATTGGTGGCATTGGCGCATTTGTCTCAGGAAATGATATGCTCATAGAGAATATATTACAATTTTCAAGAAGTTATCATTATACAACTGCATTACCACCATTTATTGCACAAGGATTATTAGCATCACTAAACTTAGTAAAAAAAGAAATTTGGCGAAGACAAAAGCTACAAGAGCTTATTCTCTTTTTTATTCATAAGGCCAAACAATTGGGTTTAGAAGTAGTATCAGAAGATTTAACGCCAATAAAATCTATTGTAATTAAAGATAATCAAACGATATTAGATGCACAAAATTATTTATTAGAGCAGGGTTTTTTAATATCAGCAATTAGGCCACCAACTGTACCTACAGATACTGCTAGAGTTCGAATTTCATTAAATGTTATGCATACAGAGAGACAAATTAGTCAGTTATTAGAAAACTTAGCTCAATTTATTGAAGTTATAAGCAAATGAATGATCAAAGTATAAATACAAACTACCATGCTATTTTTATTTCAGGTTGGCAGTTTAAAGCAACTATTTTTTCAGATATTGCTAGTCAATTTAATAGTTTTCAATTGATTGAATATTCTGAAATTGAAGATAAAACGATTTCTTTTGAACAATATACTGAACAATTATACAATCAATTGAAGTTATCAAAAACTAATAAAAACATCCTTATAGGTTGGTCTTTAGGTGGTTTATTTGTTTTAGAGATTGCTAGTAAACTCAAAGAAAAAATAGATGCTGTCATTTTAATAACCTCATCACCATTTTTTTCAGAATCTAAAATAAATCATTGGTTTGGAATTAATCAGTTAGAGAAAGAAAAATTTTATTTTTTATTTGAAAATAATAAAACTAAATTATTAAGGCGCTTTATTAATTTAGTGTCATACCCTGTAATGAATAAAAATATATCTAACTATATTAGCCATGAGAGTGATGCTCATCGGTATTTATTATTAAAATTTTTATTTGAAACTGATTTAAGAGAGAAGCTTCAGTCATTAACAATTCCAGTCTTATCTATATTAGGCATAGAAGATGCTATTTTAAAAATTAATAAAGAGCAATTAGTAAACTTGAATGTAAATATTCAGATCAAAAAAATACAACAGGCAGGTCATATACCATTTATAACGCATCAAGAATTAACAGTTCATATAATTAAGGACTTTTTAGATGCAGCAGGTTAATTTAAATGAAGTAAAAAAATCGTTTAATCGTGCTGCAATAACTTACAGCAATCATAATTCGATTCAGCAATTGGCATTAGAGTATCTAACTAGAGAATTATTAAATGCACGATTAAATTTTTCAGTAGTATCTGATTTTGCATGTGGTGTTGGTTTAAGTACACAATATCTATACGATCATATTTTACCAGATAAATGTTATGCTATTGATATTGCAGATTGTGCATTAAAACTTGCAAGTAAGCATCTTTGTAGCTATCAAGTTAAATTTATCGAAGCAGATTATAATAAATCTATATTAACAGATAGTCATTTAGATTTAGCATTTTGTAATATGGGTTTTCAATGGAGTAGCGATTTTGCTTTAACTTTAAAGACGATGCATTATCAATTATCTGATAAGGGTATATTGGCATTTTCAATACCACTTTTAGGTACATTTTCTTATTTGAATCAGTGTAATAGTTTAAGTTTTTTGGCTTTAGAAGTTGTATTAAAGATGCTTAAATTAGCTGGGTTTTCAATTCTGTCATACGAGCAATTTTATAAATCATACAGTTTTAATACGCCATTAGCGGCATTACAAACACTTAAAGGTATTGGTGCAAATATAAGTCAGAAAAAAACAATTTCTGGTCTTATGACTTTAAAGAGTTTAAATGATTATTTTAAATATGCGAATCAATATATTTTGGATTATCGAATCGGTTTATTTATAGCACAAAAATAATTGCATATAAGGAAAATTGTATGAGTTCATTTTTTATTACAGGTACAGATACAGAAGTAGGTAAAACTTACATTTCAACGTTATTGTTAAAGTATTTTAATCAACAAGGTTTATCAACGCTTGCTATGAAACCTATTGCATCTGGCTGTTATAAAAATGCTGATAAGCTTAATAATGAAGATGCATTACAATTGCAGCAAAATTCCTCAATTAAATTAGCCTATGAACAAGTAAATCCTTATGCTTTTCAACCAGCAATTGCACCACATATTGCTGCAGCATTGGTTAATAAAAAACTATCTGCAGCTGATGTTTATGATAGTATTAATCAATTCTTATCTTATGATTCTGATATTCAATTAATTGAAGGTGCAGGGGGGTGGCAATTACCATTGAATGCGCATGAAGTTTTAGCTAATGTGATTGCACAATTGAAATTGGATGTAATTTTAGTTGTTGGGATGAAATTAGGTTGTCTAAATCATGCTATTTTAACTGCACAATCGATTAAAGCTTTAGGCTGTCGATTAGTTGGCTTTATTACTAATGAAGTTACAGAAGAAAAAATGCCTTATTTAGACGAAAACCTTCAAAGCTTACAAAATTTGATTGATGCACCCTATTTGGCGCATGTAGGTTATAATCAAAAGCATGTAAATTTGCAGTATGATCTTGTTGAAGATGTTAGTGATATAATATAGTGTGAATTATCTAAATAATGTTATTTTTTAAGTGATTGTGTTATACTTATGTATAACTAAATAAAATAGAGGTTAGCATTATGTCATCATTATCTTTAAGACGCTCTGGTGGTGCTAATATTGTTAGTATTCCTAAGAAGATTCTTGAAATGTTGGATTTACATGTAGGAGACAAATTAGATATTCATGTTGAAGGAAACAAAATTATATTAGTGCCAGCTAAAGAAGAATTGACGCTTGAACAATTGATTGCTAATAGTTCTAAATCTAGTTTTAAAGTATTAGAAGAAGATGAAGATTGGATATCTGATCATATAGAAGGAACAGAAATTTGAAGGAGTATATTCCTAGTCAGGGAGATATTATTTGGTTGGATTTTCATCCAAGTTCAGGTTCTGAAATTATTAAACGAAGGCCTGCAGTTGTATTATCAAAAACAATTTTTAATGAGCATACAGGCTTTGCAATTGTTGTACCTATTACCAGTACGAAACGTGATAATCAATTTGAAGTGGGCTTACCTAAAAAATGTAAGACTCAAGGTAATATTTTAACATATCAAGTTAAATCAGTTGATTATAAGTCGAGAAATGCTAAGAAAATTGAAGTATGTCCACAGACATGTGTAGCGCAAATATTGCAAATAACTCAATTAATTATATCCTAGTAGAGGCGTCGATTTATCGCGCCTAAGCTAAAATCATTGCTAAATCTAAATAGTTACTTCCTAATACTTGCCTCACCTGAGGCAAAGGTTTTAAGTGTTTTATCAGGCAGTTCAAATTTTAAATGTCCATGCTTGTTAATGCCTTTTGCAATACCATGATAACTATGTTTGCCACTTACAATATCGATTGTTTGGTTAAATAGTAAGTCTCTTTCTTGCCACTGAGGTAAAAAGGGTGTTAATCCATTTAGTTGATAAATTTCAATGACTTTTAGTGTATGTTCAATTATTGAAATAATTAAAGGGTTTCTATCTTGATAGGTCTGACTTGCCTGATAAATTGAGCTCCAAGGTTGCGTGATAGATTTGTTAGCTTGACTGTTAAATTGCATATTTATATTTATGCCAATTCCAATGACTAAACGACATTGGCCATTCGCTTCTGCTTGAGCCTCAATTAAGATACCACCAAGTTTTTTATTATCATAAAAAATATCATTTGGCCATTTTAGCTTTAATTGTTTAGGTAATTGGCATATAGATTCAATTGCTTGAGTTATACCAATACCAGTGGCTAATGCAAGACCACTTAATTCAGTAATATCAATATCAGGGGAGATAGCGATTGATAGATAAATATTTTGACCAAATGGTGCATACCAGGGTTTACCAAAACGCCCTTTGCCTTTTGTTTGTTGCTCAGATAGACAAACAACCGGCAGATCGTGAGCTTCAGTTTTTAAAGTATTTAAAAAATCATTTGTAGACTCTAATGTTTCAAAGGTATTGATTGTTTTTATTTGTTTTACATAAGCTGCAATTTTATCTTTATCAATTAATAATAATGGCCGTTTAAATTGATAGCCTTTACTTTTAATTGAATCAATTTCTATACCATAGGTTTGTAATTTTTTAACATATTTCCAAATTGCTGTGCGTGAAACATTTAACTTTTCACCAATTGCATTACCATCATGAATCTGAAGGTCACTTAAAAGATTGCAAAACTGGATTAATGCTTTGGGTGTTTGTTTCATATTATTTCTTAATTTTCTAAAAACGCTAAAACTTCTTCAAGCCTTGGTGTTGATCTTTGAGCTCCTGCTCTAGTCACAGCAATAGCTGATGCGGCATTAGCAAATTTAACCGCCTCTAAAGTAGATTTACCTTGAATTAATGCATAAGCTAAAGCACCATTAAATGTATCACCAGCAGCAGTAGTATCAACTGCATTAACTTGATACCCTGGAACTAACTTTTGATGATCATCATTATATAAATAAGCACCTTGTGCGCCTAATGTAATAATCACTTCGTTAATGCCCATTTTTCTAAATATTTCACTAGCATGAAATGCACTTAATTCATCGGTTACTTTAATACCGGTTAATATTTCTGCTTCAGATTCATTGGGTGTAATGATATCAATAAATTGGTAGTGTGATTCTTTTATTGCAATAGCAGGGGCTGGATTAACAATTAATTTTGCTTGTGTATGTTTATTTTTTTCAATTAAATATTCTATGGTTTTAATAGGTACTTCCATTTGAGTTAGTACAATTTCTGTAGAATCAAGTAAAGTACTAATTTTATCAATATGATTTTTGGATAGTAAGCTATTGGACTCAGGTGCTACTGAGATGGCATTTTTACCTTCATCAGTTACCGCTATTAATGCAACACCAGAAGCTTCACCTTCACGATAAATATAGTCAGTATTAATACCTTCTTTTTTAAAGTTATTAATTGCATTATTTCCAAATTCATCCTTACCAATACAGGCAACAAATGTTGTATTTGCACCTAATTTAGCAGCGGCAATCGCTTGATTAGCACCTTTACCGCCTTTATGAATATTAAATTTGCCACCTAAAACAGTTTCACCTTCAGAAGGGATATGCGGTACTTTGACAACTAAGTCAGTATTTGAACTACCAATAACAACAATGGACATAATCAACCCTTAAATAATTTTTGAAATCACAATTAGTGCTAAACCTATGATATATAATAAAAACATTAATGTTAATAATTTATTAGTTCCTTTGGGAGCAGATGCAAATTCTTTCCAAATAAATACACCCCAAATGGCAGCAATTAATGTAGCACCCTGGCCTAATCCATATGAAATAGCAGCACCTGCAAGGTTTGCTGCAATAAAGTTTAGTGTTGAGCCAATTCCCCAAATAATACCACCTAGAATACCAATAAAATGTAGCCAAAGATTACCTTGGCAAAAATAATCTTTAAAATTTAGTTTTTTACCTGTGATGGGAAATTTCATCATACAGCCATTGATAATAAAATTAGAGATAAAAATACCAACTGCAAAAATAAAACTTGCAGAATAAGCGGTCATTAGACCATTTTGTGGCTGATAAACGTTAGTAATCATACTACTTGCGACAAAGCGATAGAAAAAGCCCATCAAAATCCCAGAGATAATGGCGATAATAATTCCTTTGGTAACGCTTGTATTTTGAGTTGAGCTAATGCGCTTATAAGCAAGTGCTGTGCAGATAATTGCTAAGGTGACTAAAACAACACCAGTAAAGATTAATATAGGATTACCAATCGGCATTTCTATATAATTAACAATAACACCAATCACAAGCGCTAACCCAATGGCAATTGGAAAAGCAATCGACATACCAGCAATATCAATGGCAGCAACCAATAGAATATTAGCTAAATTAAAAATAACACCACCAATAAATGCTGAAATTAGTGCTGTAGCTGATGCTTGCGATAAATCACTAAAAAATGAACGCCCAGCATCACCAAAACTACCCATGGTAATTCCAATAACAAAGGAAATAATAAGAATACCTAAGGCATAATCCCAATAAAATAGTTGAAATGGCCAGGATTTGGTTGCAAGTTTTTGTGTGTTAGCCCAAGAACCCCAGCATAGCATGGTGATAATACAAAATAATACGGCTATTGGATATGATTGAAGTACAAACATCTAAATTCCCTTTTCATATCAGGTGGGTGTATGTTAATAAAACATATTATTAACTAAGTGGGGTGAGTATAGCATAGTGATTAATAGGATTAAATAATTTGAGCTTTATTATTGAGATATGATATTTTGAGTTTATCGTTTGAATCATTGAATAAAGTTAGTTTCAGTTATTTCATCAAAATTAAAGTTTAATGTTTGTTCTAGGTTGCTAAATGCATTAGAGATTAGTTGATACATTATTGCTCTGTCATTTGCATTATTTAAATTTATAATAGTGGTAGGTAGAAGCCCTTGCTTAGTTGTTGCTGTATCAAAGGCTTTAGCTGAATCTTGCTTAGAAATAAATTGATAATTTCCAACAGTACCATAAGCTAGAGTATGCATGCTATTTTCAAATACATCTTTTAACTGCTCTAAATTAAAAGCAAATGATGTATTTGTAGTTAAACCATATTGTTCAAGCTTGGAATTATTATTTGTTAATTGATCAATATAATATTCGACTTGTCTTGGATAAATGACGAAAGTTGTTTCATTATACCAATTAGGTAAACTTTTGGGATGATAGCCGTCCTTTAAAACACTTGGTAGTTGGAATGCATTAATATACGGTTCGTCATTCATAGAGTAATTAGATAAATTTGTCATATAACTATTAAGTTCATCTGGATAAGCGCATAAATCAATTAATGTGCCTAAAATATCAGAATATGTTCCAGCATTGTATGCAGCATTTAGAATCATATCAAAAGATTCAAATTTTCCTTGATCTAATGCTATTTTACATTTAGGCCAACTATTAGCTTGAGGACCCCAAGTTTGAAGATTATTCACGTTGATTCGATTTATATCATTTAAATGAAAATAAGCAGCAGCAATGGGTCCAAAATAAATATTATCTAATGATACTGGGCCTTTAGCCAGTGTTTGACTACCATTGTCCTGCTCTTCAATCGTATAGCCAAGTGATGCTTGTAATACTTTATAGTTAATTAATCCTTCAGATCCAGATCCTTTAGTATCGACACCAGGGAGACGTTTTGAGTAGTCATTTAATTGATATGGACCGCCTTGGCCTGGTTGTAATAATTGGTTTCTCTGTTCTTCATTATTAATAAAGTTATCGCCAGGGTAACTAGCTGTACTAATATTTTCTTGTAATAGTTGACCAAAAAGAGAACCAACGACATAATCATGATTATAGTGCCAGCTTGGATATTTATCTGAGATCATATAGCTTAATAATTCACCAGCTACATAGTTTGATAAAATTAAATTAACATATTTTGGTTGAGATAAATCTATTTTTTCTACTGTTGTTGAATGCGGATTAACTGGAAAATTCGTATGGTAAATGACGTTACCATAGTTTTGTTGTGATTGTACGATATTAATATGAAATGCTGTTGGTTGTGTACCAGTTGATGTATTAAACTGTTGTTTATCAATTGTTGCATTACCCTTTGAAGAATTGATGCTAATGTTAAAGCTGTCATTTTGCGGTAGATCAACTACTTGCTGTGTTTCTCCAGTATTAATTTGATAAGGTAATGAAAAGTCCGCACCATAAGTACTATCAACCAGATTTAAAGTTAGATCAGAGTCGACATCACTATTAACCGCGAAGGGGACTGATACAGTTGATAATGTTGAAATTTGATAAGCTGGTGTTGCTGAAATACTGTTATGATTTTTGGTTAAATTAATATCAATATTTTTTGCAGCTGCTAGATGCTTACCATCACTTAGTTTTTGAAATTCAATAGTATAATCACCATAACTAAGTGATTTAAATTGATAACTACTATTCCAATTAAGTGATTGTTCTGAAATAGTTTGATTATTTTTCATTAATTTAACCATTGTATTTGAGGCTGCTTTATTAATGGGTGCATTAGGCAATGTAACGTCAATTTGACCATTATCTTGAGGCTGGCATTGATAATTAACAGTAATATAGTTAATTTGATTGGTATTTATATTTAGGGCATTGGTCGGAGTAAAAATTGCTTTACATTGGTCTATGTCAGTTGCTGATAGATTATATAAGCCATAAGCTAAATGATCACTTGATACGATTTGATCTTTACTCCAGTTATCATTTGAGTATTGACGAATAATTTTACCGTCTTGTTTTAAAGTAACCGTACTATTACCTTTTAGTGTCGGGTTTGCTTTAAATGTTAATTGGATTTTACCATTTTCAGTAATCGGTTGGTTATTAGTGTAAATTTGCGCTTCACTTACTTTTGCAAGGTCTTTATGTGCAAAATTTAAGCCAAAACTTACCTTAAATGATTCATTATTATTTAGCTGAGCATCAGTATTTTTTGCTATAATAAAACTAATTTGTCCATTCTCATAGTTTGGAGGGTTTGAATCTGAATTTACAAATTTCCAATCTCCCCAGACACTATTAACTTGACTATTTGAATTAAATCGAACAATAGCATTTTTTAAATTTTCTGATTTGCCACAATGGTTAGTAAATACTATATTGACACTTTTATAATAATCAACAACGTCTGGTTGATTGATTTGAATATCCGAATCAATACAGAATATGGGTTGAGGTGTACTATTATTTGCATAGCTATTAGATGAAATAACTACGGCACACAAGCCTAAGAAATGCTTTTTTTTATGTGATACAGTTGACGATAATGCTGTAATAATAGATGCTGAGATTAGTTTGATCGATTGATTCATTTGCTACGCCCCTTAGCTAATTTTGACTCCTAATAATCTAAACAATTTTAAAATACTTTTGGTAAGTTGTAAATTATAATGCTGATTATTAAATGGGTGTTATGGTTTATGACTTATAGCTTGTGCGCCACATTTTAGATACGTTATTGATTAGTTTTTCTCTTTTTTCTGTGGGCAAGGCCGTTAAAAACTGAAGTCCTGTTCTTTGTTCAATGTTAGCAATTGAGACTCTGTATTTTATTACATTTTTCTTTTTAACACTGGCATTAGGCATAACAAAGGCAATTGCCTCATTTGTGATTGGCGCATAGATAATTTTAAAGAAGTATTCAGGCACAAGAATTTTATTTTTACCAATTGTTTTATGATTTTTTGAATTTTTAAATATTGGGCCAGTGTAGACATAAACTTCTTTTTTATAACTAGTCCAGAATCTAACATCTTTTTCTAATTCTGCCCAACCTTGGCGGTTAAGTCCTGATTTTTGAGGAGACATATTTGAAAGGTAGAAAGATTCTTTAGCTGATTCTTTAGAGAAATCCATAGCAGCATAAGGTGCTAGATGACCTCGATCGTAACCTGACTTTCGATAATCTGATAGCTCTGCCCTATATTTAGCAGGAACAGCAGGGTCAGGTTGAAAATCATCATGACGTTTAATTTTGTTACTAACTGATTTGCTAGTTAATTTATATGCCACCCAACGAGGTTGTTTAGTATCATAGCTGTAGTCAACAATATAACCGTCACGACACAAATAAAGATTAGCATTAGCAGGGTTGCCATATCTAAGAAAGTTATGACAGTAGTTAGTAATAAGGGGTAGGGTAGTTACAGGCTGTGTATCGGCAAGAGAGATATTAAATATTAGGAAAAGTAATAGTACGATTGTTTTTTTCATTTTAGATATTCCATCTTTATAAATTCAAATTGATTCTACTTGATTGAATTTAAATGGATAATATTTTTTTATCATATACAGTTTGAACTTTATACTGTAACTCAAATAAATTAAATTGCTTAATTCGTCCAAGTTGCAATAGAGTCGAATAATTAATCATAAAAACTTGTAATTATGACAAAATGTCATATAATTATAATTAAGAGTGGTAAGTGCAAAGTTGTAATTACATTGGAAATAGTTGGTTTAGAGATTGCTGATAAATTTTGTAGAAAGCATGCAAGAGCAAAAAAAAGCTTAAACCCTATTTTAAAACTGCTAAAAGAAAATACATTTAGCAATTTTAATAACTTAAGGAAAACATTTAAAACAGCTGATTACGTATATCATGTTTTTACAATTTTTGATGTGGCAGGTAATAATTATCGGATGGTTACAATCATTGATTATGAGTTTGGTATAGTTGAGATTAAATATATTTGGACTCATGCAGAATATGATACGAAGCAGATAATTTTACAAAGAGGAGAAAAATAAGATGTTGGCAGTTAAAGAAATTCAACAAAGATGGAAAGTTTTTCAGCCGTACCTTGATGCATGTAAGACAAAAAGGCAGTACCTAGAATCAAGAAAGTTACTAGCTAAGCTAATGAAATTACCTAAATCAGAAAAAACAAATGATGTTATTTCATTTGCTAAAAATCTTGGTCGTCAAATCGCTGCTTACGAAGAAACTTTATATGGTAAAATTGATTCTGAACCAAGAGAAATACTGCGATATTTAATACAAGAACATGGGTTAACACAATCAGACCTTCCAGAAATTGGTAGTCAGTCATTAGTATCAAAAATTTTAAATGGTGAGAGAGAATTAACACGAACACATATTGATCATCTTTGTAAGAGGTTTAACATCTCTCCAATTACATTTTTTTAAGTAAACATCCTATTTTTTGAAAAAATCTTTTAACTACTGCTTATTAATATCTCTCTTTTCCAATGATATAATGTTGCTCGCGAGACTTTAGCCATTTTCGTAAGATATGCAAATGTATAGTTAACCTCTTTGCATTTTTTGACTCTGTTGCAACTTTGGCAAATAATTTAATATATAACATTCAAAATTAGCAATATTCTGAATTTCATTATGTTTCAGTTAAATATACTACGTAACGCTCGTTTTGTAGAACCTTCTTATAAATGTCTTTAATTAATAGTTTTGTCTATCTTTATAGTTATATATTTTTTATTGGAGGTCTTTATGAGAATTTCAAGTATTGAATATGACAAAAAAACATACAAAGTAAAAAGTCGTGAAGGTAAGAATCGTGAATTTAAAGAACGTTATATTCAAGAAGACTTACCAAAATATGCTAAAATAATGGCTTCCTTTGCAAATAATTCTGGTGGTAAATTAATATTTGGTATCACTGATTCTCCTAGAACCCTTGTTGGTGAAAATAAGAATACGACCCCAGATGAACAACATATTTCTGAGTTCCTTGATAAATATTTTAATCCAGAAATCAATTTTCAAATAATAGAAGAATATGATGATTCTTTAGATAAGTACATTTTTATTGTTGAAGTTTTTGAAGCAAATAAAAAGCCCATTATTTGCAAAAAAAACAAGGAAATAGAGAAGAAAAGAAAGAAAATAATAATACTTCAAGATGGAGGAATATATTATAGATATACATCTTCTACAAAACTAATTCAACATGCTGAGCTACGTCATATTATAGATGAAGAAATTAATAAAATTTATGATTCATTGATTAAGAATATTAAGATTATACAGGACATTGGTTTAAATAATACGACTATTGTAAACAAAAATAATTTAATTCAAGGAGATACAACTGCACCAGTATATATGACAAAAGATCTAGCAAATGAAATGAACTGGGTTGATGGGAAAAAAAGTACGTCTAAGACAAAAGATGCAAATAATGCTTATTATGTTGTCAGGAACATTGAACTGAAACAAGGAATACCTAAATATAAGCCAACTGACTATAGTACAACACATCCATTAACCAAAACAGAGCTAGCGAAACAAACTAAAATTTCCAGCAACTATCTTAATGCAGTTACAGCAAACTTGGGAATACTTAATAATCCTGATTATCACGTTCCACAGAGCCATGGAAAAAATATTTATCATAAATTTACTCAACATGCAAAAGAGAAGATATTAAATCACTATCCAATAGATATGAAAAATCGAAATCAAATGATAATAGATTTGAATAAAACGTATCAGAAAAAACATTGAGATATGTAGTAATTTCCGCTTTATGGTGATTGAAAAAAGTTTTTATTAAAATCTCAGCTAATGCTCAAGAATCTTATTTTACATATCGTCATATTTTGAAAATTTCACTTAAAAATGTTAACTGTTCCATAAAACGTTACTTTCGGAGGACAAATGATAAAGTCAGAAATTAAGAAGCTTTCCGTAAGCGGGTTAGATACTGTTGGCAAATTAAGTTTTTTATCCTGTTATGATATATTTGAAAATAAAAATATGGATAGGTACATGTATATTGGACACTGCCATTGTGGTAACGTAAAGTTAACTATTCCACAATTAACTGGAAAAGCAACAAGATGTAATTGTACAATTTGTAGCCGATATTCAGCCATATGGGGATATTTTAAAGAAAAAGATGTCATCGTATCAGTAGGTGAGTTGGGTATATCAGGTTATAGCTATGGAGAGAAAACAATTAACTTTATAAGTTGTAACAAATGTCACTGTATTACACATTATATCTCAATACCATCATCTCCAGATGCAAAACTTGCAGTTAACTATAGAATGTTTGATGCTAAATTACTTTCAAAAATTGAGTTTCGTTACTTTGATGGAGCTAAATCTTGGAAAAGTATGAAAAAGAAATATTGGATTCAAGATGGGTAAATACCTTTTAATTCGTCAACAGTATCGGGTTATTTTACAGAGTGTTTCAAACAAAATTAATTACGAATAATTTGTAAGATAATTTAGGAATAAATAGGAAAAATTAACGTTTCTTTTTAGTAGCAATGCTATTTTTAAGCTCAAGAACAGTTGTTTTCTCAAGGCCAGTTATAGTTACGACTTTATCAATAGAG
>JAKJJQ010000001.1:129485-132972 GCA_021713415.1 Thiotrichales bacterium 19X7-9
GTTGAGTGTGTAGCGTGCTTTAAATCTAATGAACAATTTGATAAACCACTCTTATTAAAGGTTTTAAAAAATGCGTGTGAAGATACAGCTACGCTAACAATATTAGTTGTTGTTGCGATAACTATCTTTAGTGATACTAGGCAAGACATTATAAAGCTATTATTTTTACCTGCTCTTGAAAAATTAACAAGCTTAAAAGCTACTGACTGGGTTTATGAAACTTGGTTTATGAAAGATCAAGTTAATAGTATTTTTGCAAAACTAAATTCAGATGAGAGGCATAAAATATTATCAAATTTGCTTTGTTTAGAAAGAATTGATTATAAAGCGGAAGCAATTCTTATTCCGATTGCCAATAACTTTCCAAAGGAAGTTATAGAATTTTTTAAACAGCGTATTGATACAGAAAAGAACCAAGATGATGCAACAAATAATTATGAATCAATACCATTTAATTTCCATCAGTTAGGGAAATCACTTTCTAACCATGTTGATATCATATTAGATAGTGTTAGCAATTGGTATAATGAGAATTATGAGTTATTTCGCTTTTATGGTGCAAACTTGGTATCTAATATTTTTTCACAATATACATTTCTATTAGACTTTAAATTACGCATATTAATATCAAATAATATTGAAAATAATTATAATATAGTAATGGCAATTTTACACAATTATAAAGGTACACTTAAAATAAACGATATCTGTAAATATCTTGTGTTATCTTTGCCAGAAGATAGTGAGTTATTAGATCGGGTTTTTAGTATTTTTCTTTCCACTGGTATAGTGGAAGGAGATTTTGGCTTAGCTAATAAATGGAATCAGACAAAAAATGAACTTTCTTCTTGGCTTGAAGATCCAAACTTGAAAGTAAAAAACTTTGCTAAAAAGTATACAAATATACTAGATCAGCAAATCAAACAAGAACAAGGGAAGGCAGAAGAACGTTTAGAACTTAGGAAAAGAAGTGACGATTAGTGATAGTTTAAAACTCTCCGTAAAACAGACATTGAGGCTATTTTTTATTCAACATATCAAAACAGTACAATAACAATATAAAACTGACGTATGCAGTTTTGACATATTAGCCTGCTTGATATATAGTATCATTATTGATACTATTATAATGAGCGATCTATTAAATATGGGTACTAAAAAAGTTTTGCTACAAATGAAAAACAACCCCAATAATGTTCGTTTTAATGATCTTGTAAAAGTGTGTGCAGAATATTTTGGTGAACCTAGACAATCTGGCAGTAGTCATATGATATTTAAAACACCTTGGGTTGGTGATCCCCGAATTAATATTCAAAACGCCAATGGGAAAGCTAAAGCATACCAAGTAAAGCAAGTATTGTTAGCTATTAAAAAACTGGAGGGTATTGAAAAATGAATACTGATCATTATACATATCGTGTGACTTGGTCGAAAGAAGATAATGAATATATTGGCTTATGTGCTGAATTTCCTTCATTATCTTGGCTTGATGCATCTCCAGAGAAAGCATTAGAAGGGATACGTGCTGTTGTACATGATGTTTTGCTTGATATGCAAACATCAGGTGAAAAAATTCCATCACCATTATCTGAGAAAAATTATAGTGGTAACTTTATGGTAAGAATACCACCAGAGACACATAGAAGTTTAGCCATTAAAGCTGCAGAAGAAGGAATTAGTCTTAATCGACTTGTCAGTTCAAAATTAACAGCTTTGTAGTATCTATACGCTTAAACTTTCCGTAAAACAAACGTTGAGATCAACTTCAGCATCTAAAATAATATGACTTAATATCAATTAGTTATAATTTTAAAATAGTCAAAACATTCAGTAAACGGGTTATTTTACGGAAGGTTTTAAACGGAGTTAATTAATGATAATTTATAACGACTTTAGGAATTAATAAAAAATTAACGTTTCTTTTTAGTAGCAATGCTATTTTTAAGCTCAAGAACAGTTGTTTTCTCAAGGCCAGTTATAGTTACGACTTTATCAATAGAGTCGCCATATTTTAGCATGTTAATGGCCATCTCCTGTGCTTTTTGAATAGCACCCTGTTCAAGTCCTTGTTTTTTAGCGTTAGCTTCTCTTTTTTCTAAATAATTCATAAATTCACCGTCAGTATTTTTGTTGATTACATTGATCAATTTATCTACTGATTTTTTGTTAGGTTTATCTTGATCTTCTATATATGATAATACCTGATTTAGCAGTTTTTCGCTAGAAGTTAAGAAATAAAGTGATTGATTAGGATTATTAATTAACCATTCAGTGAGCTTTTTGATTAAATTATCTTTGTTGTATTTTAGTAGAAATTCAAATAATAGTTCAGGGTTAAGTTGCGCCATTTGCTCTTTGGTCATGACAGTTAAATCAATTAACTCAAAACTATTAAAGGCGTATTTTTTAGCAAGCTCGACATCTTCGAATAGATCATAAACTGAATTGGAATAAGGATAGGGCGAAGTTTCACCATGATAAAATACTAGAGTAATTACGATAGGGAGCTTATCATTGCCAGCATCTAAATGTCCTTGCATAATTTGAATTTCATAAGTTAAGTTTCTAAAAGGCATTAAGTAATCAGGTGAGGACTGATGCTCAAACAACCAATAAAAATAAGCATCTTTGTCTTTAATTTTTACCTTATAAAGCATATCACTAGCAAGCTTGCCAAGCGTGTGTTTTATAAATTCGGTAGGCATAGGCTCAAGTGTTGAGAAATCCACATGCTTAATTAATGACTTTGGTAGATGTGTTTTTAATGAAATTTCAGCCTTTTTCTTATTGCTTAAATTAGCTTTGAATAGGGCGTCGTGTGGTTGAGTAATTGAATCTGATTTTGTCTTTTTAGCCACAATTGGCAAGTCCATTATAAATTGAAGATGATAAGGTTATTATACCATTCTTTAACGAATTAATGTATCAATCTTAAATAATTTCATAGCCATGACTCTTGCGAGTTTTAATGATTTTTGCAATTAGGCTTTGACCTGATATTTCATTGTCTACCAGATGAGTTTGTTGATTACCAATTTTAGAAAATTTAGAACCCCATGTACAAATAACACACCATTGATCAAACAAATCTTTGGTCAAGTTAATTAAATAGTAGCGTTTGTTAGTTTCAAGTCTAATCATGAGCTTAAATCCAAAAATATACAGCAAATATATCATGAAAATATATGAATAACACGATTGATATCATATAGATATTAACTTAGTATGCAAGTACAGGCACAGTACTTAAAAGAATAGAGAGAGAAACGATGTCACGGGTGGAATTGCTGTGTCTGTTTTTAGCAATATAATTTTAATAAGCTAATGGTTATGTCTTTAATTAAGTATTTGTCAGTTTTAGTATGTTTGTGTTTAGTAGGATGCTCTGTGAGGTTCTGTTGCAAAAAATTGTCACTTTGCTAAACTTCTGCCAAATTAAGCATAGGATGTTTTAAATGATCAGTTTCAAATGGCGTCATTTTAATAA
>JAKJJQ010000001.1:132982-151468 GCA_021713415.1 Thiotrichales bacterium 19X7-9
GACATTGATCAATTTATCTACTGATTTTTTGTTAGGTTTATCTTGATCTTCTATATATGATAATACCTGATTTAGCAGTTTTTCGCTAGAAGTTAAGAAATAAAGTGATTGATTAGGATTATTAATTAACCATTCAGTAAGCTTTTTGATTAAGTTATCTTTGTTGTATTTTAGTAGAAATTCAAATAATAGTTCAGGGTTAAGTTGCGCCATTTGCTCTTTGGTCATGACAGTTAAATCAATTAACTCAAAACTATTAAAGGCGTATTTTTTAGCAAGTTCAACATCTTCAAATAGATCATATACTGAATTTGAATAAGGATAGGGCGAAGTTTCACCATGATAAAATACTAAAGTGACTACGATAGGCAGTTTATCATTTCCAGCATCTAAATGCCCTTGCATAATTTGAATTTCATAAGTTAAGTTTCTAAATGGCATTAAATAACCAGGGCTTGACTGGTGCTCAAAAAGCCAATAAAAATAGGCATCTTTGCCCTTGATTTGTACCTTATAAAGCATATCACTAGCAAGCTTGCCAAGTGTGTGTTTTATAAATTCGGTAGGCATAGGCTCAAGTGTTGAGAAATCCACATGCTTAATTAATGACTTTGGTAGATGCGTTTTTAATGAAATTTCTGCCTTTTTCTTATTGCTTAAATTAGCTTTGAATAGGGCGTCGTATGGTTGAGTAATTGAATCTGATTTTGTCTTTTTAGCCACAATTGGCAAGTCCATTATTAATTGAAGATGATAAGGTTATTATACCATTTTTTAACGAATTAATATATTAATCTTCAATACGTTGATAGCCATGACTTTTGCGTGTTTTAATGATTTTTGTAATAAGGCTTTGACCTGATATTTCATCCTTAACAAGGTGAGTTTGTTGATTGCTAATTTTTGAAAATTTAGAACCCAAGTACAAACAACACAACATTGATCAAGTAAATCTTTGGTCAAGTTAATTAAATAGTAGCGTTTGTTAGTTTCAAGTCTAATCATGAGCTTAAATCCAAAAATACACTGTAATTATATCAAAAATAGTCTCAGAATATCCGTTAAATTAGATGATATGATCTTTTAAAATTAAAAACGGGAATTTCAGACCATTTAGGGACATATACTTCGTTAGAAAGTCTCTTAAATTAAAGGATTTATTTAATCATCGTTTTTTAGGACAATAGTTGTAGGGTTATATTTTAATGGGGGTTAATGTTTTTTTATTGTCTATTTGATCATCAATCCAATCCATACATTCTTTGATTATGGTATTTTCAGCTAAATTTTGTGATGCGTAGTCATCATTCAAATTAAACTGGGGATGATAAACATCATCACTATGAATTGTAATGGAACCACTAGCTGAATAATGTCCATTATCGCCATATACTGAATAGCTAATTAAACAGTTTCTATATTTTTTAGTCCCATCTTTTCTCATTAAAAAAGCTCCATATAATCAAAATTTAAATCATATGTTATAATTATTTTAGTTCATTTTTTGTTGTACAGTGGAAGTGATTATCATAATTAAAAAAGTATACATCACTTGGAGGGAATTCAGTTTTTGGATTCTCAACTACTAGTTTAGGGTTATGAATATATTTTGTATGACCATTACCATAACAAATAATACCAGTTAGTTCATTACATATTTTTGGTGGGTTTCCTTGTAGAAATTTAATTCCATCATTTTTTGAGTTATTTTTGTTAATCTTACATATAGGGTCTTGATCATACAAAATTTTAACAAGTGAACTGGGATAATGATTACCATTACCCCAACTGTAAATTAATTTAGTTCGAGCTAACCATTGAGTTAAATCAAGCCATAAATATATTTTTGTATTTTGTGCTTGCAGCTTATTATTTTTAATAAATTTGGATATTTGGATAGATTTTTTGCCATCTGGTAAAATTTTTGTTCGTAAAATATTAGCTAAATTATTATTAGGAACAAATCCACCTCCTGAATTATTAAAAATTTGTTTAAAGTCATCATCATAATAAACAGTTGGGCAATATATCTCTACAAAGAATTGATCGCTTGTATTAGGATTAAAAACTTTTAGATCAACACCACCATTATCATACTGATTTGTTGCATTTTCTATAGTAAATCCACTTGTGGAAAAATATTTGCATGCATTAAATTCAGCTAAATCAGAGTAATATTGTTTTTTCTCATGATGCCAAAAATATAGATCAATTTTACAATCTAACTCATCAATTAACTCTTTTAATAAATTACTACCAGTTACATCTGATAGTGATAACTTATCTCCAAAATTACTAGGTTTTACCCCTAAATTATAATAGTCAGAGTATGTATTTATACTGCTGTAATTACACTCAATTTCTTTTATAGTTCTCAAAAGTTTGGCTAAATCATCAATCTCTTTGTTCATATCTAATGCATGATTTTTATACTGTTGAATTGTATTATTTACATCATTAATGTAGTCTGAGTTTATTGATTGATGAATTATTTTAGTTAAAATATTTTGGTGTTCAGGTAACAAGTGACCAGAAATTTTTTGTGGTAAGGTTGTTATGAATAATTCTAAATCAGAAATTACCTTATTTTTTATGATGCTATGATCACAGTATGACTTATAATTTTCTTTAAGTTCAATATATTCATTTATTCGTCTTTTCCACTCAGTAATGAGAAATGATGTATTATCTGTCATTTACACTAAAATTCCATTCATATTACAATCATCAAATAGATAGTATTTTCTCTGAAGCTATCCATTGTTGCATACATGAATATCTATATGTTAGTAACAAATCTTCAGCTTGATTCAAATATTCTTCTTTCACATATAAATATTGACTCCCTTGTACAACAGGTGTGGTGTCACTGTAGTAAAAATAGTTTTGTGTCCACGGTGGTGATTGCTTTACTATTAAGTTTAGTGAATTAAGCTTATTGAATATACAGCTATCTATAGGGTCAGCTGTGATATGTAGTTTAAACTGAGTAGAACCAAGTTGCCAATGATCGCCTTCATGTATTGCTTCATCATATGAATAGCCAGCAGTAAAAGAACTTGATAATAAGGCTAAACTTATAACGGTATTTTTAATAAATTTCATCTTACATCCTTATATAATAATTATCTTAAAATCAATAGGTTAATTGAAAAATAATTTATCATATATGTTATACTAAATCAACTTAATCGCATAAAATATATCTATAACACCATTATGAATACGACATTCTATATATAAAAAACCATTTTCTTGATTACGCCACTTGATTTGGGTATAGTGAATTTAATCAATTTTCACAGATACTTATTCAATGACTGCTTTAGAAAAAAAATCAACCTTCTCCTTGGCATCCATTTATTCTTTTAGAATGTTGGGTTTATTTATGATTCTGCCTATATTCACGCTCTACGCACACCAAATTAAAGATGCCACTGCGGTATTAATTGGAGTTGCATTAGGTGTTTATGGATTAACTCAAGCCTTACTACAAATTGTATTTGGCATGAGTTCTGACAAACTTGGGAGGAAACCAGTAATTATTTTTGGTTTATTACTATTTATCATTGGAAGTATTATTGCAGCAGAATCTCAAACTATATATGGCATTATTTTGGGGCGAGCCATTCAAGGTGCAGGTGCGATTGGAAGTACATTAACGGCGATGGTGGCTGATACCACCCAAGAGGAAAATCGAATGAAGGCGATGTCTATAATTGGTATGACTATCGGCTTATCTTTTATTGGTGCTATGATGTTAAGCCCAATTTTAAGCAGCTTCATTGGACTATCTGGTATTTTTTGGCTTACTGCATTTTTAGGCTTCATCGGTATTATTATTATATTAACCATTACACCAACATCTAAAGAGCATCTGCTTCATCGAGATTGTGGAACAGTATCAAATCAACTGTTAAAGGTTATTACCACACCAGAACTTATAAGATTAAATTATGGCATATTTACTCTACATGCGATCCTAACAGCTCTTTTCATTATTATTCCAGTGATACTCACTTCAACTATTAACCTTAAACCAGACTTACAGTGGATAATATACTTGCCAGTACTTATTTTGTCCTTTGCCCTAATGCTTCCCTTTATTATCATTGCCGAAACAAAAAGAAAAATGAAACCTATTTTCTTGGGTGCAATAGTTTTATTAACTTTGACCCAAGTATTGCTACTTGGCTTTCATCACAATATCATCTCTATTAGTTTTATATTATTACTGTTCTTTGCAACATTTACTTTCTTGGAAGCATCTTTGCCCTCTCTTGTATCTAAAATTGCCCCAGCTGGAAATAAAGGGACAGCCATGGGTATATATTCTAGTCTGCAATTTTTAGGTATTTTTGTTGGTGGTGTTTTTGGAGGAATCATCTATCATGTCTTTGGCATAAATGGTATTTTTATTTTTTGTGCTTTACTCTCAGCGCTATGGATTCCTGTTGCTGCTTCAATGAAAAAACCAAAACATTTGAGTTCTAAAGTTATTCCTTTGCTAAAAATAACCTCTGGGATACAAGATAAACTAGCATCCTTAAAAGGGGTTTCGGATGTAATGGTATGTCCAGATGAGATGGTTGCATATCTTAAAATTGATAAGTTACTCTTTGATGAACATGAACTAAAATCTTTAATAAATTAAAAAATATATCGATAAAATTATTGATGTAATTTCAATATTGAATTAACACTCAAATCACAGGCTAGGTCCTTGAAAGAAATATGCAGTGAGACCCTGGTAACTCCATTTACCAATTTAATTTTATTTCCTTATATTATTCTAGTGAGTATAACTAACCTCAGCATCACGCGGTACTTGATGATTAGTAAAGTAAACGTTTACTTGATCACCAGGGTTTAGATTGCTAATTGAATGTTGGTAGACGCCGTTACCTGATGGTGTCATATTATAACCACCGATATTCTGACCATTAACATTTATATGTGCAACAGCAAATGGACCTTGATGTTCATAATAAACAACAGCTGTATTTTGATTTGTTTTTGCAATACTACTGCTTGCAGTTACAGCTGGTGGGTTGTTATTTGTATTAGTTGATCCAGAAGGGTTATTATTGTTACTATCTGTGTTTGAAGTATTGTTACCTTGATGTGTATATGAGATAGGGTTAGCCTGTGCTTGATGCATGGTGGTAAAATGCATTTCAACCTGATCACCCGGATTTAATTCTGTTACTTTATGTGAAAGGTTTCCACTTCCATCTGAACTCATACGGTAGCTTCCTTTGTGTTGACCATTGACATAGACATGGATATCTGCCCAATCATCATACTGATAATTAATTTGAATGCTTTGGTCATCTAAAGCGGTAATACTTGATTGTTGATTGTTTGAACTTTGGTTTTGGTTATTGTCTGTATTGCTACTATTACTACCACTATCACTTTGTTGACTATTTGAACCTGAATTACCACTATTACTAGAAGAACTAGTATGCGTATAGTTTAAAGGAATAGCAGCGGCTTCCTCTATGGTTGTAAAGTGAGTTTTCACAACATCCCCAGGGTTTAATCCTTCGATAACAAAAGTGAATTTCTCACCATTATGTACCATATGATAGCCGCCTTTATCAACACCATTGACATTAATATGAACCACAACAAAGTCACCCTTACCTGTATAATCGTACTCGACTAAGGCTGTGTCATTATCTAGTAATGTTATATTTGCTTGTGGTTGTGTTTGATCATTATTACTATTGTTTTGTGTATTATCTGTTTGGTTGTTTGTATTATTGTCTGTATTATTTGTATTTGATTCAGAATCATTATTTTGATTATCAGTACTATTATCATTCTGATTGGTATTATTATCAGTTGAGTCATTACTTTCGTTTGAATGTTCACCTTGTGGTAATTGTGTTTTTACTTCACCTTGGTTTTCACCAGATACTTTTTCTGCATCATTTGGCAGCTCTGCTGGAAAAAAAATCTCAATTGATTCACCCATATTTTTATTAACGATAATTCCCTCTGCACCTTTAACCATTGGACGAACCAAAGCTTTGTTTAAATATAAGTTAACACGCTTATATTCCATGCCATTTGCAAGATTAGTAATATCCATTTCCATTGGTGATTTAACAACATAATTTTGGTTTGATGCTAAAACAACGTGACTACCATCTTTCTTATTTAAGATAATTGAAAGCATGGGTTGTCCAGCTTGATTATTTGGAATTATAACTCGTATGTGATAATTTTTATTATCTTCTTTAAAGACATTAGGTAAATTATTGACATCTTGATTGATAGCCCCAAGGGTAATAACGGCCGTTGATGGATTTTCACCATTTGGTGTTGGATCATGTAATGTACCATCTTGTGCTAAAGCATCGTCATAGGCAAATGTATAAATTGGATGATCATTGCCAAATGAGTGTAACGCTTTTGCATAAAGGTCATAATGTTGAGCTGCATTTGTTCCTTTCAAGTAATACTTATCTTTATTGTTAGAGAAATATTGACGATTGAGTATGGTACCATTAGGGGCAGGTAATAAACCTACAACTGTCGCAGAAGATAACTCTCTGATGATAACAGCTTTCGGGGTGTTGTTGGCTGCATCAAAGTCTCCAACTGCGCCTGAGAAGAAAGGCCTTGAAGAGGTTTGTTTAGGAATGCTAACGCTTCCAAGTCCTTTATCACAAGTAAAGTTAAAAGGGTAATTTTCTTGATTTGGGTTAGTTGTACCATGACAATATGTATTTGGCCCAGCTCCAGGGATTTCTGAAATATCAATCGTAAGTGTATTATTATTGTAGTAACTCCAAATTTCATCGATATAGCTTTGACCGTTAACACCATATTTATTTGTATCAGTGAAGAAATTTTCATCAAAAGGGTCTGTATTTAAAATGGTATTAATCATTGCTTTACCTGGAGACATAAAGCGCAATATGGTTTTATTATTATTATCAGAAATAAATGATAAAAATAATTTATTCCATTCAGATGAAGTGTTGGGATTATCATTATTAACAATTTGAATTAAGTCATCAAAAATAACGCCTCGACTATAGCCAAGCCCTGTTGTTTGATAATGGGCTGAACCTGATTGGGTAATGCGAATTGGTAAGGAAAAGAAATCAACTGCAGTTGGATTCATCCAAGTCCCTAAATTATTAAATGTATATTCAACCTTATCGTATAATGTATAATAATTGCTGTCTTTTGGCATAAAACCATCAGCATCAACAATTTTATTGGTTTTTTGATCTAACATTAAATCCATTGGGTATTTATAGGAAAAATACATTCTACCTGAAGCACTTTGCGGTAAAAAAACTTCTCTTAAACCTTGGTCGTTTTGCGGTAGGCTTGATAAACGCACCGTTGCATCAAATGAATTAAAAAGGGCTGATGAAGTTTCACAAGTTGCATAACCATCAGATTTAAAACTCATATAACAGTTTTCACCCGTTGTTTTGCCTGAGGCATCTAGTTTTTCTGCTTTAATTAATAAAAATGTGTAGTCATCATCAATGCCACTTTCATTTTTTATTAAGATTGGAAAAACAGGAGCTGCATAACTTAAAGTAATCATGCCAAACAAAGAAGATATCGATGAAATAAACTTACTAATTGCCTTCATAATAAAAGTCCCTTATTAAGTTACTTAAGATTTTAATATAACATAATAATATATTATTGTACATATATCTGATTATTTTGGTTTTAGTGTGATTGAATTATTTGTTTTTCATTTTAAAAAGATTATGAAAAAGGGTGAAGTGTTAATTAAAAAAGAGTTAATTGAAGGAAAAAAACAACTTTCTAAAGCAGAAATTTCTAATAATAAATTGTAAATCTATTCCTCTTTTTAACTCCGATATTCAGGCTTGGATTCTAATTTATCTAAGTACATTAATACTTCTTCATAAATTGCATCAATTGTATGATTTACAACTTGATGATACTGTCCTGTTGCTCCAGCATTTTGTGATAGGGCAATGATCGTTTTAGTATTTTTAAAATAGGCATATGTTGTTGCATAACCTAAATAATTACCCGTATACATCCAAATTTGGCCATATTTTTTATCATACATGACACCAACACCTAATCCATAGCAGCCCTTAACTTCTGATAAGCACTTACTATCTATATCTTTATCACTGACATTTTCACCTTTTTTAGAAGGTAATACTAAACCGACTTTTTGGATTTTGTCATGCCCTGGGAATAGATTTGTATCAAACCATGCACGAGTTAAGAGTGTTAATGCATGGGTTGTACCAGTTAGGCCACCAGCTGGACCAACATAATCAAGTGGTACAACGGTTACATCTTGATTTGGACTAAATAATGGTGAATCTAATTCGTTTGCTGTCTCTTCAGGTAAGTAACCATGTAACATATTACGATAAAGATAAGTGTTATACTGCATGGCATAGTAAATTGGAACACCGTATTTTATTCGTAGTGGTTTGATAATAAATTTTTCTAACATACTGCCATAAGATTTTTTAAAATATTTTTCAATGATCATCCCTGCAATAATGTAGTTTGTGTTTGAATAACCCCAGTCTGTACCTGGTTTAAAGCATAAATCATCTCGATTACAGCCATTTTTCATTTGGTATTTTGCTGCTAAAGAAACTAATCGATTAAGTGAGTAATTGGTATAGTATGGGTTAATGGTATTTATAATTTTAGGCATCGAATACGTGGTGATACCACTGGTCATATTTAATAATTGTTCAGGTGTTACATTACTCCATTGTTGTGGCCATTTATTTTTTGTAAATTTTTCAGGAAATAGTTTAATTAATGGTGTTTGTAGTGTAATTTTACCTTCATCAACTAATTTTAAAATTAAAGCAGCAGTATACTCTTTTGTAATACTACCGTATTGAACGAGATTTTTAGTTGAAGCAAGTTGACCATCTTTTTGTTTAACGCCAGCAACAAAATCACGTGGTTGATCTTCATTAGGTAATAACACACTAACTTCTACTGCGGTAACAGGCACATTATTTTGTTTAGCACTATTTAAAAATGTTTTAGTTAAAAGGTTAATATCTCTGTTTAATTCACCACTAGAATTAGCGAGTGCATTTTGGGAAAAGCCTAAAGTTATTAAAATGACAAATAATGAGATTAGCTTTTTCATGTTTTATACCTAATGTTATTATTATATTGGATAACATAATTTTAATTATAGAATAATTAAATTAAACCGTATTTTTACGGTATCAAATTTTGGTAATATATGTTGTATTATTGATTTTAAAGGAGATGAAATATGCCATTTATACAGGCAAATAACATAAAATTTTATTATGAACAACAAGGTAGTGGTAAAGATTTAGTATTAATAACTGGATTGTCTTCTGATCATAATGCTTGGCAGGCTGTTACCCCTTGGCTGTCAAAGCATTATAAAGTCACTGTTTTTGATAATCGAGGTGCGGGTCAGTCAGATGTACCAGAAGGTAATTATTCAATTGATATGATGGCTGAAGATACCAAAGCAATTATGGATGAATTAAATATAGACTCCGCTTATGTTGTTGGCCATTCAATGGGTGGTATGATTGCAGAGCAGTTAGCTATTAAATATCCACAAAAGGTCAATGCATTGGGTATTGTTTGCTCTGCGGCTAAACGAAATGCTAGAAGTAATCAGTGGTTGGAATTAAGTGGTAAAATGATTGAAGCTGAAATTGATGCCCCAATCATTGCAGATTACACTTTTTCATATTTATTCGGTAGTGATTTTATAGCCAATGCCTCTAATGCGCAAAATTGGTTAGATTTAATTTTATCTAATCCATATCCACAAACTTTAGCTGGCTATAAAAGCCAATTGTATGCAACACAAACTTATAATGCGCTGGATACATTAGCAGAAATTAAAACAAAAACACTCATTATTGCTGGTAGAGATGATATATTAACACCTTTAAGTGCATCTGAAGCCATTCACCAAGTAATTAATCAATCGGAATTAACTATTTTACCATGTGGCCATATGCCGAATATTGAATGTCCAGAGAAATTAGCTGATGAAATTATCAATTGGTTAAATTAGTTTTATTGTAATATCTCTATGTAAATTAATACCATTTGTAGAGACGTCGATTTATCGAGTATCAATATTATATATTTGTTTTTTATAAATTTTTTATGAAATATTTAATAGATGTCGTGAGTTTCAGTATTACTAGCTGTATTTTGTACTAGCCATGGGCATGGGGTCTCATTTAGCGTTGTTTCATTACACATAAATACAACAGAATCATTACTACTATCAGAATCATCATGATCAACATAACTATAACCAACGCCAGGATCACATCTTAATAGTCCACCATTAAAAGTGCATTCTGCTTGTGTTTTACTAAAATGAATCACATATTTTCCTGTATTTAAGTCCACTGCACCATCACTCGATACAGGTTTACCATAGCCATTGGTTACAGTAATATCTCCCAAACCAACTGCATTAATCATTGAGCTTGAGATCTCTCCTCCATCATAATCAAAAGTAAGCATATAGGAACCATCACCAGAAGCATCAACAAATTGATTTAAACAATCACTTGCATCACATAAGGCAGAACTTAATGTGACAGGTCCAATGTTCCCAGAAGGGTTAGTGACACGGCTTTGCCAAGCATATATTGGTGTTTCATATGGATAGCTAGGAGTTGGCATATAATCAACAATATTCATATAGTGATCTAGCCATATATTACCAATTTGATCACCTGTGGTTGTATCTTGTACCGTGACTATAAGCCCTAAAGCCTTATTTTCACCAGTACAATAATCACCAAAAAGACCATTATCATCTTCAAAGCTAAACGTTTCTTCTTGTTGGGAGCCAATCGTAAGGGGTAAACCTTCAGCCTTATTATTGCTTATGCAGTAACTACTTGAGTTATATTCTATTTTAATATTAAAATTTGTGTTATTTCTTATATAAACGCTATAGTTTGCACTTGAAAAGGCAACATTACCTAAGCTTAAAAAAATAAT
Source organism: Thiotrichales bacterium 19X7-9 (assembly GCA_021713415.1). Taxonomy (GTDB): domain Bacteria; phylum Pseudomonadota; class Gammaproteobacteria; order Francisellales; family Francisellaceae; genus M0027. The sequence continues at coordinate 144,002 of JAKJJQ010000001.1, forward strand.
GAGTAAACCAATAAGGCAGTTAATTATACTTAAACAGATAGTTTTCATAAATATAGTCCCCTATAGCTTGAGTTATAATTATATTTTCTTGATAATCATTAGAGTCTTTTTATGTTCAAAAAGATTAAATAATAATCAAACTATTATTTAGTAGCTTAAGTGATAAATTTGCTTAAAGTAAAACAAAGGTCAAATCGTTTGACCTATATACTAGTTAGTAAGATAAAGTGCTTTATCGGTAGATAAATAAAAAATTAATCTAATATTTCACTTAAGATAATAATTCTTGCAATTTCTTGTAGCTCGTATTTTGTGGAGCAACCTAATTTTTTTGAAGTTGCAGCAGAGATTTTATGTAAATAATGATGGGAGCATCCGGTTAATAGAGCAAGTTCTTTAGAAGATGCAGAGGTTGCAGCTGCAGCTAAAAATGTGATTTCACTAGCGGTTAAGTTAAGTTTTTTAGTTAATGTTGATTGATAATTTTGTGGATACCATAGCTTTAAATCACTAGTTAGCTTAATTTGATTGGTACAGCGAAAAGAGGTATACATTAGCCGTGTTATTGATAGACAAAGACCAAAAAAGCTTGCTTTTTTGCCCTCTGATAAATTTTCATAAAAATCTGATTTCAAATGAAAAATAGTAACAATATGTACTTTTTTACACTGTTTAGTAAATAATAAAAATGTTTTATCATTGTAAATAAAATACTCAACTAGTTTTGCGCGTTTGAGCATTTGGGTTAAAGTCTTATTTAAAAAGGCTAATAAGTTGGATTCATCTAAAGTCGAAATTACATTAAAGCTTGAATTATCATAAATTTTTAGATAGGTAAATCCTAAAATTGAATTCGATAAAACGAGCTGGGAGATTTTATCAACTTGTAATTGATTGGCAGTTGTATCAGCCATTATTTGAACACTCATTTGCCACCATATATCTAGATACCAGTAATAGTAATTATAGCAGTTGTAGTTTTTTAGATATAAAGGTCAAATGATTTGACCTTTGTTTTACATTTAACAGCAATAGACAATACACTCAAACAATAAGTTTGATTATTTTTTTGTAATTTTTAGTTGCGCTAAAGGGGATTGCAATGGCTGATATACTAACGTTAATGAAAAAAAATGGTTATAAAATTGATGAAGCAGGTATGTGTTATGGTATTGCACATGTAGCAATACAGTCTGCTTTGAGAGGAAAATTTAATGAATATCTTACAAGATTAAATCAAATACAACAAATTGAAAGTAAAGCGCTTAATATACAAGATGAAACTGAACGTGAGATATTAGCATTTTTTGATGCTATTTTATTATATCAGTCTAGTAATGTTGAAGAACTATCAGAAAATGATGGTGATACAATAGTCAACTTTGCTGATTTTTATAACAATAGACAAGACCCTGCAAGTGGAAATAAAATTTTAAATGAAATAAATGATGACTCTATTTCTCAAGCTAATGGAATTTATGCAGTTAGTAAGTCACTAAAAATTTTTAGTGGGGAAACGGATAACCTTAAAGAGTATCTTAATCAGCTAAAGGGTGAAAAAGAAAATTTTGCTGCATTGATAACAATCAGTGGTCATGCTATGGCTATTATATTTAGCAATAATTGCTGGCACTTTGTTAACCATGATCAGGTTAAAAGTACAGAGAATGAAGTATTATCAGATAGATTTGTTAATGATGTATTAAATAATTTACCAGAGTATATTGCAACAATTAGTGACTATGCAGATAATAACAAATTAGACTATATTCGATATAGTCATGATGCACTTAAAAGGGAAGTTATATCAACTGCTAGTCAGCTTGTTACATATTTTAACTTAGCTTGTAGAGATAGTCATCCAGATGCAGCAAGAGCATTCTGTGAGTTAACGCTTAAATCGCCAGCCATTGATGAAATAAAAAAAGAATTACTATTAGCAACAGATGAAAGTGGAAAGCCATTTATTATTACAGCTTTTCAAAATAGTGATATAGATTTAATGCACGCATATGCACAGTCGATCATAAACGCAAATATTAATAATAATTTAAAAAAAGAATTGTTGTTATTAATCAGAGATGACCATGATGATCCATTAATCATGATGGCTTTTACGCATGGTCAGAAAGAGATGATAAAAGCATACTTTGAATTAATTATAACGTCAAATCTTGATGATGAAGTAAAAAAAGATCTATTACTATCAAATATAACCAATGGTAATACACTACTTCATTATGCCAGTTATGATGCAGATGCATTGAAAACGCTTTTAGACTATATACCAGCAAATGATCGATTAAATGTTATTTTAGCGAAAAATAATGATGGTGATACATTATTACATACAGCTAGTTCAGAGGCATTAGAATTACTTTTAACTTATATACCAAAAGAAAAGTATTTTAGCTTTATTGCAGTAAGAAATCATAATGGTGATACTGTTTTACATAAAGCAGATGCAGAAAAAATAAAAATTATTTTAGGGCATTTACCATTAGATAATCATCTAAGCGCAATTTTAGCAATCAATGATAATGGGGATAATGTATTACATGGTAACGCTTATTATCCTGAGTGTTTAAAATCACTTTTCCAATATTTGCCAGAAGATAAACGACTTGGTGTAATTATGGAAAAAAATAACAGTGGTGCAACCGTTATTGATTATGCAACCTATAATGATCATGCCTTTAGAGTTCTGTTAGCGCATTTATCAGAAACTGAATGTTTAATGCTAGCAACTGAAGTTAGATTTGATGATGGAAGCACATTATTGCATCATGCTAGTGCAGAAATTTTAAATGCATTCTTAGAAAATATACCACTGGATATGCATTTGAATGTTCTATTAGAGAAAAATCATAACGGTGATTCTGTATTAAGCTATGCAGCACCTTATATAGAAACTTTAAATAGTATTTTAGATGCGTTGCCTTATGAGAGTTTAATAAGTTTAGTTACATTAGCTGAGCGTAATGATAATTTAATGTATTATGTAGCAAATCATAGTCAATGTTTAAAAGCAGTTTTAGAGAGGGTGCCAGAAACTGAAATTGTTAATATAATTACTCAAACAGATGATCTAAATATAACGCCATTAGTGATAGCTTCAAATTATAAAGATTGCTTAGATGTTATTTTTAATTGCTTAGCAGCAGATGAGCTTGAAAGTGTAATTACACTAAAAGATGTTGATGGTAGTAGTATATTACATCGTGCTATTTTTACTGATAATCTCGAGTGTTTTAAAACGATGTTAGATGCATTGCCAAAAGATAAAATCATAAGTGCGATTTCAGATAAAAATAATGTCGGTGTTAGTGTACTATCTTATGCATTAAGTATTGATGATGTAAGTTACTCAAATATAATCAAAGAATTTTTACCAGAAGATCAAATAAATCAGGTTGATCATAATGCGAGCAATATCAATCTGAGTAATCGACCACGAAGTCTATTTCATAATGAATTACTTAAAGAAGTTGTTAATCCATCTCAACAAGTAGATCAAGGCTTTATCTAAAAAATTACATCATCATACTTTAAGTATATTATCTGATTTCAATCGTGTATATTTAGTTAATCATATAATTTAAAGGAAAAATAATAGTGTCAGTTTTTTTAAAACGAAAAAGTAATGACACTAACAAAAGCAGTTTGCTTATCCTAATTGTTTGCTTGTCTGGTTTATTTATAGATGGCTATATTCTTTATATTAGTTCAATTGCTTTACCTTTAATTCAAAAGCAGTATGCTTTAACAGCATTTGAACTTGGCATAACCCAATCAGTAACACTCATTGGTGCTGCATTTGGAGCCATTATTTTTGGTAAATTATCAGATAAGCTTGGCCGTAAAAAATTATTGATTTATAACCTGATATTTTTTATCGTAGCCTCTGTATTATCAGCATTATCATGGAATGTTTTATCACTGATTACCTTTAGATTATTCATTGGAATAGCTGTGGGCATGGATTATCCAATTTGTGCTGCGTATATGGTAGAGATGATTGAAAAATCAAAGATCAAGCAATATGTTGCAATCGCTATGTGTTTTAACTGTCTGGCATCTCCGATTGGCGTTATAATAGCGTGGATTATTATTAATTTATATCCTCAAATCAATGCTTGGCGATTTATTCTAGTATCAAGCGCTATTTGGGCAGTTTTGGCATTATTTTTAAGATCAAAATTACCTGAAAGTATTCTCTGGAAAAGACAAAAACAGTTTGAATTAAAAAATAGTAAAATACCATTTAGAAAGCATTTTCGCACTCTCGTTTCTCGAGATTATTTAAAAATGACTTTGGCATTTTCCTGTATTTGGTTTTTTATGAATGTTGCATATTATGGTATTGGTTCATTTACGCCAATGATTATTGCCTCACTTAATATTAATTCACAATCAAGTTTATTAATATCAATTCAAGATGTAATCTATTCTACGTTGTTGGTTAACTTATTTATCTTAGCTGGTGCATTTTGCTCAATTTGGTTAATTCAACGCATTAATAGTATTTACTTACAAAAAATTGGCTTATTGATGTCATTTATTGGTTTAGCTACTTTATCATTAAGTTCAATTAGCAGTGTTTTAGTTATTAATATGACTTTATTATTTGGTGGGTTCATACTATTTAATTTTTTTATTAATTTAGGTCCTGGCATTACAACGTACTTATTGCCAGCAGAATACTATCCAACTGAAATTAAAGCAACAGGTCATGGTTTTGCCAGTGGTATTGCAAAAACAGGTGCATTTTTAGGAGCAATTAGTTTACCAATTTTACAATTTTATTTAGGCATTTATATAACGATATTTATTGTGTCAATTACCTTATTAATTGGTTTTTTAATTACAGGTAGACTGTTTGTTTCTGATAATTTAAATTCTTTAACCTAATTCAATTGATAAATGCCCATATACTTTATCAATATTATTAACCTTTAAGAGTCCTTTATGCATGCGAACAAATTTCATCGGTGTTTCAAGCATGGAAAATTGTTCAATTAGCTGAACTGTATTTTTATTAATTATTGGTATATCAATATGAATTAGTTGATCAATATATTCAGATGCAACTTTTAATAGTAATTGTTGAGCAATTTCAATTGTTTCAGCATAGAATGGACCAATACGATAGGCTTCATAAGCAGGTGATATGGAGATAAGACCGGCAATTTGGCCATTTTTAATATAAACATAACTATGATTTTTATTAATGGATAACCAAGTCGTTAATAATGCTTTGCGTTTAACGTAAAAATGATTGCTGTCATAATCAATAATTGCTTCAAGGTCATAATTACTTGCAAGTGTAATATTGCTATGAGCGTTATCGTTAACCAACATTGATTGATGGGGAGTAAAGACATAACGCCTATTTTCATAGATTGGTTGAAAGCCAATTCTTTGATATTTATCAATTTGACTTAAAACAGCATCACAGGCAACTTTACGATTTGCCCATTTTGCAAGTGCGTAACCAGTTAAGTAGGCGCCAAAGTTATCGCCTCGGAATTCAGAGCGAACATAAAATAGGCCAAAATATCCAAAATCATCATCATAATTATAAGCAACAATACTACCGATTAAGTCTTGATCTTGTTTAATCAAAATTAGACTTTCACGATTGGTTTGCATAATACATGATAATAATGTGTCACTGATATTCCAGTGATCATAGTCCCAACATCTTTTAAGTAGCTTAAAATCATCGATTGTTTTTGGTGTAAATATTGTGACATTATTTTGGTCAATTAAATTTTCATTAACTACCGTATGGTCATGTACTTTAGTCTGTGGCTTTAGATATTTATTAAAAAATAGATAGATAATACCAATACCAGTCCAGATAAATCCAACGATCAGTGTTGTTTTTTCCATCATAACTATCAAGATAATCATTGAGATTACCCCTAGAAATGGAATTAATAGTTTTATAAATCGGATGACTTTCGATTGTTTTTGTGTGTGTTTTTCTTTAGTTAGTATGCGATAAAATACAGCAAAGTTTAAAATACAAAAGCCTAGAATTGCACCAAAATTAACGAAATTAACAATGGAGTCTAATGTCAATGAAAGCCCTAAAATAAGCTCTATAAGCATAATCAGTAAAATATTATAATGTGGTGTTTTAAATTTTTTATTTACTTGACCAAAAATACTTCTTGATATTACTCGATCTCGGCCCATACCAAATAATAATCTAGCGCCAGCTGTAGTTGATACAATATTAAAAACGGCCATACATAGGATTACTGATGCAGTAAATATAGCAGTAAAATATTCATTGCTACTGGCTCGAACAATATAAAAAAGAGCACTATTAACCCAGTTTGTATTATGAATGTTTTGAGTAATATTAGGTGATGCTAAAACACCTAAATAACCAAGTAAAAACATCATTGTTGCACTAAATATAACTGAGAAGATAATTGCTCTTGGCACATCTTTAGTTGGTTTTTTTGCTTCTTCTGCTAAAGTTGAGATGGCATCATAACCAAGATAACTTAAAACACATAAGGTAGTTGCAGTAAATAGAGTATGATAAGAATTAAATTCAAATGGCATCGTGCTAAATAATGATGCACCACTATTTAATGCATGATGCCCAAAAAGGCTTAAGCAGATAATAAGTAGAACTTCCATAAAAATTAGTAAAATAAGCCCTACGTTTGCAACAATACTAATACCAAATAAGTTAAGTAAACCTGTGATTAGTACATAAGCTGGTAAGATGACATAATAAGGAATTTCAGGGAAGTAATGCTGCAGATATAAAGTAGCGCTAATAGCAACCACTGTTGGAATAAGAATATAATCAAGAAATAAAATCCAGCCTGCAATAAAACCTGCTCGTCGTCCAAAAATTGATTCAACATAACTATATAAAGAACCAGCAACAGGATTTCTTTTAACCATGTAAATATAACTATTTGCTGTGAAAGACATGACAATTAATGCCAATAAATAAGGTAGCGCAACGGTTGTGCCTGTTTCTTTTGCGATAATGCCAAATATAATTGCTGGTGCAAATGGCATAATATAATTCATACCAAAAGCGGTTAAATGAAAGATATTTAGTTTGCGTGCTAATACTTCCTTATAGGGGGTGACAGATCGGTTGATGCTCATGGACTTTTCCGTTTTATTGCTATTAATTTAGATTTTGTAATTAATTTTTTATACACTCAATTTCGTTAAGAACATAGTTTTAATTATGGTTTTCTGTCAAGATATTTATATAAGAAGTAAAATGATGAACTTTTTATGCTGTTCATTTTTATATTAGCAATTTAAATTAATGTAACAATTAATATATTTGAAATTTTATTTTATAGTATATAATTATTTTTTCTATATCACACTACATGACACCTACCAGAGCCATTCTTTGACTAATTGATATTTTAGGTTTAAATGTAGCTTTGATAATATTACAGATATACTCTGAAG
>JAKJJQ010000010.1:0-71618 GCA_021713415.1 Thiotrichales bacterium 19X7-9
TTGAGCCAAAACATTCTACAAATATTGAATTCATTTTATTTTCCAGATAATTCTACCTGATAAATAAAATGCTATAAAAATCAGATCAATGCACTATATTTATTAACTTTTTGATGCGTTTACCCTGTATATCTACTTAAAGCATTTCAATTTGATTTTTTTTTCTCTATACTTGAGCTTATTTAAAATTAGCACACCTTGAATATAAAAATAGTTTGGACATACGATGTTAGAATACATTACACAAGCCATTGGTACTGAAAAACAATATGCTGTTATCTGGCTACATGGTCTGGGTGCAGATGGCCATGATTTTGAATCAATCGTACCTGAATTAAATTTACCCAATGATGCTAATATCGAATTTATTTTTCCACACGCGCCAATTCGTCCTATTACTATTAATGGTGGTTACCCTATGCGAGGTTGGTATGATATTACTGATATGGGTTCTATTGACAATAATATTGATATTACAGGCATTAAAGACTCAATTGAGCAAATTACTAATTTGGTCAACTATGTAATTACAAATGGTATTGCTTCAGAGAATATTATCTTAGCTGGTTTTTCACAAGGTGGTGCTATTGCAACTTATTATGCACTTTTTTCATCAAAGCCATTTGCAGGGTTAATGGCTTTATCTACTTATCTACCTGGTTGGAATCAACTTCAATCTGATGTTACAACAATCAATCAATCAATGCCAGTGACCATTGCTCATGGGCTTTATGACCCGATCGTACCTATTCAAGCAGGTGAGCATTTGTATCACGCCTTAATTGATTGCCAGTTTAAGCCTATATTTCATCGATATCCGATGGAACATAGCCTTTGCTTAGAAGAAATTCAAATGATTAGAGAATTTTTATCTCATAGATTTAACCTAAAATTAGAAACGCTATAAGTAGCCTATTTTATGATAAAAAATGATACGCTTCGAATTGCAACACGAAAAAGCCCATTAGCACTATGGCAATCTGAATATATTAAATCTCAACTACTCAAGCACTACCCTCAATTAGATATTCAATTTGTATTATTACAAACTGAAGGTGATAAACGCCTAGAAACACCACTTAATGCTATTGGGGGTAAAGGCTTATTTATGAAAGAGCTTGAAATTGCAATTAAAGAAAATAAAGCTGATATTGCTGTTCATTCATTAAAAGATGTGCCTTATCAATTACCAGAAGGATTTTGCCTAGCTAGCTTTTGCAAACGTGAAAGCCCACTCGATGCCTTTGTTTCTAATCAATACACATCCGTTGATAGCCTACCAAAAGGCGCTATTATTGGCACTTCAAGCTTACGTCGCCAAGCACAACTTCTAAACTACCGCCCTGATCTTATTATCAAACCAATTCGAGGAAACGTTAATACACGTTTAAGTAAATTAGATCAAGGAGAATATGATGGTTTAATACTTGCACAAGCAGGTTTAAAACGTCTTAACTTAATAGAGCGAATCAAACAAGTAATACCTGATTATTTAATGCTTCCAGCTCAAGGCCAAGGTGTAATTACTGTCGAATGTTTAAAAGAAAATTCGTCATTAATTGAAATGCTTTCAGTAATCAATGATAGAAAAACACAAGCTGCTGTTCTAGCAGAGCGTACATGTAATGAGTATCTACAAGGTAGCTGTCATGCACCAATAGGTGTTTATGCTAGTATAGAAAAAGAAAACTTATTTTTAAGAGCAATTGTTTTAAGTGGAGATGGTAGAGATGCAATTAAAGCTGAATCTTTAGGCCACGACCCAATCCACTTAGGTAAAATAGTTGCCGAATCCTTATTAAAGCAAGGTGCAAAAGCACTACTTAATGCCAGCAAATAGTCCAATTAATTATATACTTTATTTGCAAGCTTACTCGCTTTATATTCTTTTACTAAATTCCACAATGGCTTAAGCATTGAAAAATCATAATTTGGCACAACCATATCCAATTTTTTTGCTAAATAAAGTGCTACGCCCATAAAAATAAATGATCCAAATACATCTGCCAAATAGTGTGCCCCCGTTACAAATACACTAATTATTAATACTACAGCATATATCACAGCAATATAACGAACACCAAACTTCTTAACTGGCCACCAGCTACTCAGTATTAATAATGATGAAAGTACATGCCATGATGGACATGCTATACATGAACTAACACTATCTGAGGTTGGATCACTACGTAGTTTCAGATATGCATTTTTAAGTGCTATCATATCATAATTAAACTTAGACTCTGGATAGACATAAGCAGGACCCACTGCTGGAAAAAAATAACAAAATATATAAGTTAATATTATTAAAAAGAAAAACATAAACGCTAGTCGTTGGTAACTTTTTTGGTTAATAATTGGCAATAAAATTAAAGTTAATGTAACGCTAATCTCTAAGCTTGCATAGACATATTGAAAAAAGTCGCTCACTAATGGCCAATTGACTCTAGTGTAGTCAGTGATATCGGCAACATTAAAATGAAAAAATGCATCAAATTGTGCCAAATAAGTATCAATTAAAGGGTAAGGTGCTAAAGGTAAATCTACAGCACTAGAATGACAAAGCAAAATAATTAATATTACAATTGAAAAGTACAATAATAAATTATTGATTAATCTGGATAGGTCTTTATTACGAATTACCCCACAGTAATCAATAATCATAGCTGAGAAATATAGTGTTAATGACGCCCAAAGATAGACCAATACAGAACTCCAATCAAAATGGACATATTGCACACGCCATTGAATCATAAACATAAATAAAAGTGCAGTAACACCAGATAATATTACCACATGCTTTTTAGCAAAACACAACACAGCTTGCACTATTTAAACCCCTACTTATTTTTATAATTAATAGACTATTAAAAATCATTCCATCACGTAACTTAATTTTTTCTTAGGCTTCTTCGTACGATACCCTTTAACGATATTCCATAGTGGTTTTAACATTGAAAAATCATAATTCGGTACAGTCATATCTAGTTTTTTAGCTACATAAAGCCCTACGCCCATAAAAATAAATGAGGCAACAACATCAGCCAAATAATGCCATCCAGTTATAAATACACTAATAATAAGCAACATAGAGTAAATTGCTACAAAATAACGAAAACCAAATTTTTTCACTGGCCACCAAGCACTTAATATAAGTAATGAAGCAATTACATGCCAAGATGGAATTGAAACACAAGCACTAACAACATGTGATGCTGGATTATTACGTAGCTGAAGATAATCATTTTTAACTGCTAAAACTTGTTTTGTAAAGTTAGCAGCAGGATATGAATAAGCAGGACCAATTGATGGGAAGAAATAGCAGAATATATAGGTTAATGCCATTAAAAACAAAAACATAAAAATTAGTCGTTGATAACCTTTCCAGTTAATGAAAGGTATGACGACTAAAGTTATAATAGCACTGAATACTAAGCTCATATAGACATAGTGAAAAAATTCACTCACTAGTGGTAAATTATTTCTAAAATAATCCGTAATATCTGCAACATTAAAATGAAAAAATGCATCAAATTTAACTAAATAAGTATCAACTAAAGGATAGGGTACTAAGGGTAAATCTGCTGAACTATAGTGACAAAATAAAAATACCATTGTCGATATTGACATAAATGTCAAAATATTAATTGTTAGTGTAGAAAGCTCCTCATTACGAATAAATTTAAAATATTCAATAACCTGAGCGATCATATATAAACTTAATGACGACCAAATAAATATTAACACAAAATTCCAATCAAATTTAATATATTGAACTCGCCATTGGATCATAGCCATTAACATAAAAGCTAAAAGGCCAGCTAATATAACTGCATGTTTTTTAACAAAATCCAGAAAATTCTGCATCGAAACAAACCCCTAAAGTATCACACATTTATTATTCTAATTATTATTAACGAAGGAATTATATAATACTCATGATAAGAAAACAACCATCAATACAAATTAATTGTGCAATTTTTATACAATATTTATATGCAAAATTCTAGTTATATTATTTAGAGGACTAAGTTAGTTGTATTAATTAATTCACAAAAACGCCCAATTGATGATAAAGAATTTGCATGTGCATCATCATTTTGTGCCTGACATGCATCAGGGACAACTATTACTTGATAATCACGGTCATGTGCATCACGAGCGCTATGATCTACCGCATAATTAGTTGCAACACCTAAAAGAATAATTTTTTCTATTTTTTGAGCACGTAGTAAACTCTCCAAATCCGTATTATAAAATGCACTAACTCTATGCTTTACAACAATAAAATCATCATTTTCTACATTTAGTCTTTCATCAAAATCACATCCCCAGCTATCCAATTGTAGAGCACCAAATTCAGCTGTTTTTGAAAACATTGGTGAACTTTTTGGACACTCTATATAGTTTGAACTAAATCCTACCTTCACATGCGCGATTGGCATTTGTTGATTTCGAGCCCAAGCAAGCACCTTATTTGCGTTTTCAATGACCTGATAATCTGTAATTCGATCAGCATAATGAGCTATTTTACCTTTTGGGTTTATTATATCATTAATATAATCTAAAGTTAAAATTAATGTATTTTTCATTTTTTATTACTCCTATTTGAACATTATTATTATTTATTTAATAAATAAATCATTGATAATAAATAAGCAAATGACTTTACATTCCCAATAAATCTACTAGATTATGCTATAATCGTAAATCATTTATATCTACATACATGATTAGGAATACTTAACATGTTTAAATTACCACCGCTTAAATCATTAATTATTTTCGATGCCGTTGCAAGAATGCTGCATTTTGCAAAAGCCGCAGAGGAATTAAATATTACACCAAGCGCTGTCAGCCAGCAGATTAAAATTCTAGAAAACTATCTTGGTTGCTTTTTAGTTAAACGTGATAATAAATCAGTTAGTCTAACACCACAAGGTAAGCGCTTTCATAAAAATATTCATGAAGCACTTAAGATGATTTCATCAGCTACAGAAGCACTAAAGCCGACTAAATCAAATATTGTTCACTTAGAAGTTGCCACAACACTTGCAATGCAGTGGTTAATTCCAAGCTTACCTAAACTACAATTAGAACATCCTGAAATTGAGCTTATTATTTCGACTAATGTAAATACACAAACCGAACAATCTCAGATGATACCTGATATTTCAATTATTCCTGAAAAATATACACCAGATAGCCCACACCAATTACTTTGGTTAGATAAACTTATTTTAATTACCTCCCCACTGATTAAAGAAAAAAACATCATTGATGCAATTAAAAAACATACAGCGATTAGTGTTGCTCACCCTATGAGAACTTCAGATTGGCAAGTTTTTTGTCAACACCACCAAATTCAACCACCTAAAAATACATTAGTTCTATCTAATACAATTCAAGCAATTGAAGCTGTGAAAAATAATGTTGGTATTTTAGTTACTCACCTACCTTTGGTTTATCAAGAAATAGAAAATCAGCATATTAAAATTATTGGTAACTTAGTTGCAACTGGCAATGCATTCTACTTACATTATACACCGCAAAGAGTTCCTTCAACTAATGCCCGAAAAGTCAGAGATTGGCTATTAAAACTTGTTGAGACAATAGAGATGGTCAAAGATAATTAATCTATTCTTGTTAAATTACTAGTCAGTAATTATTTTAACTTCTTTTAAAGATTTTACTTGGCTTTTTATAGCATTTTAGATCAAAATACTAACCAGCCATTTATGGAAAGATTCTGATAGATACAAAGGAGCTTTAATGTGATAAAAAAACTAGTGCTTTTAGGCACCATCCTCTCGCTATCATCAAACTATACTTATGCAGCTGAGCATACAGACCAAGCAAAAGATACACAAGCACAATTGGCAACACTTGAACAATTACAACAAGAAGTTAATGAATTAAAAGCACAAGTAGACCAAACAAACAATCAACAAGAAAAAAATAGCTTAAAGTATCAATCACTTAGAAGTAATATTTACCTAGATAATAATGTTGATCATACTTATCTTGAAGGCTTATCTTCTTCAACTCGAGCATTGAGTTTATTACAAGTACGTAATAAGTTTGGTAATGATAGCATGGTCTTAGGCGGTGAAATTGAAACAGACACCCAAGCTTGGTGGGGTGATGATATCCAATATACAAACTCTCAAAATAAGAAGAAAACTTTAGACAATGGATCAGGTACTTTTTTAACAGGTGCATTTCTTGATTTACTCTACAATGCTGGAGAGTGGTTACAAGTTTATTTTCAAACGGTTACCTTTCAAGGGGATGCTGGTTTTGAAACAAATGCAGAAAGTGCATTTATAACCATTGGTAATTTAGATAAAAGCCCATTTTTTGCAACTGTCGGTAAAGGTCGCCCAATGCTTGGCACTTTTCCAGGGGCACCTTGGGCTGCATCAATCGAGCAAGGCTTATTTAGACCTGGCTACATTAATAATATTACACTTGGCTATAATAAGGGCAACTTTATTACTAACTTCACTTACATAAGCCCATCGGCTAACCATAGCACATTCTTAGTTGATTCATTTTATAGCTATGATATTCCAGATACAAAGTGGACATTAGGTGGCAATATCGGCTATGTCGATGATGTTAATGGTACGGGCATGGGACTTGCATCTACATCTAACTCAGATAATAAACGCACGCCTTTAGTAAATGTTGAAGGCAATATTGCTTGGCGTGATTATACCATTTACTCTGGCTGGCAATCTACCTTAACAAATAACCCTGCATATGATAATAATGGATTATCTGGTGTCTGGTATATTCAAGGCGTTTATGCACCAACTATATTAGGAAAACAAACTACTTTTTCAGCATCTTATTCACAAAGTTATAATATGAGTTACGTCTCTTTTAGCTTACCTGCTAATGCTAGTGATTCTGTACCAATTATTGGACCCCATCAGCAATTTTATGCCTTTATTTCAAGAAATATTCTTGACTCAGTGGTACTTAGCCTAGAATATGCCTGGATTAAAAATTATAATAATCAAGAGAATAATACCATTACCTTTGATACCATTATGTACTTCTAAGATAAAGACTTATACTATAATGAAATGCTGTTAAATAACTTAGCCTTACAAGGTATCATGCTATGTCTGTCACTCAATTTGACTTAACAAAATACTTAGATAATTTACTACAAAAAGAACCAATAAAAGATTACTGCCCCAATGGTTTACAAATCGATAGCCATAATAAAACGATCAATAAACTGATTAGTGGTGTTACAGCCTCAGAAAGCTTAATCAATCAAGCAATTAAAGAAGATGCTGATGCATTAGTCGTCCATCATGGGCTTTTTTTTAAAGGCGAGCCACAGACAATTACCAGCTGGAAATTTAAACGAATTGAAAAATTAATTAAGCATAATATCAGCTTATACGCCTATCATTTACCATTAGATGTACACCCTATTTATGGCAATAATGTTCAATTAGCAAAAGAGCTTAATTTAAATATTACAGGCACATTCGAAACCGATACACAGCCTGCACTTGGTTTAACTACTGAAGTTACATCTAGCATTGAACTAAATGCCTTAGCAAAACATATAGAATCTAGTCTATTAAGAAAACCATTAGTTATTCAGTCTGACTATATTCCTGATAGCATTAAGCATATTGGCATCTGCACAGGTGGCGCACAAGGTTTTATCTCATATGCAAAAAATGCACAATTAGATGTCTATATTAGTGGTGAAATTTCTGAAAGAACAACTCATCTTGCAAAAGAATTGGGCATACATTATATTGCTGCTGGTCATCACGCAACAGAACGTTATGGCATCAAAGCACTTGGTGAACATATTGCACAATTTTTCAATTTAGAACATAAGTTTATCGATATAGATAATCCCGTATAATTGCTATATGATCGCTTTGCACAAAATTTAGTAATGTGTTAGAATCGTTGCAGCATCGTATTTAATGCAGATTTAAATTTTAAGGAGCTTTATCATGGCAGGATCAGCAGCTGAAAAAAATGGCCAAAGCAAAGCAAGGGTTATTAAAAAATATCCAAATCGTAGGCTCTATGACACGGCAATTTCTAGTTATATCACTTTAGATGATGTAAAAGCTTTAGTGCTAGAGTGTGAGGATTTCGCCATTGTTGATAGCAAAAGCAAGGAAGATATTACACGTACTGTATTAATGCAAATTATTAATGAACAGGAAGAAACAAGCGATAAGCCAATGTTTAATAATGATTTTTTACAACAAATTATTCGTTCATATGGTAATAGCATGCAGGATATTTTAACTAATTATTTTGATGAATCGATTGAATTATTTCTATCACATCAAAAAAATATTCAAGATAAAGTCTCAACCATGCTTGATGCAACAAACCCATTAAATCAAAGTAGTAACGAACTTAATCCAATTGACTACTTCCAAAATCTAGCACAAAAAAATCTAGAGCTATGGCAAAAATCATGGCAAAACCTACACAAAGGCAAAAATGAAAAAAGATAAGTAGAATTAGTAATATATCATTCTTTTAGCTGCCTTGCTAACTGGCGAAAATGAGCCTCTGAAACTACATTATCTCTTAAAACAAATAGCCGATATACTTTTTTTAAACCAACAACTTTTAAATCAAGCGCAATAAAAAAACGACTTACCATTGTACTAGGCAATGGCTTTACCAAATAAATTTGACCATTTTTTAATTCAATTTGATATTGATAATCTTTAACAGTTAAAGATAAGATTGAATGATTAGCTATTTTAAAATAATTTCTTAGCCAAAATAATATTAACGTCACAGTGATTGCAACAATAAATACCAATTTAAGCCATAAGTTGAAATTTAATACGCTAATTGCATAAATTCCAATAATATAAAAAACAAATTGCATTATAATCATTATTTTAGATGATTTAAATTTTATAATCATATATCGCTTAATTTATATTATTTATAGTTTTATTTATATCAAATAAAAAATGTTTTAATCAAGCATATTACTTATAGCTAAATATTTTCTAATAAATTAATAAATTGACGTATTTTTGGCTGTACAAATCGATGTCTTTGAAAATAAGCATATAAGGGTATCTCACAATTAAATTGATCTCTTAGTATTTCAACTAATGCACCTGACTCAATTTCATCTTTGATCACATACTCATGCAACTGAATAATACCAAGTCCTTTTAAGGCACATTGTTTCATAAAGTGTGCATCATTTAACTTTAACCTTGCCCCTATTTGTGGCATTAATTGATTATCTTTAAGATCAACAATTGGTGTTGTGATTTTTCTACCTAAATGTGGAATATAGTGATGATTTTTAAGCGCCTTAATCGTCTCTGGCATACCATATCTAGCTAAATACTCAGGTGATGCACAAAGTATATAACGTGTTTTACCAATAACTTTTCTTACAATATCATCTGGTGCTGGAAAGTTAACACCAATGACAATATCAATGGCTTCTTTATTTAAATCAGGCATCCGCTCTTCAGTATATAATTCAACATCTACTTCGGGAAATTGAGATAAATACTCTTGTAATATAGATACTAAATGAGCTTCTGCAAAATATGGGTTAGAGCTAACTCTAAGTGTACCTGATGGATAATCAGTAAAACCAGAGACTAAATTATTCATTCGATCAAGTTGCTCTTTTAATCGAACAGCCTCTCGATATAATAACTTTCCCTCTTCAGTTAACTGAATTGATCTTGTAGTGCGAATAAATAGTGGCACCTGATAAGATTCTTCTAATAAACGAATACTTTGACTAACCGCAGCTTTTGATACATTTAGAACCTTAGATGCTTGGGTAATACTCTGATTTTTGGCAACTTGCAAAAAAGTTTCAATATGATGTAATTGGTGCTTCATAGTGATTGATTGTAAATTTATTATTAACAATAGTTAATTATATTCAATATTGTTAAACAAATCAAAATATACTATCCTCTAGAGCTAAAAACATAATAATAGGATTATTTTTTATGAATATTGGCAAAAAAACCATTTTACTAAGCTATATTTGTATTGCTTCAATCTCAGCAACAATAATTACACCAGCATTGACACAAATACAACAAAGCTTTCACTTAAGTAGCAATCAAATTCAGTGGGTTATCTCTATTTTTTTAATTGGCTATGTTTTTGGACAATTACTCTATGGACCAATAGCCAACCGCTATGGTAGCTTACAATCACTAAGGTTTGGATTAATTATTAATTTAATTGGTATTATCATTTGTATAGTCGCAACCATTATTTCAAGCTATACGCTACTTTTAATCGGTCGTTTTATTACTGCATTAGGTGCTGCAAGTGGGTTGAGTTGCACCTTTATGCTGATTCATGCTTATTTAGATGATCAGCAAACAAAAAGTATACTATCTTTTTGTATCGTTTCATTTACCATAGGCTTAGGCATATCGATACTGATTGGCGGCATGGTAACACAGTATTTCAACTGGCAAGACTGCTTTATCGTATTATTTATTCATGGTGTCATTATGTATCTGACAACCTTTATATTTGATAAAGTAAAAAATACTCACCATAGAATTAATTTAGCCGTTATCATTAGTGATTATTTTACTGCTTTAAAAAATAAGTCTTTAGTGATATTTTCACTAATGCTAGGTAGTGTAACTATGTTTAGTTATGGCTATGCTTATAGTGCACCACTTTTTGCAATTAATGAATTACATCTATCACCTAGTGTTTATGGTTTATGGAATTTACTCACCATATTTGGCATGCTATCAGGTGGCATTTTAAGTTCATTTTTAATGAAATATCTAGGCGCACAACGCTTATTAAAGTTAAGCGTTGTGTTAGTCATACCATGCCTTATATCATTATTAATTTTATCCTTAACCAATAGTCATAATATCTTATGGTATTTTATATCTGCTATGTGTGCATATGCCACATTTGGACTTATTTTTCCCTCTGCCTCTTACTTTGCAACCCTAAAAGCAAAAGATAAAGCCAGCGCATCCAGCATGATGTCATTCTTAAATATGATATCAGCAACCATTGGCGTTATTATTATGGGTTATTTAAGCATTAACCCAGTATTGGCAATGGTGTGTGTTTTAGGGATATTTTTTATTATTGTTGCGCTAAACTCATTGAAACAATTAAGTAATCACTTAAGCAAATTATAAAAAAATCTCAACCCACAAAAATAACCCGAGTATGATTAAAATCACACCTGTTACTTTAACTATATAAATCGTATACTTATCAAGTTTTGCTTTTAATTTAGGATAAGATAAAATAAAGCTTAAAGCACAAAACCATAAAAGTACGATTAAAAATAATTCAATTAAAATAGCAAAGCCAAAACCCACGCCAAAGTCTTGGTAGGGTATAAGCGTAAACATGGCAATAAAAAATAAAATGCATTTTGGGTTTAATAAATTTGTTAAAAAGCCTTCTCTATATAGACTAAAGCGTGAGAATAAACGCGCTTGTGGCTGATTCGATTCTACAGCTTTCATGGGTATTACTTTTTCTTTTAATGCCCCTATACCTAAATAAATCAAATAACTCCCACCTAATATAGCTACTGCATCAAAAAGCCATACAGAATGACTAATTAAAGCAGCTAAACCTAGCAAACAGTAGCTAACGTGAATTAAAATAGCAGAAGCTATACCTAATGCTGTAAAAATACCACCTTTACGATCATATAATAAGGTGTTTTTCATCACAACAGCAAAATCAGGACCAGGTCCCATAGCAGCCAATAAATTTAATAGCCCTAAAGTCAATAACGTCTCAAGCACTAAAGCATTTCCCCAAACAAATAAACCATTATATTCAATTTGGTTTTAATTTTGCAAATTCTTATGTATTTTCCACCAATAGGTGATCACCAGCAATAACATCAAGACACTATAAATCACAACCACTTCAATAACGATATCCGCGTTGATAAAGCTCTCTAAAAATGAAATTAAGCTTGTAATTAAGACATTCACTAAATACATCACAGCAGCTGCAGCACCTGAAATATGGCGAAATAATGACATGCCCTTACCCATTGATAAAGGAAAAATAAAGCCACAAACAAAAAATACTAAAACACTAGCAATTAATAATATCGCATAGCTATTAGGGAAAAATAGGTTAATTACTAA
Source organism: Thiotrichales bacterium 19X7-9 (assembly GCA_021713415.1). Lineage (GTDB taxonomy): Bacteria > Pseudomonadota > Gammaproteobacteria > Francisellales > Francisellaceae > M0027. The sequence goes on from JAKJJQ010000010.1 coordinate 12,165, forward strand.
TAAAGTGATTAATGTAATAGCAATAATATGTACTGTGGTTAAGAACAAAGCTTTTACTTGGAAATGCTTTAATAAATAACGGCATAGAAAAGTAGATGGCAGAAATACAGCACCCATAATTAAGGCAATTTTGCCAAAATATGCAGCAGAATGACCAAAGACATTTTGAATTAAAAAAGGACCTAAGGTTTGAAAGGTAATAATCATCGCATAAGTAATGCCCATAGAAATAACTAACGCCATAAATAGATCATGGCCTAATACTTCTTTTAAGCTACTTTTCATCTGTTTAAGGCTTAAAGTTTGCTTTTTAGTGATGGTCTCTGGAACAGTCATAAAAATTGCTATAAAGAACATAATAGCGATCAGTAAGAAAAAGACAAAGCCCGCTTGCCAATTAAAATAAAATTGCAAGTAACCGCCAATGACAGGGCCAATAACAGGACCTAATCCCCACATAGCCCCCATTACTGGCCCTAATTTGACCAAACGCTCAGGCTCTAGTGAATCAGAAAAAATAGCACGAATTAACACAGCAACTGCACCAACGGCTAGTCCTTGAGCTAACCGTGAAATTAATAATACTGTTACATCAGGCCAAAGAACAGGTAATAAACTAAAAATTGCAAATGCAAACATTGAAATACGAAGAAGTTTTTGTCTACCAATTGCATCTGTTAAAAACCCAATAAAGAAATTACCTAATGCATAACCCAACAAATAAAGTGATATTACTCCTTTTACTAGTGCATCTGATAAATTAAGACTTTGACTTATTGCCGGTAATGAGGGTGCGACTAGATCAACAGCCATACCAACAACTGGCATAAATAACAGCAAAATTATAAACATTGTATTTTGCTTTTTTGCATCTGTATTTAAATTTTTATTTATATTCATTTCATTTAATCCTGAGCGTTTTTATTTTTATAATTGATAAAGGTTTATACCTGCTTAGCTGATGATATAATAACATTACAATAAATCAAATATATGTAATTTATCACGCAGATAAATAAATTTTATACACATGGTTAAGGCACACGCGCACAATAGGTATAGTATACCTATATACAACTCAACTATCAAATGAAAAAGAGTCTAAAAAGCAAAAAAAAAGCCAAATGTATTAAAATACACTTAGCTTTTAATTAATTTTCTAAATAAGAAAAGTTTATATTAGTATTATTCTTCGTCAGCTTCAATTTCAATCGGGCGATCAACTAACTCAATAAAAGCCATAGGCGCTGAATCACCAAAGCGATGACCACATTTTAAAACACGTGTATAACCACCTTGACGCTCACTATAACGAGGGCCTAATGTTTCAAATAGCTGTTTAACCGCTTCTTTGTTACGAATTCTTGCAAATGCAAGACGACGAAGCGCTACAATTTTATCATTACGTTGTTGCTCAGTTAACTCTTTATCCTGACGAATAGCTGTTTCACGTTTGGCTAATGTAATTAAAGGCTCAACAACACCACGTAACTCTTTAGCTTTAGCTAAGGTTGTTTTAATAACCTCATGTTTAATTAAAGATGCCGTCATATTACGAAACATCGCACGGCGATGGCTGGAAGTACGTCCAAACTTACGGCTTTTTCTCTGATGACGCATTGGTAATATTCCTTCTTGTTAAAATTATTACTTATTTATTTACCCATTAACTCTTCAGGTGGCCAACTATCAAGTCGCATGCCTAAAGAAAGTCCTCGCTCAGATAAGATACTTTTAATTTCAGTCAAAGATTTGCGACCAAGATTTGGTATCTTAAGCAAGTCCGACTCAGTATATTGTACTAAGTCACCTAAAAATCTTACATTCTCTGCTTTCAAACAATTAGCAGAACGAACTGTTAACTCTAAATCATCAACTGGTCTTAATAGCACTGGATCAACATCAGGTGTATCACTTTGCTTTGCTAAACCAATTGGTGCTTTCAGATCAACAAATACAGATACCTGCTCATAAAGGTAAGTCATTGCAAGCTCAACTGCTTCACGTGGATCAATCGTACCATTTGTTGAAATAGACAATGATAATAGCTCACTATTATCATCAATAGATTCAACTTCAAAAGCACACTGAGACAATGGATTAAATCCAGCCTCTAAAGTCATCACACCAATAGGGCGAACTTCACTTTCAGCTAAATTGATATCTTGATTAACACTAAACCCACGGCGACGCTGCAATAAACGTAAGGTCATCGCAAACTCACGATCACTAGTTACATGAGCAATTACAAAGTCAGGGTTAATAATTTCAGCTTTACCTGAAGTTTCAATATCGCCTGCTGTAATTGTACATGGACCCTGTTTATTAATTGTCAAATAGACTTCGTCATAACCTGGCTCTAATCGTATAGCTAATTGTTTTAAATTCAATAGAATTTCAACAACATCTTCTTGAACACCATCTAATGTTGAATATTCATGCAATACACCATCAATCTGAGCTTCAACAACTGCAGCACCTGGAATTGATGATAATAGTACTCGTCGCAATGAATTCCCAAGCACATGAGCAAATCCAGCGGCAATCGGTGATAAAGCCACACGATAACGATTGGTACCTATCAGCTCTGCTTCACCCAGCTCTGGTTTATAAAGCTCTGTAGGACACTCTGACATGGATTGACCTCTTTTAATTATGTTTTAAGTTAATAGTTTACTTTGAATACAACTCGATGATTAGTTGTTCATTAATATCAGCTGATAATTCTGAACGATCAGGCTCACTTTTAAAGACGCCTTCCATCTTCGTTTCATCAATCTCAATCCAAGAAACAGGTACACGTTGCTTAGATAATTCCATAGCATTTTGAATACGCAATTGTTTCTTAGATTTTTCTCTAATTGCAATAACATCTTCCACATTTACTTGATATGAAGGAATATTACAGCTTTTACCATTGACTAAAATTGAACGATGAGATACAAGCTGTCTCGCTTCTGCACGAGTCGCACCAAACCCCATACGATAAACAACATTATCAAGACGGTTTTCTAATAGTTTTAATAAATTTTCACCCGTATTACCTCTACGGCGAGCCGCTTCAGTATAATAACGTCTGAATTGATTTTCTAGTACGCCATAAATACGACGAACTTTTTGTTTTTCTCTTAACTGCAAACCATAATCCGACAAACGTGCACGTCTAGCACCGTGTTGACCAGGTGCTGTATTAGCTCTACATTTTGCTTCAAATGGTTTAACGCCGCTTTTTAAAAACAAATCAGTGCCTTCGCGACGTGAAAGTTTACACTTAGGTCCTAAATATCTTGCCATAATTTTATAACCTCATTCTTATACACGACGCTTTTTAGGCGCACGACAACCATTATGCGGTAAAGGTGTTACATCAGTAATACTGGTGATTTTAAATCCTTTCGCATTAAGTGCTCTAACCGCTGATTCACGACCAGGGCCTGGGCCTTTAATAAATACGTCAATATTTTTAACACCAAACTCCTGTGCTTGAGTACCTGCACGTTCTGCAGCAACCTGCGCTGCAAACGGCGTACTCTTACGCGAACCACGAAAGCCACTACCGCCAGCAGTAGCCCATGCAAGCGCATTACCTTGACGATCAGTAATGGTCACAATGGTGTTATTAAATGAAGCTTGAACATGCGCCATAGCGTCAACTACGGTGCGTTTTACCTTCTTACGAGAAGATGTAGTTTTGGATGTTTTTGCCATAACACTATTTATCCTATCGTTATTATTGTCTTACGCTCTAATCGGCTTACGAGGCCCTTTACGCGTACGTGCATTCGTTTTAGTACGCTGTCCTCTAACAGGCAAATTACGACGATGACGACGGCCACGATAAGTACCTAAATCCATCAAACGTTTGATGTTCATTGATACTTCACGGCGTAAATCACCCTCTACCGTATAATTTCCAATCTCGTTACGCAATGCATCGAGCTGCTCTTCCGATAATTCTTTTATTTTAGTTTGCGGACTAATACTAACCGCTTGACAAATCTCTATAGCTCTCGGACGACCGATGCCATATATTGCAGTCAGTGCAATATCTGCATGTTTATGATCTGGGATATTAACGCCAGCTATACGGGCCATTCACAAATCTCCTAGTTTATTTTTTAGTTAAAATTATTACCCATCTACGCAAAGATCACTCAAGATATAACAAACTGATCAAAAAATCAAGATTATTAATATTAACCTTGTCTTTGCTTATGTCTTGGGTCACTGCAAATTACACGTACAACACCATTTCTACGAATCGTACGGCAATGTCTGCACATTTTTTTTACAGATGCTCTTACTTTCATAATTAAATCCTCTTTATCTACCAAAGCTTGTTAAATTAGCTTTTTTCAATAGTGAATCATACTTTGTTGACATCATATGTGATTGAACCTGAGCAATAAAGTCCATGATTACAACAACAACAATTAAAAGTGATGTTCCACCAAAATAAAACGGCACACTCCAAAACTGCATTAAAATTAATGGTAATAAACAAACTGCCGTTATATAAATTGACCCAACAAGAGTCAAGCGACTCATTGTAGCATCAATATACTTCGCTGTCTGCTCTCCAGGTCTAATTCCTGGTATAAATGCGCCAGATTTTTTTAAATTATCTGCTGTTTCTTTAGGATTAAAGACTAATGCCGTATAAAAAAAGCAGAAAAATATAATTGCAATAGCAAAAACGATTAAGTATAACGGTTGTCCTGGTGCCAAAGCCAGCCCAATTTTACCTAACCATGTTAATCCAGAAGTACCACTACCAAACCATTGGCCAATCGTTGCTGGAAATAATAAAATTGATGACGCAAAAATAGGCGGAATCACACCTGCCATATTAATTTTTAGCGGTAAATGGCTACTTTGCGGCGCATACATCTTACGACCTTGTTGTCGACGCGCATAATTAACCGTAATTCTGCGTTGAGCTCGCTCCATATAGACAACAAAAGCGGTTACTGCTAATACAATAATGACGATAAACAGTAATACAATTAAAGATAAGTCACCACGCTGTGTTTGCTCTAAAGTATGAGCGATTGCCGTTGGTAATCCTGCAACAATACCTGAGAAAATTAACATAGAGATACCATTACCAACACCACGTTCTGTCATTTGCTCACCTAGCCACATCAAAAACATACTACCTGTTGTTAATGTAACTACCGCAGAAATATAGAACATAATCGGTGAGACACCTGCTAAAATTAGGCCTTTTCCTGCTAAAAATTTAGCAATACCTAATGATTGAAATAATGCCAAGGCAAAGGTTGCATAGCGAGTATATTGAGTAATTTTACGCTTGCCAGATTCACCTTCTTTTTTTATTTCTTCAAGTGATGGTACAACTTGTGTTAATAGTTGAAAAATAATTGATGCAGAAATATAAGGCATCACGCCTAGTGCAAAAATAGTAAATCGAGATAGCGCACCACCAGAGAACATATTAAACATGCCTAAAATAGTGCTATCCTGCCCGCTAAAAAATTGTGACAACTGGTGAGGATCAATACCAGGAACTGGTATATAAGATCCTAATCGAAACACAATAATCCCTATTAATACAAACAGAAGGCGGTGTTTTAACTCTGTTAATCCACCGCCTTTATTCATCATCTTTTTTTGTCTAGACATTTTAAGCCTTATTTATTCAACTTTTCCGCCAGCAGCCTCAATCTGTGCTTTTGCCCCTTTAGTGCAATGAAGTCCAACAACATGAACTGCTTTTGTTACTTCACCACTTGCAATTACACGTGCACTAAGCATATCTTTACGAACTAAACCTGCTTGCTTTAAAGTGTCTAAATCAACAACATCACCCTCAACAAGCGCTAATTCAGATAAACGAATTTCAGCTACTGTAAATGATTTTCTTGATTTAAAACCAAATTTAGGCAAACGACGCTGAATTGGCATCTGACCACCTTCAAAGCCAACTTTATGATAACCACCTGAACGCGCTTTTTGACCTTTATGGCCACGCCCTGATGTTTTACCTAAACCTGAGCCAATGCCACGACCAACACGCTTTGCAGTCGTCTTTGAACCAGGAGCAGGCGCTAAAGTATTTAAATGCATGACTACTCCTTAACCTCGACCATATAACTAATTTGATTAATCATTCCACGATTTTCAGGTGTATCTAACACTTCAACCGTTTGATTAATTTTTCTTAATCCTAAACCTTTTGCTGTCGCTAAGTGCTTTTTTAAGCGCCCAATTAAACTACGCTTTAATGTCACTTGAATTGTTTTTTCAGCCATTATCCTACCCCTGAATTTCTTCAATCGATATGCCACGTTTATCAGCAATCTCTTCAGGAGAATTCATTGCTTGCAAACCTTTAACGGTTGCACGTACGACATTAACTGGATTAGTTGAACCATAAGCCTTAGCTAAAACGTTATGAACACCAATAACTTCAAATACAGCACGCATTGCACCACCTGCAATAATACCTGTACCTTTAGAAGCGGGTTGCATATAAATTTTAGAAGCACTATGTTTTGATTTAATTGGATACCATAATGTATCTCCATTTAAACCAATCTCTACCATATTACGGCGAGCGTTTTCCATTGCTTTTTGGATAGCAACAGGCACTTCACGTGATTTACCACGACCAATGCCAATTCTACCTTTCCCATCACCAACAACAGTCAGTGCAGCAAAGCTGAAAATACGTCCACCTTTGACTGTTTTAGCATGACGATTAACAGTAACTAGCTTCTCAATTAAACCGTCAGTTTTTTGTGCAGTTGTATTATTCATATTCGCTTAAACCTTCTTAATTTCTTAAAATTTCAAACCATGTTTTCTTGCACTATCTGCAAGCGCTTTAACACGGCCATGATATTTAAAGCCTGAACGATCAAAAGCGACTTCAGTAATACCTTTCTCAAGTGCACGCTTAGCAATATGTTCACCAACAACTACAGAAGCATTCACATTACCTGTGTAATCACAAGCAGAACGAATGTCTTTCTCTAAAGTAGATGCTGCAGCTAATATAGTAGAACCATCGCCTGAAATAATCTGAGCGTAAGTATGACGTGGTGTACGATGAACGCACAGACGTACTTGTTCTAATTCTTTTACTTTCATACGGAAGCGCTTTGCACGACGTAAACGAGTTTGTTTTTTATCCATCGTTAACTCACTTATTTTTTCTTAGCTTCTTTAGTAACAATTCTCTCATCCGCATAGCGAACACCCTTACCTTTGTAGGGTTCTGGCGGACGATAACCACGGATATCAGATGCAGCTTGACCTAATAGTTGCTTATCAGCACTTTTTAGAACAATTTCAGTCTGCGAAGGTGTTTCAACTGTTACCCCTTCTGGCAGTGAATGATTAATTGGATGTGAAAAACCCAATGTTAAATTCACTTGTTTGCCTTGTGCTTTTGCGCGATATCCAACACCAACTAATTGCAACTTTTTCTCAAAGCCTTGGCTTACGCCGACAACCATGTTGTTTAGAAGTGCACGCGCAGTACCTGACTGTGTTTTAGCTTCTTTGCTATTATTCACTGCTTCAACCTGGATCTGATTATCATTTTCAACGATACGAACCAAAGGGTTAAATGCGCGTGATAACACACCTTTAGCACCTTTCACGGTTAGATCGTTTCCTTTAATCTCAACAGATGTACCTGTTGGAATAGAAACCGGTCTTCTGGCGATTCTAGACATTTTTATTATTCTCCTAAATTACGCTACGTAGCAAACTACTTCACCACCTAAGCCTAAACGACGAGCCTCACGATCACTCATCACCCCTTTTGATGTAGATACAACAGCTACACCTAAGCCACCATAAACTTTAGGTAACTCATTAGCGGCTCTATAAATACGAAGACCAGGACGACTAATGCGTTTTAACATTTCAATCACTGGTTTTCCATGATGATATTTTAATACAACAGTTAAACTGCCATGGCCTTCATTATTAGCCACCACATCACGGATAAAGCCTTCAGATTTCAATAATTCAGCCAAAGCAACCTTATGCTTAGACAAAGGAATTGAAACCTCTTTTTTACCAGCAGCCTGCGCATTTCTAATACGCGTTAACATATCTGCTACAGGATCTTGCATACTCATAATGTAATTCCTCTTTAAAATTACCAGCTAGCCTTTTTAAGGCCTGGAATATTACCCACCATCGCATGTTCACGCAATTTATTACGTCCTAATTTGAACTTACGATAAACGCCATGCGGACGACCTGTTAATTCACAACGTCTTTGCAATCTTGACGATGATGAATCAACTGGCAGTTTTTGTAACTTAACTTGCGCTTCCCATTTCTCTTCATCAGAGGCATTTGGGCTTTTAATAATTGCTCTTAACTCACTACGCTTCTGACTGTAACGAGCGACTAAGCGCATTCTTTTCTTTTCACGCTCTACCATAGATGCTTTTGCCATCTTAACAATTCTCCTATTACGACTTCAGCGGGAAGTTAAATGCTTCAAGCAATGCGCGGCCTTCGTCATCAGTTTTAGCTGATGTCGTAATCGTAATATCCAAACCACGAATTGCATCAATTTTGTCATAGTCAATTTCTGGAAAAGCGATTTGCTCACGCATTCCCATACTGTAATTACCATGACCATCGAATGATTTATTATTTAAACCGCGGAAGTCACGAACACGTGGAATTGCAACTGCAATTAAGCGATCAAAAAATTCATACATTCTTTCACCACGCAATGTTACTTTACAACCAATCGGCCAACCATCACGAATTTTAAAACCAGCAATTGATTTACGTGACTTAGTCACAATCGCTTTTTGACCAGCAATCGCTTCTAAATCTCTCACTGCATGATCCATTACTTTCTTATCACGCGTTGCCTCACCAACACCCATATTTAAAGTGATCTTTTCAATCTTAGGCACTTGCATGACATTTTCATAGCCAAACTTCTCTAATAAAGCTGGTACGACTTTTTCATGATATTTATCTTTTAATCTAATCATTATAATGCCCTTAAATATCTACCACTTCACCATTAGATTTAAAAAAGCGAACTTTTTTACCATCTTCAAGCGTTTTAAAGCCAACTCGATCAGCTTTATCAGTTGCTGGATTAATCAATGCCACATTTGAAACGTGAATTGGGGCTTCTTTTTCAACAATACCACCTTCAACATTACGTTGTGGATTTGGCTTCATATGTTTTTTAATCATATTGACACCTTCAACCACAACACGCTCTTTTTCAGGCATTGAGCGTAATACTGTACCACGAGCACCTTTATTTTTGCCCGCAATAATAATTACCTGATCACCAGATTTAATTTTACTCATACTCATGTTTCTAAATCTCCTTGACTCTTAAAGCACTTCAGGAGCCAATGAAACGATCTTCATAAACTGCTCTGTACGCAACTCACGCGTAACAGGGCCGAAAATACGAGTACCGATTGGCTGCAGGTTTGCATTTAATAACACAGCTGCATTACTATCAAAACGAATAACGGAACCATCACGACGACGAACACCTTTTCTCGTTCTAACAACCACAGCATTATAAACATCACCTTTTTTTGCACGACCACGAGGGATCGCCTCTTTGACGGACACTTTAATTACATCACCTATCGATGCATAACGGCGATGTGATCCGCCGAGCACTTTAATGCACTCTACACGGCGAGCTCCACTGTTATCAGCAACAGTCAGCTCAGTCTGCATCTGAATCATTGTAAATCTCCAAAAAACAAAACTAAATTTTTTCTACGTTAATACCGCAATGACGCGTTATTATACCAACACATGCAAAAAACACAAATGCATTTTATTTTGCACGTTCTACAATCTCAACTAAACGCCATTTTTTAGTTTTAGAATAAGGTCTTGTCTCTGTAATCGTTACAGTATCACCTTCATTCGCAGCATTATCTTGATCATGTGCATGGTATTTTGTAGATTTTTTAACAAACTTACCATAAATCGGATGCTTAACACGACGCTCAACAAGTACCGTTACGGTCTTATCCATCTTATTACTGATGACCTTACCTGCCAGCGTTCTAATTTTTGCTTCAGCGCTCATAAATTACCTACCTAGACTGTTTCTTTTTCAGTTATTAATGTATTAACGCGCGCGACATTACGACGTACTTGCGTTAACAGATGTTTTTTAGTCAATTGGCCGGTTCCTTTTTGCATACGCAAATTGAACTGCTCTTTTAAAAGCTCAAGCCTATAAGCTTGAAGCTCTTCTACTGATTTTTCTTTAAGTTCACTTACTTTCATTACTACATCACCGTCTTAGTTACAAAGGTTGTAGAAACAGGTAATTTAGCTGAGGCTAATCTAAATGCCTCTCTTGCTACTTCCTCATTCACACCTTTTAGTTCATAAAGCACTCTGCCTGGTTGGATTTGCGCAACCCAATACTCAACAGACCCTTTACCACTACCCATACGAACACCCAACGGTTTATTAGTAATCGGCTTATCTGGGAAAATACGAATCCAAATTTTACCACCACGACGGATGTAACGGTTAATTGCACGACGAGCTGCCTCGATTTGACGAGCAGTAATACGACCACGGCCTGTTGCTTTTAAGCCGAAATCTCCAAAACTAACCTTATCGCCTCGAGTCGCCATACCGCGATTACGCAGTTTCATCTGCTTGCGGAATTTTGTACGCTTTGGTTGTAACATTAGTTAGCTCCTCTTCTACTACGTCTTTTAGGCGCTTTCTTCTCAGTCTGCTCTGGCTGTTGATTTCTCTCACCAGGTATGACTTCACCTTTAAATATCCAAACTTTAACACCAATAATACCGTAAGTTGTTAAAGCTTCTGATGTTGCATAATCAATATCAGCACGGAATGTGTGCAAAGGCACACGTCCTTCACGCGCCCACTCAGAACGTGCAATTTCTGCACCGCCTAAACGACCACTGACCATTACTTTAACACCCTGCGCACCAGCTTTCATAGCAGCTTGAATCGCACGCTTCATTGCGCGGCGAAACATAACACGCTTTTCAAGTTGTTGTGCAATGCCATCAGCAACAAGCTGAGCATCAGTTTCAGGCTTTTTAATTTCTTCAATATTAACCTGAACTGGCACACCCATAAATTTATTTAATTCAGCACGCAAAATTTCTACATCTTCACCTTTTTTACCAATCACAATACCAGGACGAGCAGTATAAAGCGTTACTTTTGCATTTTGTGCTGGGCGTTCAATTTTCACATGCGATAAAGCAGCGTGCTTTAATTTCTTATGTAAATACTCACGCACTTTAATATCTTCATGTAATTTAGTGGCATAATCTTTGCTATCAGCATACCAAACTGAATTCCAATCTTTGATGTAGCCTAAACGAATCCCAACAGGACTTACTTTTTGACCCATAATTATGCCCCTTCTCGCTCTTTAACCTTCACAGTTATGTGAGCAGTTCTTTTAAGAATTTGATTCCCGCGACCTTTAGCGCGCGCACGATATCGCTTCATTGTTGGACCTTCATCAACATAGATAGAAGAAACATATAATTCATCAATGTCCAACCCATCATTATGCTCTGCATTTGCAATAGCAGATGCTAACACACCTTTGACCAAATGCGCCGCTTTTTTAGGGCTAAATGTTAATAAGTCCATTGCCTTTTCTACTGGCATACCGCGAACTTGATCAGCTACGAGGCGACATTTCTGCGCAGAAATACGCGCATATTTTAATTGAGCAGGTATTTCCATCTCTATTACCTCTTAGATTTCTTATCAGCGGCATGACCACGATAGTTACGCGTAACCGCAAATTCACCCAGTTTATGTCCAATCATATTCTCAGTTACAAAAACAGGAACATGTTGTTTACCATTATGCACAGCAATTGTTAAACCAATCATATCAGGTACAACCATCGAACGACGAGACCAAGTTTTAATCGGCTTTTTGCTGCTTTCTTCTTGTGCTTTAAGCACTTTTTCCAATAAATGATGGTCTATAAAAGGACCTTTTTTTAATGAACGTGCCACAACTTAATACCTCTTTAGTTATTTACGACGTTGACGACGCTGCATGATCAGCTTATCTGTACGCTTATTATGGCGTGTCTTATACCCTTTCGTTGGCACACCCCATGGCGTTACCGGATGACGGCCACCAGAAGTTTTGCCTTCACCACCACCATGTGGGTGATCTACAGGGTTCATCGCAACACCACGAACAGTTGGACGAATACCAAGCCAGCGTTTTGCACCAGCTTTACCTAATGACTTCAAGCTATGCTCAGAATTAGATACTTCACCAATAACTGCACGACAAGTAACTAATATTTTACGTGTTTCACCCGAGCGCAAACGAACAATCGCATAAGTTGAGTCTTTACCAACTAACTGCGCCGATGTACCAGCACTACGAGCAATTTGAGCACCTTTACCAGGCTTAAGCTCAATACAGTGAATCGTTGTACCAACTGGAATATTACGAATTGGCAACGCATTACCGGCTCTAATAGGTGCATGATCACCGGCAACAATACTGTCACCAGCTTTAACACCTTTTGGTGCGATAATATAACTACGCTCACCGTCAGCATATAAAACTAAAGCAAGATGCGCACTGCGGTTAGGATCGTACTCTAAACGTTCAACCTTACCTACGACATCAATCTTATTTCGTTTAAAATCAACGATACGATAATGTTGTTTATGTCCACCACCATGATGGCGAACAGTAATACGGCCGCGATTATTACGACCAGCAGTTTTTGTCTTTTTTGCCAACAAACCACGAAACGGCTTACCTTTATGAAGCTCAGAATTTTTAATCTGAACAACAAATCGACGTCCGGCAGAGGTTGGTTTTGCTTTTACAATTGCCATATCTCAAACCTCATCTATTCAGCATTCATAAAGTTAATATCAAAGCCTTCTTTTAACTTAACGTAGGCTTTTTTCCAATCTTTAGTACGACCTGAAATTTTACCAAAGCGACGAGACTTACCTTTAACATTGATGGTTTTAACCTCTTCTACTTCAACTTCAAACAGCTTTTCAACTGCTTTTTTAATTTCAAGCTTATTTGAATCAGTTGTCACTTTAAAAGCAATTTGACGAGATTCATCAGCACATTGAAATGCTTTATCTGATACGTGAGGACCAAGAACTACTTGATATAATCTTTCTTGATTCATGACAACTGCTCCTCTATCTCTTTAATTGCCGCCTCTGTGACTACAACTTGTTTAAAAACGATTAAGCTTGCAGGATCAATCATCGCTGTATCACAAACTGCTACATTTTTAAGGTTACGAGAAGCAAGATATAAATTCTCACTTAACTGACCTTCAGCAGCAACGATTAATACATCGTTTAAATTAGCTTCTTTTAACTTTGCATGAAGCAGTTTTGTTTTAGGTGCTTCAATATCAAAACTACTCACTACAGTTAAACGCTCCTGGCGAATCAATTCAGACAAAATTGACTGAATCGCACCACGATACATTTTACGGTTCACTTTCTGCTTATAATCTCTTGGTTTAGCAGCAAATGTCACACCACCAGAACGCCAAATAGGGCTACGAATTGTTCCAGCACGTGCACGTCCTGTACCTTTTTGTTTCCATGGTTTTTTACCACCACCACGGACTTCAGAGCGAGTTTTTTGAGCTTTAGTACCAGCTCTTGCTCCTGCCATATAAGCAACAACAACCTGGTGAACTAAGGCTTCATTAAATTCTTTACCAAATACCACATCAGAAACTGCCAATGGAGACTCTGAACCGGTATCTAATGCTTTTATTTGCAATTCCACGTTCTTACTCCTTTTTATTTAGCTGCTTTGACAGCAGGCTTAATAATAACATCAGCATTTTGATGACCTGGGATACCACCTTTAATCAAAATAACACCCATTTCTGCATCCACACGCACAACTTCAAGGTTTTGAACTGTCTTGCGGACATTACCCATTTGGCCTGCCATTTTTTTATTTTTAAATGTACGACCCGGTGTTTGGTTTTGACCAGTAGAACCATGAGCACGATGAGATAATGAATTACCATGCGTCGCATCCTGAGTTCTAAAATTGTGACGATTAACAGGACCCTGGAAACCTTTACCTTTACTGATGCCAACCACATCAACAATTTGACCAACCTCAAAAAGACTTGCATCCATTTGATGGCCTATTTCCATTTCAGAAACGTCATCATTTTCTTCTAGGCGAAACTCCCATAGACCACGACCTGGCTCTGCTTTAGCATTTGCAAAGTGACCAGATATAGCCTTAGTAAGACGTGAGCGCTTTTTGGTACCTGTTGTTACCTGGATAGCAGCATATCCATCTGTTTCAGCTGTCTTTATTTGCGTGACAATGTTAGGTTCGACTTGAATTACACTCACTGGTGTTGTCGCACCGTCCTCATCGAAAACACGCGTCATGCCGCATTTGCGACCTACTAGACCTAATGCCATAGCTGTTTTCCTCTATTTTTTATATACTTAACGCATCGATTACGATTGATCGATGCGCCATTTAACACTATTCATAAACAATAGTCAAGCATATCGTAAAAGCTAGAGATTTAGCTTACGCTGATTTGAACATCAACACCTGCTGCTAAATCTAATTTCATCAATGCATCCACTGTTTTATCAGTTGGATCGACAATGTCTAATAAACGCTTATGTGTTCTAATTTCATACTGATCACGCGCATCTTTATCGACATGCGGTGAAATCAAAACAGTAAAACGTTCTTTGCGAGTCGGCAAAGGAATAGGCCCACGAACATGCGCGCCTGTTCTTTTTGCCGTCTCAACAATTTCTTTCGTTGAAGCATCAATCAAACCATGATCAAATGACTTCAGGCGGATTCTAATTTTTTGGTTATTTAATTTCGCCATTCTTTTATTACCTTATGCGTTTCGTTTCTTAATAACTTCTTGCGCGATATTATCTGGCACTTCAGCATATTTTTCAAACTCCATCGAAGATGAAGCACGACCTTGACTTAAAGAACGCAAATGCGTCACATAGCCAAACATCTCAGCCAATGGAACCTCAGCACGAACAACTTTACCTGCTGGGCCATCATCCATACCCTGAATAATACCACGACGGCGATTTAAGTCTCCGATCACATCACCCATATAATCTTCAGGTGTTACCACTTCAACTTTCATTACTGGCTCTAACAACACAGGTGAAGCTTTTAGCGCACCTGATTTAAAGCCCATCGAACCTGCAATTTTAAATGCCATCTCAGATGAGTCAACATCATGATATGAACCATCATAAAGTGTTACTTGCACATCAATAACAGGGTAGCCTGCAATAACACCATTTTGCATCTGCTCTTGAATACCTTTATCAACTGCTGGAATATATTCTTTTGGAACAACACCTCCAACAATTTTATTGATAAATTCATAACCTTCGCCTAATGCACGAGGCTCAATTTTAAGCCAAACATGACCATACTGACCACGCCCACCTGATTGACGTACGAATTTACCTTCTTCTTCAATAGAAGAGCGAATAGTTTCACGATAAGCAACCTGTGGATTACCGACATTCGCCTCAACATTAAATTCACGACGCATACGATCAACAATAATATCCAAATGAAGCTCACCCATACCAGAGATAATGGTTTGACCTGACTCTTCATCAGTCTGCACTCTAAATGAAGGATCTTCAGCAGCCAAACGACCTAATGCTAAAGACATTTTTTCTTGATCCGGCTTGCTCTTAGGCTCAACAGCAACAGAAATAACTGGCTCTGGAAACTCCATACGCTCTAATGTGATATGTTTATTTGTATCACATAGTGTATCACCTGTTGTTACTTGCTTAAGCCCGATACATGCCGCAATATCACCAGCACGCACTTCTTTG
This sequence comes from Thiotrichales bacterium 19X7-9, assembly GCA_021713415.1. Classification (GTDB taxonomy): domain Bacteria; phylum Pseudomonadota; class Gammaproteobacteria; order Francisellales; family Francisellaceae; genus M0027. The sequence goes on from JAKJJQ010000010.1 coordinate 28,055, forward strand.
ATCTCTTCACGAGACTTTGCATGCATTTGAACCAAACGCCCGATACGCTCTTTTTTGTCTTTAACTGGATTAAATACTGAATCACCAGAACTTAAAACACCTGAATAAACACGCACGAAAGTCAAATTACCTACAAATGGATCATTGGCAATTTTAAATGCCAATGCAGAAAATGGCGCATCATCAGATGATGGACGCTCTTCGACTTCACCATTTTCAAGCTCACCTTTAATTGCTGGCACTTCATCTGGTGCTGGCAAGTACTCAATAACACCATCTAATACTGCTTGAACACCTTTGTTCTTAAATGCACTACCACAAAAAGCAAGCACTATTTCATTCGCTAGGACTTGTTGGCGCAATCCAGCTTTAATTTCTTCAACGCTTAATTCGCCATCTTCAAGGTATTTTTCCATTAATTCTTCGTTTGCTTCAGCTGCAGATTCAACCATGTATTCACGCAGCTCTTCTGCTCTTGCAACAAGTTCATCAGGAATATCTTTTAAGTCATAAGTAAGCCCTTTATCTGATTCATTCCAATAAATAGCTTTCATACGAATTAAATCAATCACACCTTTAAATTCATCTTCAGTACCAATATTAAGCTGCACAGGCACAACACGCGCCTTTAAACGTTCGCGAATCTGTTCAACTACGCGCTCAAAATCAGCACCAGCACGGTCCATTTTATTTACAAAGACAATACGCGGCACGCCATATTTATTTGCTTGACGCCACACTGTCTCACTCTGAGGCTCAACACCTGATGAACCACAGAAAACAACAACCGCACCATCTAATACACGCAATGAACGTTCAACTTCAATAGTAAAGTCAACGTGTCCTGGTGTATCAATGATATTAATTCGATGCTCATCAAATTGACGATCCATCCCTTTCCAAAATACAGTTGTCGCAGCAGAAGTAATTGTGATACCACGCTCTTGTTCCTGCTCCATCCAATCCATTACTGCTGCACCTTCATGCACTTCACCGATCTTATGGGTTACACCTGTATAAAAAAGAACACGCTCAGTTGTCGTAGTTTTACCCGCATCCACATGCGCAACAATACCAATATTACGATATTTACGAATTGGCGTTTTACGTGCCATGGTTAATTCCTCTTTAATTTGCTTGTTAAACCATTACCAACGATAGTGTGCAAATGCTTTATTTGCCTCTGCCATACGGTGTGTATCTTCACGTTTTTTAACCGCCGCACCACGACCATCTACTGCATCCATCATCTCATGCGCCACACGTAAACCCATTGATTTTTCTTTACGTGAACGAGCCGCTTCAATTAACCAACGCATAGCGAGCGCCATCTGACGTTCAGGGCGTACTTCAACAGGCACTTGATAAGTTGCACCACCAACACGACGGGATTTAACTTCAACCATTGGCGCAATGCTTTCAAGCGCTTTATCAAAAGTGTCAATCTCATCTTTACCTGTTTTCTCTTTAATCGTGTCAAATGCACGATAAACGATTTTTTCAGCGATTGATTTTTTACCATCTTTCATAATATGGTTAACGAATTTTGCTACAGTTTCATTTTTGTATTTTGGATCAGGCAAAACTTGGCGTTTTGGGACTTCTCTTCTTCTTGGCATAGTAATCTACCTTCTTTAAATCAATTTAAACTTAGGACTTAGGACGCTTAGTACCGTACTTAGAACGGCCTTTCTTACGATCACTGACACCCGATGTATCTAAACTACCACGAACGGTATGATAACGAACACCTGGTAAATCCTTAACACGACCACCGCGAATTAATACGACAGAGTGCTCTTGAAGGTTATGCCCTTCACCACCGATATAACTACTTACTTCAAAACCACTGGTTAAACGCACACGCGCAACTTTTCTTAAAGCTGAGTTAGGTTTTTTAGGTGTGGTGGTATAAACACGAGTACAAACACCACGTCTTTGTGGGCATGCTTTTAACGCAGGCACTTTTGACTTGGATGTTTTTTGCTGGCGCGGTTTGCGCACAAGCTGATTGATTGTTGCCATTGATGACTCCACTTTTGTTTACTATTATTCAACATCTTTTTTATAAATTGATTAAGCTAAATATTTTTAAATAACAACTTATAAAATGACGCCGAATTATACACGAAAATCAACCCAAAGATCAACCCTACTTGTAAGAATTATTTAAACTAATATCTCACAGCATTCGCTTGATCAAAATAAACATACTTTTGACTACCTTGAATTAAGGATTTTGTATCAAGATAAATGCTATAGTTAGATTTATTTTTAACCACATCAATATTATCAGGATTAGTTGCTTTATAAAACGTTAGCCCAGTTGCAGGCTTTGTTGGTTGATACTGTTTTAATACCACTTGATAGTCATCTATATTTTTACCATCTTTTAAGCTCTCTAATAATATTCGACCATCTGTATTGGTTGCTTTTAAGCCTAATAGATAAGCTAGTGTTGGCACAATATCAACATTACCTGTTGGCAGCGTATCTATAAAGTGTGATTTAAAACTTGGACCATATGCAATTAATGTATTATGTACATCAACAGGACTAAAGGAACCATGCATACCACGCGATGAACCACTACTATTAAATTCCGTACCATGATAACCCTGTATCCTTGCATTAACATCAAAACTATTACCTGCAATAATATCAGGATTTTTTTGATTGTTATTTTCAAGCTTGATAAGCGTTAAAGGCAATGTCCCTGCAATATCACCATAGCGCTGACTAATAAAAATAGCACCAAATTCTTGACGTGATTGCATAAAGCGCACCAATTTTTTAATTAATTTTTGATTATGGTTTGGTACATAAAAATAGCTACTACCTCCATTTGCTGCAACAATAACAGCATTTTTAGGTAACACCTTAGGCACATAGTAGGCCTGTGTTGTATATTTTTTTCCTATTGAATTTTCACGATGCCCATTATTATCAACAACCTTAATACCACCACAAGCAGAACCATCTGTATCAATTTTGACAGGATAGACTCTCTTAGCATTTGCTTTGACACCTGTTAAAACTGGATCATATTCACAGCCACCACCATCATAGGCCTGAAAGCCAGCTCGATTAAGTAAATCAGCTGGACGAAAATCACCTGAAACAGAAAAACCGCTTTCATTGTCAATTTTACCAGTTGTATTTGTTTTTTGATTGATAGTTCTTAATGGAAATTCATCCAATGGCCCTGAAACATTACTATGCGCATGATCTGAAACGATAATTAGATTTGTATTTTCCCAACTACCATTTTGTTTTAATGTATGAATCAATTTTCCTAATAACTGATCTTGATTCGTTAAAGCACTAAGATAAGCTTTACCACCGATGCCATAATTATGCTCTGTTGTATCGGGGTTTCTTAACCAAATAACACTTAACTGTGGCTTAGCATAAGGTAAGACTTTCAATAAATAACTATTCATTAAATAAGTGTTATCTCTGTTATAGGGCGACTGAAGAGCTAAAGTTGGATTACTTGTAACACCATCAGATAGTACCTTTATTTCACCAGATACTGTTGGATTCATATTATTTATATTTAAATTTATATCAGGATAAGCATAAATTATGTTTTTCGGTAATGGGTAGTTTTCTTTAGAAAGCGCCATTACCAACGATTCTGGATAAATATAATTTTCATCAAAGATAACACCTTGCTTTTTATAGTCTTGAAAAAAAGCAGGCCCCGACTTACCAACAGTTGCAGTTGATAAACCATTTTTATGTGCCAATTGAAACAATGTTTCAACTTCAACCAATGGTTTATCTTGATTTAAGTCTTCTAGTATTTGATAGTCTTCTGTAAAAACAGGCTGTTGAAAATCAACCACCTTACCCGATGCATCATTACCATGTGCAGTTGGCTGCCATAAGGTATTACCATAATAGCCAGTCTTTCCTGCAAAATCACCACTTGCAAATGATGCAGCATTCATTACTGTAAACGTTGGATAACTGGAATGATTATCATTAAACCAAACACCTTCTTTAGCCAAGCTATATAAATTAGGCGTTGTTTGCAAACTAACAGCATCAGGCCTTAATCCATCCCAAACAAAAATAATTACATTGGGTTTTGTTGGATTTGAAAAAGCGATGTTATTTAAATTGATTATTCCTAAACACAGTAAAATAAAAATGCCTAAATAGCTTATAAGCTTCATCGATTACATCCTTGTTTTTTTAAATTGGTGACTTCTAAAAATTTTAACAAATAAATATGACTGTTTTATGACACAATATCAATGTTCTTATTATAAATTATAATCACTACTCTGTTCATAAGCGCTTTGATAACGATGAAAAAGATAGCTTCTAGTATGGTTTTTATAATCATTTTTAGGCATTTTACTTTTATATAACTGGCTAATAGCTTGAATGATATCTTCTTCTCTAAACTGATTTTCTATGGCTTCTTTAACCGTCATGGTAACAATACAATCTGAGCCTTTAAATTCTAATTTTGACAAACACAATTCATTAACAAAATTTGCACTTTCTTCCATTGCCTTTTTATTATAAAAATAATCTGTCGCATAATCATATATTGTATATACAACCCCCTTAATTTTATTGATTAAGTTATCATACAGTTTACCTTGTATATTATCTAAACCTAGTTTCATTAACAGTATTTTCTGAACTAACTCAATATGCTTGGACTTATTATAATGAACATTAGCTGTAATCGCGCCATGTAAATATTTACAAATCATCATATGAGCAACTGAACCACTATGCCAACTTGTCCAGCGTCGCTTACCATCTCTTAAAATAAAAATAAGATTAGCACCAATGCCTTCATCACAAATGTGTCTAATTTTATTAAAACGCTTTCGACTTAATGAACTTGTTTTTTCATAACCATGTTTACCAAAAACAGATGAAACAACCTGCTGATCTTTTTGTAATAACAATTGTTGCATCTGATTAATTTCAATATCCTTTTCAACTAATGCCTGTCTATAGTTTTGTTCTCTTAGTCGAAGTTCATCATGTAACCTTTGGGCTTCTATTTGCTTTTGAGTTATTACTTCAATTTGACGGTCTTTCTGTAATAATACCTTTTGCAAGCTATCAATTTCTCTATCCTTTATAGATAGCTTTTGTTCAAAATTTACTTCATGTTGAGCAACTGTATTTAAAACCTCTTGTTCTAAATAACATTCACCCATTCGATAGACTGGTCTTTTTTCTTTTAGTAAAAATAAAATATTATATTTAAAATTCTGATAGGCATAATTAGCCATATCTTTATTAACTGCATATTTAAGTGAATTAATAAAAAAATGATAACATTCAGTTAGATAAGTGGTTAATTTTCCTTCTGGGTCCAATAAAGAAACTAACTTATCAATCGGATAATGTTTTTTATTAACATCTGTCTCTAAAGGCAAACAAGAGACAAAGCTACGCCCAAATCCATCTGAATAAGAATTCGAGCGATCAAATAATAAATAATTCCAATCGACTAATAAAGCCTTATCTGTATATGCCAAATTAAATTGGGCATTACCAAAATCAAATAGTTGAACTTTAAAGTTTGTCTTATCATTCTCATAAGGGCCATCAGGAATAATTTTAATATTACCCATATGAAAGTCTTGATGTGAAATTCCAGCTAACCATAGTTGATGTGTAATATCGAAAATTTGCATTACAATTTGAAGTAATTGTTTATAAGAATATTGCCTTTTCTGTGCCTGCGCTATAAAGTCATCCAAGGTTTCAAAACCAAAGTAATTTTCATGATCACAAAGATAGATTGCAACTTGGGCGCGATATGGATTTAATGGGTCTTGTCTTTGAAAAGACAGCATCTCTAATAGTGCAAATTCTTTTGTCCTACTTGCATAAGCTAAAACATAAGCCTCTAACTCACTTTCCTTCTTGAATTCTTCTAAGATTTCACGACTAGCTTTCTCACTTATATCTCTAACATAGACAAAGCCAGTTGCCGCATCAAAATATTTTTTCTTACCACCTTTTCTTTTCTCAGCTGCTAAACACGTAACAGGTGTGGCAAAATCAAATAATATTTCTTTTACTTTCTCCTTGTTAAAATTTAGCTGATAAAACTGATCAGGCATAACAAGACGCTCAAAGTTTGTAATAAGCGCCAAAGTATAGCTTAAGATTGGCCTTAGACTTTCATAGCCATTACCACCACCTGAAAGTAACTCAAAATCAACATTATCATAAGCTAGAGTACTTTCTTGTAATGCATAAGACATCAATCTTATATTATTTAGAAGATAAGCTCTGATGAATTTTTTAATACATCGATTTGTAAATTCCTCATTAGCATTATTCTCTTTAATTTTATATAAAATTTCTAAAAGATGCCTTGCACGTTGCTCTCCTGTAGCTTTTTGATACAGACCTGTAACCTGCTTACTTATACTCTCTTTATATTGTTTAATATATTGATCAATAGCTTCTAAAGTAATATTTAAATAATCCATCATCTCTAACCCATCAACTGACTATTAAACAATGACAAAATTTATAATCCATTTTTTTTAATATAACTGCTATTAGATAAAATTGTTTTTTAGCACAACGATATTTGTAATATAAAAACTTAAAACCTTAAAGTATTTGGTTATTAAATATCTGATTTTGTGATTATTTTATTATACATTAAGGAAATGTTTGATGATACAATTTAAACATTAGATGTTATGATTTAACGTGGTATTTTATAAGAGTTATTAGATTACAAGCCCTGTAACAAGCGCTGATAAGAAACTAACCATTGTTGCGCCAAAAACCAAACGCCAACCATGTTTAGCAACAAATTTTGATTTTTCCGTATTTAAAGCTTGAATTGCACCAACAATAACACCAATGGAACTAAAATTAGCAAAGGAAACTAAAAATACTGAGATAATCGCCACACTATGCGCTGAAAATTGATTTAAATGATCTTTAAGATAGGTCATTGCAACAAACTCATTAGATACTAATTTAGTTGCCATAACACTGCCAGCTTTTAATGTTTCTCCATCAGATACACCTAATAGCCAAGCAAATGGGTAAAAGATATAACCTAATATTGCCTGAAAACTAATATGGAAAATGGCTAAAAATATTTGATTGATCATTGCTATTAGCGCAATAAAACCAATCATCATGGCACCCACAATAATGGCAATTTTAAAACCAGCTAAAATATACTCACTTAACATTTCAAAAAAGGTTTGCTTTTTATAGCCATGTTGAGCCATTGCTTCAAATTCCATTTCTTCCCTATGGTCATAAGGGTTTAATATATGCAATACAATAAAGGTGCTAATCATATTTAATAACAATGCCGTAATAATATATCTTGGATCAATTAACTGCATATAAGCACCCACAATACCTAATGATACGGTCGACATTGCCGTTGCTGCCATTGTATACATTCGTCTTGGAGAGATTTGCGCTAAAATATCTTTATATGCAATAAAGTTTTCACTTTGACCTAAAGTTAAAGAGCTTACAGCATTAAAAGACTCAAGTTTGCCCATGCCATTAACTTTAGACAATAGCCACCCCACACCTCGAATCACTAATGGCAAGATTTTAAAATATTGCAATATACCAATTAAAGCAGACACTAATACAATTGGCATCAATACATTAAAGAAGAAAGTAAAGTTTTTCGTTAATGGGCCAAAGACAAATAAAGTACCTTCATGGGCATAAGCCATTAAATGATCAAAACCACTTGAGACAACGCCAATGACATCTTTACCTACCGTTGAGGCTAAAAGGATATATGCTAATATGACTTCAATTATAATTAACTGTATAATATATCTAATTCTTTTTTTAACGTATTTTCGATTCATACTCGTAATATATAAAATAAGAAATATCACAATTAAGCCGATAAAAAAGTGAAATAACTTTGAAAATATGACCATTAAATTTCCTTTGCTTTAATTAACCATTAAATTATTTAGCATTACCGTCTATAAAAACAGCCTCTAAAAAAGCTTTATAAAGCTTACAAAACACACAGCATACGTTTTTTTAATACATTTGTCACTTAAGTTTTTAATCAAGTTATCATTTACTATTTTATGAAAGTGTTATGCTATAAAAATTTGCCAATATGCTTTAACAAACTATAATCATACAATAAAATACCGATATAAAAATAAATCATGCCAAATTTAAATCATAAGCAATCAATCCTTACTAGCCTTAAATTTATCATTGCCGCAGCTATTGTATATGTTTTAATTCAATTATTCCAATGGGAAAATGGCTATTGGGCAATGATAAGCATTGCTGCAATTATCCGTCCAAATACACATCATATTTATACCAAAGCAATCATGCGAATTATTGGCACACTCATTGGAGGACTATTAGCTTATATTTTATTAATCATTGCACAAGAGAGTATCATTGTACTAACGGTTGGGCTTTTTATTATTTCATTATTTGCAGGATTTATTATTCTACAAAAAAACAGCTTTAATTATGCAGGCATCATTATCGGCTTATCAGCTATTATTATCATTGCCTCAGCTTACCAGACGCATAACTATTTTGATGTTGTTATCTCTCGCTGTGCATTTGTCTTATTAGGTATTACGGTTTTATTTTTGGTCAATCTTTTCATTAAGCTTTTTGATTCAAATACTGAATCCATACCCTTAAGAAATGAATTTCTATCTAATATTAAACAACTAGTCAATCAACCTAATATTAGATTAAACTTACTTACGTCAATTCTGTTAGCATTATCAGTAATTATTACATTCTTCCCTTGGCTTATCTTTCAATATCATGGTGGCTTTTGGGCAGCTATCACTTGCTACTTTATTATTGAAGAGACTGCTTTTGGTGTTTATAAAAAAGCCAAATTACGTTTTCTTGCACATATTGGTGCTGCTTTAATTGCTTTATTAGCTGTTATGATTACACTCTATATTCCCTACTTTTCAATCTTGATTCTATTAATTGGCTATATCATTTGTGCTTTTATTATTGTGAATGCTAAATCTTTATCACACACAGGAAATACCATGGCCATTGCAATGACCATTATGATTTTAGCAAGCCTTCATGATGTTGATATTAATAATATTATTGCTCGATTTTTCAATGTTGTTTTAGGGATTATTATTGGTTTAATCATCTGTCATATTTTCAAACTAGGTAAAATAAAAGAAGGTTAAATTAGATTTATTTAAATATATCAATATCAGCTGCAGTTGAAGCGAGCTTTGAAAAAATTTTTGTAACATGAGGACACTTTGCATGGGCACCTGTAACTCTATTGCAGAAAAAGGCTAATGTCTGTGTTGAAAAGTCAACATAGGGATATACACCAGAGTCATTACAATAGATATAACTACCTGTACTTTGCGGGTTTAAATAACAAACTGTACTTATACCTGTAAATCTAAATTGATAAAATGATTGTTTTGATAAACTTAGATCCATTGACTGAGTATCATGATGATTATTTTTAAGTAAACTGATTTTATTATTATACCTATCTGAAACAAGCATATTCCCTAAGCCAAAAGTATAAGTTTTTAATTCAATTTTATCTGAGTTAGGGCATGCAGTCATCGTATAGGTAGGTGTATTATTAACCATATTACGCCACCAACACGCATTCACCCCATCAGCGTGGCAACCTTGATGAGTTATTGATAACAAGTTTGTATTATTCCCATATAAATCAAGTAATTCTAAGTAATTATAAATTCCGCTACTATATAGCCACAAAGTAACACCACCAATTGTTGCGCTTCTACCAGAGCCACTAAATCTATATCCTATATGATAATAATTAATTTCTTTACCGTAAGAGTCATCATGATGGCTTAAGTATCGGCCATCCCATTCATCTCCAGGCATGATATAGCCAGGCTTTGTAAACCCCATATCACCACCAGGATCACCAAATCTATTATGAGATTCTGATTGAAAAAAACTAATCCTAATTGGACAATTATTTTTTACCTTTAAGTTAACTCCAGCTTCAGCATAAATTAGATTACCCAAAATAAACACAACAGATAAAGCAGCAATACAGACTATTCTTTTCATTATTATTCTCAACCCCATACTTTTTTAGTATGAAATCAAGTTTAAATAATAATAAAAAGCTTAAGTACCGCCAAACTACGGTAAATGAATATTTAGATTGATAAATAGTCAGAATTTATAATTTAGAGTACTTTCGATTAAAGCACTTCAAAAATACCAGCAGCACCCATACCAGTACCAATGCACATTGTTACCATAGCATATTTTTCGTTAATACGTTTTGCACCATGAATAGCCGTTGCCGCACGAATAGCACCTGTTGCACCTAATGGATGACCTAATGCAATCGCACCACCATTTGGATTAACTTTTTTAGGATCAAGCCCTAATTCATTAATCACTGCTAATGACTGTGCCGCAAACGCTTCATTTAATTCAATCCAACCAATATCATCTAAGCTAAGATTCGCTTTTTTTAACACTTGTGGAATTGCTTTAATCGGTCCAATACCCATTACTTCAGGCGGTACGCCTGCAACTTGATAACCAACAAATCGCGCAATTGGCTGTAAGTTATGCTCCTTTAAAAATGCTTCACTAACTAAAATAGCACAACCAGCACCATCACTGACTTGTGAGCTATTGCCTGCTGTAACGCTACCACCTTTAGCAAAAGCAGGTTTCAATTTTGCTAAAACTTCCATTGAAGTATCACGTCTTGGCCCTTCATCATGTGTGATGGTAACTTTTTTCTCAGTTGTTGTCATATGCTCAAGATCAGCACCTCTATAGACGACATCAGTTGGAATTGTTTCAGCATTAAAATAATCATTATCAATGGCATTAATTGCTCGCTTATGACTTTCTAATGCAAATTCATCTTGCATGTCTCGACTGATATGATATTTTTCTGCTACTACTTCAGCTGTAATACCCATTCCATAGGCAATACCAACATTTTCATCTTTTTCGAAGAAGGCTGGATTACCTGATAAACTATTACCACCCATTGGTACAGAACTCATACTCTCAATACCACCTGCAATACCACAATCAATTTGTCCTGTAGCAATACGATTGGCTAATAACGCCATACTTTCAATACCAGAGCAACAAAAACGATTAATTGTCATTGCTGGTGTTGTATCTGGCATTCCTGCTAATAGTGTTGAAATTCTTGCAACATTCATACCTTGTGAGCCTTCAGGCATCGCACAACCAAATATGGCTTCTTCAATTAATTTTGCATCTACTGAATTTGATTCAATCGTATGCTTAATCACATAAGCTAATAAATCATCAGCTCGCATATTACGATAAACGCCCTTATTTGCTTTTCCAACGGGTAGTCGTTTACTATCGACAACATAAACTGTTTGTTGAGTCATTGATTAATCTCCCTGAAAATATATTAATATTGATTATTTAACTAAGCTTAGTTACGTAATGGCTTACCTGTTTTTAGCATATGCTCAATACGCGCTGCTGTTTTCTCTTTTTGTACTAGATCACTGAAAACTTCTCTTTCAAGCTTTAAGTACCAATCTTCATTAACAACAGTACCCTTATCGACATTGTCTCCTGTCATAATTTTGGCAATACTTGATGCGATATAATAATCATATTCTGAAATAAAATTACCACGTAACATATTGACTAACATCATATCGATTGTCGCTTTCGCATCACGACCAAAGGCTTTAATTTCAGGCTTTCTTGGTGGCTTATAATTAGCTTTAGCCATTGCTTTTGCTTGAGCTTTAGCAACATATAATAATTCAGCTGACTGGAAGATAATAATATCTTTATCTCTTAAATAACCCATCTCTTTTGCATAAGCTGCTGATTTAGCTACTTCTGCCATGGCAATATTTTTATAATATTTCTGCATTTGTTTTTCAGGATCAATTGAAGCTTGTGCTCTTAATGTCATCTCCTTACAACCTGCACCTGCTGGCACAAGCCCAACACCGACTTCGACTAAGCCAGTATAAGTTTCATAACAAGCTACTGTACGATCACAATGTAGCATTAACTCACATGCACCACCAAAAACAAAACCCTGAACAGCAGCAACCACTGGCACTTGCGCATAACGCATACCAATAACACTGTCTTGAAAGTTCTTTAATATCGCTTCAATAGCTGGCACACCGTCAAGCATATAGGCCATACCAAACTCTTCCAAATTTGCACCCGCAGAAAAGTTCTTACTATTGTTCCAAATGACAATGCCTTCGAAGTTTTCATCTTCTGCAATTGTAACTGCTTTTCTTAAACCTTCTAATACATCAGAGCCAATAACACCCATTTTTGTTTTAAATGTGACAACTAAAATGCCATCGCCTGTTGTCCAAAGACGAATGCCTTCATTTTCATATACGGTCTTACCCCAATCAAATACTTCATTTAATACACCGTCAGGGAAGAATTGTTTTTCATAAACAGGCAGATAAGCTCTTGGCATAAATTGACCTAAGCGGGCATTATACGCATGACCTTTATCATCATAAACACCATCAACACTTTTAACCCACATTGGCAATTGTGCATCAACTGTAATCTCACCTGAAGCGATATCACTTTCTATCCACTGAGCAACCGATTGCCAACCTGCCTTTTGCCAAGTTTCAAAAATACCTTCTTTCCAACCAAAGCCCCAACGTAATGCTAAATCACAGTCTCTCACTGTCTCTGCAATATGCTCAAGCCAAAATGCAGCATAATGAAAACAGTCTCTAAATACCGCATATAAAAATTGCGCCTCTGGCAAACTAGATGCTTTTAAACGCTCAAAACGCACTTTGACATCTTTTTCTTTTAAGATTTCTAAAACTTCTTTATTTGCCTTTTTATCAGATAAGCGATAGTCATTCGATTTAATATCATAAACCCATAAGTCTTTACCACGTTTCTCGTAAATTCCACCTTTGGTTTTTGCACCTAATTTATTATTTTGAATTAGATTTTCAAGCCATTTGGGCGTTTGATAAAACTTAAGCCAAGGATCATCTTTAGCAAATAAAGTCATATTATTAGTAACATGGTTTAGCGTATCTAAACCTACTAAATCAGCTGTTCTAAAAGTGGCACTTTTTGGTCTACCTAAAGGTTTGCCAGTTAATTGATCAACCACTTCAAAGCCAATATCATATTTCTCTGCATAATGCATGGCGCAAGCTAGCGCAAATGCACCTAGGCGATTAGCAATAAAATTTGGTGTATCTTTTGCTCTGATAATACTTTTACCTAAAGTAGTCGTTAAAAATGTCTCTAGCTGATCCAAAACAGAAGCTTCAGTGCCGTGATGTGGAATCAACTCAACTAAAGGTAAGTAACGTGGTGGATTAAAAAAGTGAATACCACAAAACGTAGCACGTAAATTTTCAGGCACGCTATTAGCAAGTGTGTTAATACTTAAACCTGACGTATTACTAGCAAATAAAACACCTGGCTTTAAATGGCTTGCAATTTTCTCATAAAGTGCTTCTTTCCACTCTAATTTTTCAGCGATTGCTTCAATCACTAAATCACACTCACTTAGCCAAGCTAGATGATCATCATAATTAGCTTGTTTAATAAAGTTAATTGCATCTGATGAGCCTAAAGGCGCTGGATTAATTTTCTTTAAATTTTTTAATGCTTTATTAACGATTACATTTTTATCTTTACCGTCATTAGTTGCCAAATCATATAATACGACTTCAATCGATGCATTGGCAAAGAGCGCTGCAATTTGCGCCCCCATAACACCTGCACCTAATACAGCGACTTTCTTAATATGACTATGGCCTGTATTTTTTTGTACTTCAAGGTTATCCATCTTTAAAACTTCATCCTGTGCTAAGGTTTCCTGATTCATATAAACTCCTTCTTTATAATAAAACGAGAAAATAATACAACCCCAACACCATAGCACAACCAATCAAGTGTTTAAATTATGTTATAGCATAAGCAATAAGAAGAATAACTTTTAGATAACTAAATGAGAAATAAATAAGCTTTAAAGCCCTCCTTCAGGGCGCATATGAGGAAATAAAATCACATCACGAATTGATGGTGAGTCTGTCAAAAACATCACCAAGCGATCGATACCAATACCTTCACCAGCTGTTGGTGGTAGGCCATATTCTAAAGCTCTAATATAATCCTCATCATAGCTCATTGCCTCTTCATCACCTGAGGCTTTAGCTTCTACTTGTGCCCTAAATCGCTCTGCCTGATCTTCTGGATCATTTAATTCTGAAAAACCATTTGCAATTTCACGACCAGCAATAAAGAACTCAAAACGATCAGTTATAAATGCATTATCATTATTTCTTCTTGCCAATGGTGACACTTCTGCAGGATATTCAGTAATAAACGTTGGATTTAATAAATTAGCTTCAACCGTTTTTTCAAAAATCTCAATCTGAATTTTTCCTAAACCATAGCTAGCCTCAATTTTAATACCTAAATTTTCAGCAACTTTTTTTGCAGATTCAATATTATCAATATCAGATGATTTTAAATTAGGATTAAATTCTAAAATTGAGTCAAATACTGAAATGCGTTTAAATGGTTTTGATAAGTCATACGTTTTTCCTTGATAGTCAACCGTAGTACTACCAAGTACACTCTGTGCTAGTTGGCGCATTAAATCTTCAGTTAAATCCATCAAGTCATGATAATCTGCATATGCTTGATAAAATTCAAGCATGGTAAATTCAGGATTATGACGCGTTGATAAGCCTTCATTTCTAAAGTTACGGTTAATTTCATAAACACGCTCAAAGCCACCAACAACCAATCTTTTTAAATATAATTCAGGTGCAATACGTAAAAATAATGGCATATCCAATGCATTATGGAAAGTGTTAAATGGTTTTGCTGCTGCACCACCAACTAATGGATGCATCATTGGTGTCTCAACTTCCATAAAACGTTGATCATTAAAAAACTTACGAATAAAATTAACAATTTCAGAGCGACGCTTAAAGACTAGTTTTGATTCTTCATTCATAATTAAATCAACATAACGCTGACGATAACGTAATTCTTGATCAGAAAGTCCATGAAACTTATCTGGTAATGGACGAAGTGCTTTAGTTAAAAGGCGCGCATTTGTCGCATGAATAGATAACTCACCTGTATTGGTCTTAAATAACGTCCCCTCTACTGCAACGATATCACCCAAATCCCATGATGCTTTGAATGCTGCATATACATCTTCTGGTAAATCATTTTTACGTAAATAGGCCTGAATTCGTCCTGACATATCTTGAATTGTAATAAAGCTTGCTTTACCCATAATGCGCCTAAGCATTAAACGCCCTGCAATTTTAAACACAGGTTTATCTTCAACTGCTTCTAATTCTTCTTTCGTCATTTTTCCATAACGTGACTGAATGCACTGTGCCACAGCTGTACGCTTAAAGTCATTCGGAAAAGCAACACCTTTTTGGCGTAGCTCATCTAATCTTTCTTTTCTAATCTCAAGTTGGTTTTTTTCTTCTTGTTGAGACTCTACTTCGTTTAAATCAACAGTTTTTTCAGATGACATTATATTTCTCTCTTTTTAAATAATTGAATCATTATATAACCTTATAAGCCACTTTTTAAGCTTGCTTCAATAAAGCGATCTAAATCTCCATCTAAAACAGCTTGCGTGTTGGTATTTTCTACTCCCGTTCTAAGATCTTTAATTCGAGATTGATCTAAAACATATGAGCGTATCTGACTACCCCAACCAATATCACTTTTTGACTCCTCCAAAGCTTGTTTTTCAGCATTACGCTTACTCATCTCAAGTTCATAAAGCTTTGACTTTAATTGCTTCATTGCTTGATCTTTATTCTTATGCTGTGAGCGGTCATTTTGGCATTGTACAACAATACCTGTTGGTTGGTGGGTTATTCGAATAGCTGAATCAGTTTTATTAACATGTTGTCCACCAGCACCTGAGGCCCTGTAAGTATCTACTCTTAAATCAGCTGGATTAATATCAATTTCAATATCATCATCAATCTCAGGTGATACAAATACGGATGCAAAAGAAGTATGGCGTCTATTACCTGAATCAAAAGGAGATTTTCTCACTAAACGATGCACGCCTGTTTCTGTTCTTAGCCAGCCATAAGCATGATTACCTGAAAATTTAATCGTACAGCTTTTAATCCCTGCAACTTCACCATCTGAAACTTCAATTAACTCAGTTTTAAATTCATGATCCTCGCCCCAACGCAGATACATTCGCATTAACATTTGCGCCCAATCTTGTGCTTCTGTTCCACCAGAACCTGCTTGAACATCTAAAAACGCATTACAATGATCAGCTTCGCCTGAAAACATCCGCCTAAATTCTAAAGTTGAGATATCAGCTTCTAGTACTTTGATATCATCTAATACCATCTCAAAGGATTCTTCATCATTATCATCATAAGCTAGTTGAAGTAATTCTAATGCATCAGCTATTCCAGCTTCTAAATGCTCAATTGTATTAACAATTAATTCAAGATCAACTCGCTCTTTACCTAACTGCTGCGCTCTTTCAGGCTCATTCCAAATTTGTGGCTGCTCTAACTCACGAACTACTTCATCTAGGCGTTCTTGTTTAACTTCAAAGTCAAAGATACCCCCTTAGCTGTAAAGCACGTTGGCGCATCGCTTCTAATTGTGCCTTAGCTTGATTAATTTCCATGAATGTATACCTATTTTAAAATTAGTGAAAACAAAATCGAGATGCATTTTAACATTGAATAGCTAAAGACACAAAGTATTCGATTAAATACAATCACACAATTTGATTTCACATAAGCTATTTGCTATTACTTAAAATATAAGCTTATCAAGGATGATGGCTTAACACTAAAGCTTATCAACAAATTACTTTCATAATGGACAAACTAAAATGATACAAAACAATCAACCATTTGATTATATTATTATTGGTGCTGGCTCAGCAGGATGTGTGCTTGCCAATCGTTTAAGTAAAAACCCTTCAAATCGTGTATTACTACTTGAATATGGTGGTCACAATAAAAGCCTTTTAATCGATATGCCATCAGCTCTATCTTATCCAATGAATATGCCTAAATACAACTGGGGATTTTATTCAGAAAAAGAACCTTATTTAAACAACCGTAGAATGAATACCCCACGGGGTAAAGGGTTAGGTGGTTCTTCTGCCGTTAATGGTATGGTCTATGTTAGAGGCCATGCAAATGACTTTAACCAATGGCAACAATTAGGCGCAAAAAATTGGGGATATGCTCATTGCCTACCTTATTTTCGTTATGCTGAACACTGGTTTGCACAAGAAGATATTTATCGAGGCAAACAAGGGCCTCTTTATGTTAAACAAGGTGATAATTTAAATAAAAATCCACTTTATCAAGCTTTTATTCAAGCAGGGACTCAAGCAGGCTATTCTTATACCGAAGATTATAATGCTTATCAGCAAGAAGGCTTTTCACCAATGCAAATGACGATAGAAAACGGTATTCGCTGCTCGACCTATCAAGCCTATCTTAAACCTGCATTAAAAAGAAAAAATTTAATGGTTATTACTAAGGCCCTTGTTAATAAAGTACTCATTAAAGATAAAACTGCCATTGGTATTGAGTGTATTTATAATAAAAAAGTCATCCAATATTTCGCCAAAAAGGAAATTATCTTAAGTGCAGGCCCTATTAATTCACCTGCTATCTTACAACGCTCAGGTATTGGTGATCAGACAACTTTAAACAAGGCTAAAGTTACATTAATACATGAACTTCCTGGTGTAGGAAAAAATCTACAAGATCATTTAGAAGTGTATTTTCAATATCAATGCAAACAACCAGTAACATTAAACTCTAAACTCAATAGATTAAATAAACTATTAATTGGTATACAATGGCTACTTTCAAAAAATGGCTTAGGCGCATCTAACCATTTTGAAGCCTGTGCATTTATTCGCTCAAAATCAGGCCTTATAGCACCTGATATACAGTACCACTTTTTACCTGCAGCGATTCGCTATGACGGTAAACAAGCATTTAAGGGAGATGGCTTTCAAGTTCATGTTGGCCCTAATAAGCCAAAAAGTAGTGGCACTGTAACCATTACTTCTAGTAATGCAAATATTGCACCGAATATTCAATTTAATTACCTGAAAGAAGATCAAGATATTATCGATTGGAGAACCTGTATACATTTAACTTCTGAAATATTATTACAACCAGCCCTGGACCTATACAGAGGTAAAATTATTCAACCTGATATTGATTTATCATCTGACCAATCTATTGATCAATGGGTAAGAGAAAATGCTGAAAGCGCCTATCACCCTTGTGGCACTTGCAAAATGGGTGATGTAGATGACCCATTAGCTGTTGTAGATTCAGCTTGTAAGGTCATTGGTATCAATAAACTACGTGTTGTTGATTCTTCAATTTTCCCAGTCATAACCAATGGCAATCTTAATGCACCAACAATTATGGTGGCTGAGAAAGTAAGTGATTTAATTCTTGGGTATAAACCATTAGAGGAAATTAATGCCAAAGTATGGTGTCCACCTAATTGGCAGTTATCTCAACGTCCAAATAAGCCTATTAGAGCAAGCGCTTTTGCTTTTAATAAAGCCAAGGCCACCAAAGATCTAATTGCTTAATTAACAATTAGAATCATTATGACAGATAAAATAAATTACCTTACAATCAAGTAAGATAAATAAGTTACTAATAAGTAGATTTACCAATGACTAAAAAAATTTATCAAAGTTTTATTCATGGCCAATATATTAAAAGTCACACAGGTAAAACAATCGATGTGTTTAACCCTGCTACAGGCGAAATCAATTATCAAATTGAACAAGCTGACCAATCTATAGTTGATCAAGCAATTAAAAGCGCTAACGAAGGTTTTATCCAATGGTCTAATTTAACAGGTGCACAACGTGGACGTATTTTAAATAAAGTAGCATCACTATTAAGGCTTAAAAATGATCAATTAGCAATCATTGAAGTAGAGGATACCGGCAAGCCTTATCAAGAAGCCTCAACTGTGGATATTATAACCGGTGCAGATGCGATTGAGTTTTTTGCAGGCCTTTCTGCTTCTATTGAAGGCAATCAACAGTCATTAGGTGAGGATTTTTATTATACACGACGTGAACCTTTAGGCATTTGCGCTGGCATTGGTGCTTGGAACTATCCTCTTCAAATTGCTTGCTGGAAGGCAGCCCCTGCACTTGCTTGTGGTAATAGCATGATATTTAAACCATCTGAAGAAACACCATTAAGTGCTTTAAAATTAGCTGAAATTTTTATTCAAGCGGGCATGCCTAAAGGTGTATTTAATGTTATTTTAGGCGATGGCGAAGTCGGTCAGAAATTGACTCAATCACAAGAAGTTGCAAAAGTTTCATTTACAGGAGAGGTAACTACAGGTAAAAAAGTCATGGCATCTTCTGCATCATCACTTAAAGAGATTACAATGGAGTTAGGTGGTAAATCACCTTTAATTATATTTGAAGATGCTGATATTGATAAGGCTGTTACTGCAGCAATGCTAGGTAACTTTTATACTCAAGGTGAGATTTGTACTAATGGCACTCGAGTATTTGTCCAAGAATCTATCTATGAAAAGTTTATCTCTGAGTTATTATTACGTATTGAAAAGCATATTCACATTGGCAATCCAAAAGATCATAATACCAACTTTGGTGCATTAATCTCAAAAACTCACCTAGAAAAAGTATTAGCATATATCGATACCGGTATTTCTGAAGGTGCAACTTTATTATATGGTGGCAAACAGCTACACCCAAAAGGCTGTGAAGATGGCTACTTTATCTCACCAACGGTGTTTGTAGACTGTCATGATGATATGAGTATTGTTAAAGAAGAGATTTTTGGCCCAGTGATGTCGATTCTAACATTCAATGATGAAAATGAAGTAATTAGACGTGCAAATAATACCAAATTTGGCCTTGCTGCAGGGATATTTAGTTCGAATATATCGACAGCCCACCGTGTTTCCCATCAACTACAAACAGGAATTTGCTGGATTAATACTTATGGCTTATCACCTGTTGAAATGCCAGTTGGTGGCTATAAAGAATCGGGTATTGGTCGCGAGAATGGTTTAATAACCTTACATCAATATACACAATTAAAATCTGTTTATGTTGGACTATCTCCATTGGCAAGTCCCTATGAATAACAAAAGCATTGACATTAAAATCACACTTAGATTAAGATAAGCGCCGAAGCGTAATTTAACTTATAGTCTTCAAAAGAAAAAATAATCAAAATATTAATAAGTAGATAGGAGGTAAGCTTAATGGATACAGCAAACACTATCGAACCACCGAGTAGACATAAATAATCATTCAATTAGGATTACCAAACAGTTTGATCAATTTATTGCTTTAATTTTTTTAAAAAAAGCTTATTTGTATCAGATAATTGCATTGAACTATTAAAATCAATTAACCATTTAAAAGCATTCACTAAGCGATAGTCTTCTATTGCTAAATGTCTAATGTTAACTATATTAATTTAAGGAAAAAACTATGAAGTACTCAATGAAACTACAACGACTTCAGCGTATACGTGCTAACCGCCTAAGAGTTAGACGGATAAACTATATGCTAATTAATGAAACCCATAAAGGTTAAAGTAATATGAAGCCAATAAATAAACCAACATTAATTATACTTATTATTATGATTACTGCTTTAACACAAGCAGGCCTTGTACTTTATACACCAGCTTTTTTAGATATCTCTTCTGATTTGGCAATTTCTCCTTCTTTGGTTAAAACAACTTTAACCATCTATTTATTTGGCTTTGGTATCTCGCAATTATTTTATGGGCCAATATCTGATCGTATTGGTCGTAAGAAAGTACTTTTAACTGGTCTATTTATTTTTTCAATTGGCTGTTTTTGGAGTGTATTTTCTAAAACTTATGATAGCTTATTTTATTCTCGATTGGTTCAAGGTATAGGTATTGGCTCTTGTATGACTTTAAGTCGAGCCATTATCAGAGACTGCTTCTCAGGAAAAGAGTATATTAAAATTGCATCTTATTTATCTTCAGGCTTTGCCATTGGTCTTGGCCTAACACCTGTTATTGGTGGTTATTTAGTATATTTTTTTCCTTGGTATGCTGAATTTATCTTTTTAACGATATGTGGCATTTTATTATTTATTAGTGTTTTATTTGTATTACCTGAGACACATCATCAAACATCAAAGCTACCACTAAACGAATTTCTAAAGCAAGTCATCAGTGTATTTTTCTTTGCAATCAAAGATAGAAGTTTTATCTGTTATTTAATTGGTGGTGTTATGGCTTATGGTGTTGTAATAACTTATACAACAATGGCGCCTTTTTTATTCCAGCAAACGCTTAATTTTAGCCCATCATTTTATGGTTGGCTGACATTTTTAATTGCCATTGCTTATTATATCGGCACATCAATCAATCGATTATATGTTTCAAAATACGGTATTAATATTATGATGAAAAGCGGACTTTTACTTATATTCATATCTGCTGTATTTATGCTTATTGCTAAATTAGCCTTTGGCTTATTTAATGTATATGTCACATTCATTCCATTATTTGTTGCAACTTTAGGCCAAGCTTTAATCTGGTCAAACTCTATTGCTGGCGCACTTAAAGATTTATCTCAAGTTGCAGGTAGCGCTGCTGCATTATTTGGTTGTTTACAAATGTTATTATCCGCTTTAGTCTCAGGTATCATTGCTATGCTACATGAACATAATCAAATACCAATTGCAATTACAATGATTGTACTTGTATTAATTTCTTTTTTTGTCTTTAGTATTTCAGTGTTTAGAAAAACAAAAACATAATTGATTTTATTTCTACTCAATCAAACAATCTGCACTTATATGAAATCGATCTCTTAAAGCTTTTATCTGACTTGGACTTAATTTTCTTCTACCATTTAAAAACGATGAAACATTCCCTTGACTACCAAAAATAGCAACCAAATCTTTTTGTTTTAAATTATTTATTTGCATTAGATACTGAACTAGTTCAACTGGTGTTACATCATCCTCAAGTGCTTGATAGTGCCTATCATCATAGGCTTCAAGATGATCACCAATAATTTCCATTACATCTGCTAAAAAGTGATTTTCATCATCTTTAACAGTATCAACTAAACGATCAAGCAATCCTTCAAGCATCTGATACTCTAAGTCATTTTTAGGTATTTTTAATGCATAAGCTGGCAATTCAACATCAATAATATCTTCATTCCAACAAGTTAGGTCATTAATTTTTTTTTCTTTTATCATAGCTGACCTCGCCTAAGTTTATCTTGATTTTCATATCGACTATACTCAGTGTGTGTCCACACTACTCTTACATAACATTTCTTACGGTTATAGTGTATAGATGTAATCAAACGATAATTATTACCACCAATATTAAACACTGTATAACCTGAAACATAATCTACACTATTAAAAATTTCTCGTAATTCTGTCAAATTTTTAGCTGTGCAAAGCTTCATTTTTTCATACCACTCAATTAAAGGAAGCTTACTTTGAGTATTGTCATGATAATATTCTCTGAGCTTCCTCTTTGATATAATATGCATATATTGCTTAGTTATTGCTACTTTAAATATAATTATATTTCAATTTGAAATATTTTACAAATTGCTTAATCCACCCAAACCCTAGCATTAGCAAATAACTTCATCCATGGTGAATACTGATGTTTCTTCCAAACATTTGGATGCCATGATAATTGCATGGTTCTAAAAACACGCTCTGGATGTGGCATCATAATCGTATGACGGCCACTTTCTGTAGTAAATGCTGTAACCCCTTCAGGTGAGCCATTAGGATTGGCAGGGTATTTAGTTGCAATTTTTCCATCATAATCAACATATCTAAGTACAACATGCTTATCAGTTAATAGCGTTTGTAAATCATTTTCGTTTTCAAAGCGTGCTCGACCTTCGCCATGAGAAACAACAATTGGTATTTTACAACCCTTTAAGCCTTTAAATAACAGTGAATTTGAATCCATCACTTCAACCATGACTAATCTTGCTTCGTACTGCTCAGAGAAGTTACGTATAAAATCAGGCCAATGCGCTGCACCTGGAATTAATGATTTAATCTGAGAGAACATTTGACAACCATTACAAACACCTAAACTAAAAGTATCTTCCCTTTCAAAAAACGCTTGAAATTGATTAGACAGTTGATCATTAAATAGAATTGATTTTGCCCAACCGCCACCAGCACCTAAGACATCACCATAAGAAAAACCGCCACAAGCAACTAATCCCTTCATTTCTTTTAAATTGATTCTTCCAGCAATTAAATCACTCATATGAACATCAACAGCCTCAAAACTATTTAAATAAAAAGCAGCGGCCATTTCATTATGACTATTAACACCTTGTTCTCTTAATATAGCGACTTTAGGTTTTGCATCTAAATTTAGATAAGGCGAAGCTAAGTTTTCTTCCAAATCACAGCTTGAAAAAACAAACAAACCATGATCATTTTCATCTGTAATACGCTCATAAGCTTCATAAGCACATTGGCTATGATCCCTTAAGGATTGAATATTAAAGCTTACTTTTGACCAAGCTTTTTGTAATTGTGCACGTTCTACTTCTAAAATTATATCTAAATCATGCTCAATACGTAATACTTCTTCTTTATGAATTCCACCGATAATATGTGCATTTAACTTAAATGAATGCAAAGTATCTAATATATGATCACGGTCGTTATGCTTAATTTGAATAACTGCACCTAACTCTTCATTAAATAAAACACTCACAGGTTCATCACCTAAAGCATCTAGATGAATGTCCATCCCGCATCGAGATGCAAACATCATTTCTGCTAAAGTTGCAATCAAACCACCATCTGAACGATCATGATAGGCTAATATTTTTCTATTATGATTTAATAACTGAATTGCTGTGAAAAAGTTTTTTAATGTTTCTGTTTCAATATCTGGTGTATCCTCACCTAATTGATTGTAAACTTGTGCCAGCGCTGAACCACCCAAACGATTTTTTCCATTACTTAAATCAATAAACACCAAGCGAGTTTCACTGGCTGTATCTAGTGCCAATTGAGGTGTTAGTGTTTTTCTAACATCAATCACTGGACTAAATGCTGTTATAATTAAAGACACAGGAGAGACAACTGATTTTTCTTCTCCCTTTCCATCCTGCCATCGACTTTGCATAGAAAGCGAATCCTTACCAACAGGAATCGTTAAATCTAATTCAGGACAAAACGCTAACCCCACTGTTTTTACCATTTCAAAAAGATTGGCATCTTCACCTTCATAGCCACAAGCAGCCATCCAATTTGCTGAGAGTTTAATATCTGACAGATGTTCAATAGGTGCAGCTACTATATTCGTAATCGCCTCACCAATTGTAATACGGGCTGCTGCCTTTGGATTCATTAAAGCTAAGGTCGGTCGCTCACCCATTGCCATCGCCTCACCTGTAACGCCTGTATAACCACTAGCGGTTACAGCAACATCTGCAACTGGCACTTGCCATGGGCCAACCATTTGATCGCGCACAGTCATTCCACCTACGCTACGATCGCCAATGGTAATTAAAAAGCTTTTATCTGCAACTGAAGGTAATGCTAATACACGAAAAGTTGCTTCTTCTATATCAATTAACTGGTAGTCCCACTGTGTTTTCAGATAAGGCCTTGTTAGGACATCTTTTGTTATTTTTGGTGGCTTACCTAATAAAACAGATAATGGCAAATCAATCACTTTTATTTGATTGACTGTATCTTCTAAGATAATTATTTCAGCTTCTGTTGCTTCACCGACAACACTAAATGGACAACGTTCACGTTGTGCAATGGATTCAAATAATGCTAAGTTCTCTGGTAAGATTGCTAATACGAAACGCTCTTGTGATTCATTTGCCCAAATCTCTAACGGTGACATTGATGGATCTGATATAGCAATTGCACTTAAGTCAAAATAAGCACCACGTTGGCAGTCTGCAACGAGTTCAGGCAATGCATTAGATAAACCACCAGCACCAACATCATGGACACTAATAATTGGATTATCTTCTCCCATATTAAAACAAGACTCAATGACTTCATAGGCACGCCTTTGCATTTCAGGGTTATCACGTTGGACTGAGGCAAAATCTAAGCCCTCATTTATTTGGCCAGATGATACAGAAGATGCAGCACCTCCACCTAAACCAATGAGCATGCCAGGACCACCTAAAACGATCAGTTTAGCGCCTGGAGGAATTTGATTTTTATTCACTTGAGAAGCTCTAATATTACCATAGCCTCCAGCAATCATAATCGGCTTATGATAACCTCTAACTTGGCCATCAATTACTTGTTCAAAAGTGCGAAAATAACCGCATAAATTTGCTCTCCCATATTCATTATTAAATGCAGCACCTCCTAATGGTGCTTCTAGCATAATATCTAAAGCTGATGCAATTCGACTTGGTTTACCATAGTTAAATTCCCATGGTTCTAGTATCCCTGGTATATTAAGATTAGACACGGTATAACCAGTTAAACCTGCTTTCATTTTTGCCCCACGACCTGTAGCAACTTCATCTCTAATTTCACCACCAGATCCTGTAGCTGCGCCTGGATAAGGAGAAATAGCAGTTGGATGGTTATGCGTTTCTACTTTCATTTGAATGTGCATAGGCTCTTCTGATAACTCATAAGTATGGTCATCTTGATGTTTTAATAGCCACTTATTTGTATAACCTTCAATCACTGCTGAGTTATCCGTATAAGCAGATAACACACCATCACTATGGTGCTGATAAGTATTTTGAATCATCTGAAATAAACTTTTATCTTGCTTATGTCCATCAATTAACCAATCAGCTTTAAAAATTTTATGTCGACAGTGTTCTGAGTTTGCCTGTGCAAACATCATTAACTCTACATCAGTTGGGTTACGATTAAGTTCGATGTAATTATCATATAAATAGTCAATCTCATCCTCTGATAATGCTAAACCTAAACTTTGGTTGATATTAACTAATGCTATTTTACCCTGATTAAGCATATCGATTGTTTTCATTTGACAACGCTGCTCTAAAGATTCAAATAATGCTATTTGATCAAGTTGAAAATAGTAGCTTTCAGTCATTCGATCATATAAACAATTAGCAATTAACTTTAAAGAAGCTTCATCCAATTGTTGATTACTCTGAATATAATAAACAATACCGCGCTCTATGCGATTAATTGATGACAATCCACAATTATGCATAATCTCTGTTGCTTTTGATGACCATGGTGAAATGCTACCTAATCTAGGTAGAACTAAAATTAATTGGCCATCTCTATTTTCAAGTGGTTGATTTGCTCCATAGCTTAATAAAGCTTTAAGCTTTTTAGTTTCATCTGTTGTTAGTTCACTTTTAATATCGACAAAATGGACATATTCTGCATTGATCGCATCAATACGCTGATCAATTTGTTGCAATTGCGTTAAATAACGTGATTGATCAAAATTTGATAACGCACCATTACCATAAAAAGTTTGCATCATTTAATATCTCCAGCTTTAATGTTTAAATGATTAAAGGATATAAAGTTTACTTGAATCAAAGTCGATTTTTCCAAGTATCTAAAGAGCATAAAAATATATCAGTACTAGCTATTGCTTTGAGTGCTACTGTACTAAAAATATCTTTAAGCGACAACTATTGTGTTTGTAAGATTTAAAAATATCCTTTAGATTTAATATCCTTCAACAATTTGAAATACACAGTCTTTATTCTGACTACGAATACATTGATTATTCTTCCAGTATTCGCCATAGCCTCCAGACATCGCTTTATGATAGGAAAAATTCAGTTTAGACATGGTTAAACGAATAATATTATTATCACCACCACTTGCTGTATAATCACAAAAAATCAAACAAGTCTTAGCATCACCATCACAGGCTAGTACTGCTTTTTTAAATTTAAGTGCTTTGACACCTACAGAGCGATGAATAGCAGCCCCTTGCCACTGGATTGATAAACCATTGATATAAGTTGTTGCTTCAAAAGAGCCATCTCTTTGAATCGCTACTTGATTAAATGCTGGGCAATGATATGAAACAGGGTATTGAATAAAGCCATCTGCAAAGCCTGTGATAGGCAAACATACAACTGTTATGACAAATAGCTTCTTTATCATCTTATGACTACCTCATTCTGCACCCTAGTTTTGTTATACTTGTATTTCCCCTTACCTTAAATTAAGTATACCAAAAATACAAAATATTGCCTTTTTATTTAAAATATATCTTTTTTATCCCTATGTGTTTTATTGCCTATGTAACTTGAATGATCATAAGTAGCCATTTAGCACAAAATTCGCTATGATAACTACAATTTTAATGACAAAGTTTATTAAGTGGGTCTTAACTTGTCGGTTATCACATTTGAGAATGTTGACTTCTACCGAGGTAGTCGCACGATCTTTAAGCAAATTAGTTTTCAAATTCCAAAGGGAAAAATTACAGTTATATTAGGACCAAGCGGCTGTGGGAAAACAACCACTTTGCACTTAATTGGTGGTTTGATACGCCCTCAAACAGGGTCTATTTGTGTATTTGATAAAGACATTAATCAAATTAAACGCAAACAACTAATGGCGCTAAGACAACGTATGGGGGTTTTATTCCAGTCGGGTGCTTTATTTACCCAAATGTCTGTTTATGATAATGTCGCTTTCCCCTTACGTCAAAATACAAATCTTTCTGAAGCAATCATTAAAAATATTGTTTTAATGAAACTTGAAGCTGTTGGTTTACGTAATACTTATCAATTAATGCCTAGCGAACTTTCAGGTGGCATGGCAAGGCGTGTTGCTTTAGCAAGAGCCATTGCACTTGATCCTGATATTATGCTTTATGATGAACCATTTACTGGCCAGGACCCTATCTCTTTTCACGTTATTTTAAAATTAATTAAAACACTTAATGATGCTCTTGATATGACATCTATTGTTGTATCCCACGATATTGATGAGGCACTAAGTATTGCAGATTATGTAATTGTCACAGCAAATAAGTCAATTATGGGCTGTGGTAGTCCTGATGAAATAAGGTCATCTGACTCAGCATTTGTAAGACAGTTTTTAAATGGTAATATCGATGGGCCAGTTGCCTTCCATTATCCTGGTGCTTCATTTAAAGAGTTAATAGAGCTTAAGGACTAAAGAGTAATGATTAACTTTACCCAATCAATAGGGCGCTATTTTCTAAATAAAACGCAAGCACTGGGCGAGGCGTTTTTATTTTTATTACAGAGTATTTTTGGACCAGTAAAAATACGCCAAAGTATTCAGCAAATTTATGCAACTGGTTTTAATTCATTAACCATTATTGTTGTCTCAGCTATCTTTATTGGTTTTGTTTTAGGCTTACAAGGTTACTATACTTTAACTAAATTTAGTGCAGAATCTGCAGTAGGACCTATGGTTGCATTAAGTGTTTTACGTGAATTAGGCCCTGTAGTGACAGCGCTTTTATTTGCAGGACGAGCAGGTAGTGCCTTAACATCAGAAATTGGTCTTATGAAAGCAACTGAACAACTCTCAAGCTTAACAATGATGGGTGTTGACCCAATTCGCTATATTATTGCGCCACGATTTTGGGGTGGTCAAATTGCAATGCCTTTACTGAATATTATTTTTTGTGCTGTTGCTGTATTATCTGGTTACTGGGTATGTGTCGGCTTACTTGGTGTCTATAGCGGTACTTACTGGGGTAATATGCAATCATCTGTTTTATTTTTTGATGATATTGTCACTGGCATTATTAAGAGTATTGTATTTGGTTTTGCTGTTACTTGGGTTAGTATTTATCAAGGTTATTTTTGCCAAGCTAATTCTCAAGGCATTGCAAAAGCCACCACTAAAACAGTTGTCTACTCCTCTTTATTAGTTTTAGGGCTAGACTTCTTATTAACAGCCATGATGTTTAAATAATAAATTAAGGGTTTTATGATGTATAAAAAATCTTATGAAATGGCGGTTGGTTTATTTGTCATTATCGCAATTATTGCATTAATTTTTCTTGCAATGAAAGTCAGTGGTCTTGGCTTTAAAGATATTACAGGCCAAAAAACCTATACAGTAACAGCTGATTTTACCAATATCGGTGCACTAAAGCCCAATGCAGCTGTACGTATAGCTGGTGTACAAGTCGGTACTGTCTCTAATATTTCTCTTAACCCTACAACTTTCGCTGCAGTTGTGACAATGAAAATTAATACTCAGTTTCATCAAATTCCAGAAAATTCATCAGCAGGCATTCAAACCAGTGGTTTATTAGGTGAAAGTTATATCGGTATCGCACCTGGCTTTTCACCCGGTAACCTAAAAAATGGGGATCGCATCGTTACTACCTATCCTGCAATTGATTTTACATCATTAATTAACACATTCGTATCATCTAGTGGAGATAAAGAAAAATGAAATACTTAAAATTAATCATCGTTCCTATACTAACTATGGGTTTAATTTCAGTTAATTATGCCGAACATACAACAAAAACAACAACGGTCGTTGATAACCAAACGAATGCAACAGCAATTAACCCAAATAACCCTGTTTCAATTATTCAAGGCTCATTTGGCAAACTTCAAGAACTTGTCAGTCAGCAGTCACAAGAAATTGAAAAAAATCCACAAATTCTTGTACATTTAGTTAACCAATATTTTATCCCTTATGTTGATGAAGATGTTATGGCAGGTTATGCTGTTGGTATTAAATGGCGAAGTGCAACAGCAAAAGAGAAAAAAGAATTTATTGATCAGTTTATTACATTATTAGCACGCTTTTATGCCAAAACAGTCACTAAAGTTGGTAATTATGAATTAAAAATCACACCAATTTCACCTGATTCAATTAAAAACAAACAATATATTACTGTCAAAGGAGAGATTGTTAATAAAACCAATAATAATGCTTCACCATTAGAGATTAAAATGATTCGCAGTGATAATACTTGGAAAACTTATGATATTGTTGTTGGTGGTGTGAGTATTCTAAATAACTACCGTGAACAATTCCAACAAGCAACAAGCATGTTGCAATTAATCACGCGCTTAACCCAAATGAATGCTAAAGGCGCCTAAAACCATGATTGACATTCAGAGGAATGAACAAACAATCACTTGGCAGATAAATGATTCGTTATGCTTTGGTAGCGTTATGCCAATTGAACAAAAAGCCTTAACACTTTATGGAGAACTTAATAAAAATATACGCACCTGGGTTATTGATATTAATATGACTAAAGCCATTGATAGTGCAGGTTTAAGTTGGTTGTTACTACAAAAATCATTAGCTATGAAACACAATCTAACATTAAAAATCACTGGCTTAAGCACTAACCCAAAAGCATCTGAACTTGCAAAAGTTCAAGGTGTTTATAACCTTCTAGTGTAAATTTTTTGACATAATCCTTGCAAACTTGCAGCCCAATTTGAATAATACCATAAAACCACGAATAATTGGATTAGCTCAAATGGATGCAATCAAACTTAAAGAACTTATAGAAACGGGCATTGATCACTCACAAGCATTGGTACAATCAGATGATAATGTCCATTTTGAAGCCATTGTCATTAGTGATGCTTTTGAAAAAATACTCAGTAAAGTCAAGCAACAACAGCTGGTATATCAAGTCTTAAACGACTATATTAGAAGTGGAGAGATTCACGCAATCGCATTAAAAACTTATACCCCAAAGCAATGGCATGCACTAAATAATGAATGATACATTGATAATTTCAGGTGGTAACACCTTAGAAGGCACAGTAAAAATTTCAGGCGCAAAAAACGCAGCCTTACCCTTACTTGCTGCAAGCTTATTAACAGAGCAAAGTGTTATGCTTTGTAATGTGCCATCTTTAACCGATGTTGAGCATTTTAAATTAATTCTAAAACAATTAGGTGTTCATCTGACTGAGACAAGTGAGACAACCACCTTAACAGCCAACACGATTAAACAACAAATCATTGACTTTGCAGAAGCTAAGGCAATGCGTGCTTCTGTTTTATTTTTAGGTCCCCTACTAAGCCGTCTTGGTGAAGTTGCCATTTGTCTACCTGGTGGTTGTAATATAGGCTTACGCCCAATTGACCAACATTTACAAGCATTGAGCTTAATGGGTGCTGAATTTCATATTAATAATGGCATTGTTTATGCCAAAAAAAAATCAACGAAACTACATGGTGCAGATATTACATTTACCATGCCTACAGTAACTGGCACTGAGAATGTTATTATGGCAGCAACGATTGCTGAAGGTATTACCACAATAAAAAATGCAGCTAAAGAACCTGAAGTTATTGACTTATGTAAACTATTAAATGCTATGGGTGCTAAAATAAAAGGTGCTGGTACAGCTAAAATACAAATCAGTGGTGTTCCAAGACTTCATAGCGCATGCCATACAATCATTCCTGACAGAATTGAAACAGGCACTTATCTTATCAGTGCGCTTGCAACGAATAGCTTAGTTGAACTAACAAACACTAACCCTAAATTACTAACGACTGAATTAAACCACTTCAAACAAATGGGTGCAAAAATTAGCACTGCAAAATCTAAAATTAAGATATACCCAAGTCTTAATGAATTGATTGGCATCAACTTAACAACTCAAGCCTACCCTGGCTTTTCAACCGATTTACAAGCACCAACAATGCTATTACATAGCCTTGCAAAAGGACAAAGCACAATTACCGAAAACATATTTGATAACCGCTTTCATCACGTAAACGCGTTAAATCAAATGAATGCTAATCTTAATATTTCAAGTAATCATGTATTTTGTCAAGGTCATAGTAAATTATATGCATCTGAAGTCACTGCAACCGATTTAAGGGCTTCAGCTTGTCTTACAATTGCTGGATTAGTTGCAGAAGGTAAAAGCTATATTCATCATATTAATTACCTTGACCGTGGTTATAGTCAATTTGATAAAAAACTTCAATCTCTTGGTGCAAATATTAAACGAATAGAAACAAGTTCATTGCCTAAGTGTGAAACCTTTGCTAGAACTACATTATATGCAAGCTAAATAAGAGATAGTTCAAATTGATGCAACAACTATTACTATATCCAGTATTTGTATTAATGATTTTTACGCTAATCAGCTTATTTATTAGTCTTTTCTCAAAAGTACAAGCGATTCGTGATGGCTCTTTACCAATTACTGATTTAAACGAATTGGAATATGCCAGAGCAGAAAGTGAAAGCCATCATGCAAAAACAACGGCCTACCATTTTCAAGATTTATGTAGACTACCAATTTTATTTTATATCACCATTATTTTATTAATTTATCTTCATATCGAAGATTATTTATTTTTAATTTTAAGTTGGCTTTATGTTGCAGCAACATTGATTCACTCATTAATCTATTTAACCTATAATCGATTCACGCACAGACTAAGCGCTTTTTTAATTGCCAATAGTTTCTTAACCGTCTTAGTTATCTTAACGCTGATTGAGATGATTAAACATTCATAAAAAATCATTACAAAATTATTTGATGCCATGCTTTATTATAGCAACGACACTCTCTCTTATTTTATTTCAAATATTTCAATTTAATGATAAAAATTACTTTTTAAATGAATTTAGATCAATTAATCTTCTAACATACTATTTAACATGACAAAGGAAGTCTTTAACATGCCAAATAAAATTATTCAATTTGGTGATATACATGGTAATGCAACAACCACATTGTTAACACTAAAAGAAACAGGTTTAGTCACTAATCTTACTGCTGACTTATATGAAAAATTTGAAACAGCTTATAATAACAATAATGTTAAAGACTTCTTTGCATTAGTTGATCAATTAGAATTTAATCCAGAAATGCTCGAGAATAAACAATTAATCTATTGTGGCGATATACTTGCTGACCTTGGTAAAAATGATGCTTTTAATCTTTATTTATTACTTAAAATGGCAAAAAGTAATATTCAATACGATATATTATACTCAAACCATGACCATGAGTTTATAAAAAATATTTATTATATGAGACAAAGAGAATACGACAAAATTGAAAGCACCATACCAAACAAAGACCAATCACTCTTAAATTTTAAAGCATCTCTAATAAACAAAGAAATTGAAGCGTCATTATTAGATGAAATGATTGACAATTATCTAAATAGATTAACATTAATGTCATGCCACCGTAATCATGAGGATATTCCACATATTGCACAACATGCCCCTTTAAATGAGCATATGATTGATCGAATACTTCAAGAGACAAAATCTAAAGCTACCTTAGAACAAAAAATTGATCACCTTAATAATGACTTTAAAACACATACATTACCTATTTTAGTTGGTGATCCATCAACTGAAGCATATAAAACATATGAAGCACAAGTACACTCTTTTAGAGATGCACTTAAGACCAAAAAAGATGTTTATGCTGAGACACCTCTTGCAATACTATTGATGTGGAATAGAGGCTATCCAGAAAATGAAAATCTCTTAGAAAAGTTAGTTGATAAGCAAGCAGGAATAACTGAAGTTCATGATACACATGGCCATGATGAATTTGGCTTTGAATTATATAATGATGGACATAATATCGATAATACAATTGGTTTAAATGGAAGTACGCCTTTTGAAACAGATTTATCTCCTATGATGAAAGAAATCACTGCTAAACCATTAAAAGAGCTTAAAGTAACGCCAATATTATTTGATCAACAATATCCAGAAAATCAAATGGAGTCTTCTTTAGTTCATTAATTTGCAAATTATTTTATTTTCAAAAATTATTAGACTTTTTGCATTGGGGATATATTATGACAACGACTACTTATTTTGGCGACTTTCATGCCAATACGCTAAAAATGTTAATTAGGGTTAAAAGATGAAGGTATTATTACTAATCTAAATCAAGCACGTCAAAACCTAGGGGTTGTTCGAGCTAAACCTTCTTTTAAGTCATTTCGTACTCCAAAACACTTCCAAACCTTTGCTAATTTTACTAGTCAAAAACAAGCTCAAATGGATCAAATACAAGTTAATACACTATAATTTAAATAAAATATATGCTATTAATTTGCATCACTTAAATATTGCCAATTAAAATTTAGCTGCTATGGTTATATTATACTAATAACAATAATAACCTTTGCTTGACTTAACTATGAATACGTATCAACATCATATCGACCAAGTTAAATCACTAAATTTATGTGATTATATTACACTGACGCGCCAGCATGTTAAGCAAGCGTCTCACATTGATAATAGCCCTTTTTTTCTCAAAGGAGAATATCAAAAACCACTGGTAATATTAACACATGGCTTTTCTTCATCTGCTTATGCCATGCGTTCACTTGCCTATCAACTCAATGAACAAGGGTATCATTGTTTTGCTCCTTTATTACTTGGCCATGGGACAACGCCGAATGAATTATTAAATATTTCATACCTAAGCTGGCTTGATCAAATGGATCATCTAATCACACAAGCAGCATCTAAATATTCACGCATTCATTTAATAGGTCATTCCTATGGCGGACTGCTTTCAATGCTAACCGCCTTAAAATACCCAGATATTATTCAAAGTATTACACTATTTGCACCTGCTTTTGGTCTAAATGCACCTTGGGTTTCATCACTACCGCCATTTATTAGCCCGATTAGTAAAGTTATCCCAGTAAAACCATTTACGCATGTTAAATCACTCTGTGGTAGCGATAAATTTAGCTATAATGAATTCCCCATGCAAGCAGCAGCAGAAATTGTAAAACACATAAAAAAAACCAAGCAACAATTAAAAAAACCATTAAAACAACCGATTTTTATGATCATATCAACAGAAGATGAAACCACATCTTACCAAGTTGCACTGAACTATTTTAACCATCAAAAAAACCCTTTGAACTATTGTAGAGTCTACTCTGCTTTAGATGACTTTCACTCTGAAGATAAACGCATTAAGATTATTAATAGTCGCGAATTTTCAGCACAAGTTATTGACTTTTCACATCTTGGTATGCATATTGATATTAATGACCCACATTATGGTATCGAAGGTAATTATTATCATAATGAAAAACCATATCCACTGATCTTTGGCGCTGTTAGCGCAAAAAACAAATTAAAAATCAAAAATTTAAAAAGAATTGCTTTCAATCCAGATTTTTTTGCTTTAAGTCAGAAATTACTTCAATTTTTAAATCAATTTGAATAATACTTAACACTGTAATTTTAAGAGTGTTATCATAGCCTGTGATAAATGATTAAATTTAAAGGATCTCTCATGGAACAAGTCGAATCATTAAAAAAGCAAGTCGCTGAGGCTGCTATTACTTTTATTAAACCTGATATAACACTTGGTATTGGTACAGGATCAACAGTTAAACACTTTATTGAAGCCTTAGTACCAATTAAACATAAAATTAATCAAGTTGTTTCATCTTCTGAAGATACGACTGAAAAGCTTAAAGCACATGGATTTTATGTCTCAGATTTAAATAGCGTTGACCCAGTTGATCTTTATATTGATGGTGCTGATGAATGTAACCACCAAAAAATGTTAATCAAAGGTGGTGGTGGTGCTTTAACCAGAGAAAAAATACTTGCTACAGCAGCTAAAGAATTTATCTGTATTATTGATCAATCGAAATATGTCGATTTATTAGGTCGTTTTCCATTACCAATTGAAGTTATTCCCATGGCAAGAGGTCTAGTTGCAAGAGCGATTATTCAACTTGGTGGCCAACCTGTATTACGTGAAAACTTTATTACAGATAATGGCAATATTATTCTTGATATTCATAATCTTGAGATGAGTGAGCCTAAAATGACTGAAGCTGTTCTAACACAATTAACTGGTGTTGTTTGTTGTGGCTTATTTGCACACCGTACAGCAGATACTGTATTAATGGCAACTAACCAAGGCATCAAAACTTTAAATTAACTAGCAACTTTAGCCTCGAGTCTTTGATAACGAATACCTAATGAAAGACCAATTAAGCCAATAATACTTGCAATAACCAATAACCAAGCAGGTGCAATATGAGAAATATTTGCATAATACATCCAGCTTGCAATCAATGGTGTTAAACCGCCAAAGATTGCATAAGCAATATTATAACCAAAAGCTACGCCACTATAACGCACTGAAACCGGATAATTTTCTGCCAAAATTACCGGTGACAAACCAGTTATTCCAGCACTTAATACGATTAAAATACAGTAAGAAATCCATTCATATCGGTGATGTGCAACTTCATAAAATAAAGGAATTAATAAAACGATAAAACAAACTACAATCCATGTATAGAGTTTATTTTGTGGAACGCCTTTCTCAGCAACAAAATTCCAAAAAAGAATAAATATAGGCAATATGATCAAACCAAATAAATGTAGGCGTGATATTTCCATAACCGTATAACTACCGATATTTTGTAAATAGGGTACCAAATATAAAAATATCATACTAATTACTGTTGCCATTAATACCATCAAACAGCTACCAGCAAGCACAGATAAACTATGCTTTTTGAATAATTCAATAATCGGCACAGTTGGTCGTAATCGACTTTCAAACTGAACAAACTCAGGTGTCTCATCAAGGCGTTTGCGTAGATAGTAACCAACAATTGCTAAAAGGCTGCCAAAAATAAATGCAATACGCCAACCATATTCATTGGCTACTTCTAAAGGCAATAAATGATAAATTAAAGCATAAACAACGCTTGCTAATAAAATACCGCAATTAATAAAGAAAAATAAAATACCAATCCCTACTCTAGCTGACTTTCTTACATGCTCATAGACAAATGTAATCGCACCTGGAATCTCACCACCAACTGCTAAGCCTTGTATAATCCTTAGTAGTAGAAATAATAAGACCGCTGTCACCCCCCATAGATGATAACCTGGTATTAATCCCATTAATAACGTTGATATTGCCATTAAGCTAATTGAAATTGCAAAGGTTTTTTTACGTCCATAGCGATCACCAAAGTGACCAAAAATAATGCCACCTAAAGGCCTTGCTAGATAACCTGCTGCAAAAATAGCAAAAGCATACACTGTCGATAAACTAGTTGAATCTGTTGGGAAAAAGACAATGCCTAGCTGATGCGCAAAAATAGCAAAAATAACAAAGTCATAAAACTCTAACATTCCACCAATACCAGAGAGAAATACTACTTTCCATACTGTTTTAGTTTTCATTACCAAACCTCATCACTGGTTTATTTTTAATCCATTTAATATTAAGTTTAGCTTAAGTTTAAGTATAATTAACTGATTAATTATTTAAAACCTTACATAGCGCTTTAACACCATCTAAAAGCTCTAAAGTTGCTTGTGATACTGTATTTGAATTAACCGCATAAATTTGTTTTTTCTCAACTGCAGAAAGTTTAGGATATCTTTGCCAAAGCGTTGAAGTTAAACGCTTTGTTGAACCATTAACTAAATTTTGTGTCACTAAAATAACATCTGGATTTTTTAATACGACTGATTCAACCGATACTTCAAATGCCTCTTTTGCTACTGATTGATAAATATTTTTACCACCACAGTAAGAGATAATTTCATTCATAAAACCTTTACCACCAATGGTATATAAGGGTAATTCTGATAGTTGTACAAATACTCTCTTATTTAACGGTTTTTTAGGTTTTAGCTGTTTTAGCTTTTCTAAAAATGCTTTGGCTATTTGATTAGCTTGCGGCTTTAAGCCAATTAATTCACCTAACTTAGTAATTAAACTAACAACAGATCTCAAGGATGTTGCATTAACTTCAACAACATGAATTTTAAAAGATTCTAATGTTTCAATATCTGATTTTTTAGTCCCGCCTTGCCATGCAAGTACTAAATCAGGTTTTAATAATATAATTTTTTCTAACTGGATACGATAAGCATCGCCAATTGATGGAATATTACGAATAGATCTTGGTTCACCAATATAATGCACTGTAGCAATAATTTTCACCTTTGGCTTAATATTATCTTCATGCGCTTTCTCTATAATACTCTGAATCAAACGAGTAATATTTGGTGCAAGTGTAATTACATTAATCGCATAAGCTGTTGTATAACCCCCAATACAAATCAATAATAGGATTAATCCAATCAGCCTCTTACTCATAAACACCCTAAATAATAACCCCAGTCAAAATATTCACCAGGATCACTTTTGCGTCCTGGTGCAATATCACTATGTGCAACAATACTAGTTTTATTAATTATAGTATGACTTATTAATAAATTAGTCAGTTCAACTAAGGAGCTATACTGTGCTTTTTCATAAGATTGGTCAATCGTTCCCTCAAGTTCAACGCCAATGGAGTAATCATTGCAATTTTCTCTACCTTCAAAAGATGATACACCTGCATGCCAGGCTCGATCATAAATTGAAACAAATTGAATAATCGCTCCACAACGTCTAATTAGAAAGTGTGCAGATACTTTCATACCTTTAAGTAAATGAAAGCTTTTATGCTGATTCATATCAAGTTTATTTTGGAAAAAATCGATGACTTCACTGCCACCAAATTGACCTTCTGGTAAGCTAATACAATGAATTACCAATAATGATAAATCTAGTCTATTTGGCCTTTGATTAAAATTAGGCGATGGTTTGTGCTTAATACCATTAAGCCAACCCGTATTTTGATCTAATGAAATATCCATTTTTATACTATTTTCAGCCACATTAATGCCTTTATTTTACCTATAAATCAATATATGATTGGTCATTATTGAAAAATCAATACCTTGTTAAGGATTATACATGGCTAAGACATCGATGCCATTAAAAAGCTCAGTTACCTTCCTCATTTTACTGATTATTTTTTATTGGTTTAGCTATATTTATCTTGATCAAACAGTCGCTTATTATCTTAACCAACAAATCGCACATACAAGTAAAATATATCAATTTAGTCAATGGCTTGATAATCTATTTGACCCAAAGCATTGGGCAATGTTAATGATCTTAATTTTTATCTATTGTGCTTGGCTATTTATCAGAAATAAACCAAAGATCCAGCAATCAAGATGGTTAATTATCGCATTAAGCTTGTTTGTGGCTTTAGCAATTGGTACGATTTTGAAATATAGCTTAGCACGCTATCGCCCAGAGATGCTATTTAATCACAATCTATATGGCTTTCATTTTTTCTCAATGAAAAAAGTCTTTAATTCAACACCATCAGGCCACGCACTAGCTAACTTTGCTGGTCTTTTATCTTTAGCTTATCTATCACGTAAATCCTTTTTTATAATACTTGCGTGTATTATTGCAATAATAATCTGCATTAGCCGATTAATTGTTAATGATCATTTCCTTTCTGATATAGTTTTTGGTGCTTATATTGGTATTTTTAGCTTTTTATGGGTTAAGTGGTTTATTATAAATCGTTATATTAAGTAGCAATGAATCAAGCAAAGGATAGCGATCATTATGAGTTTTGAACAAATCATTATTGAAATTATCTTAGTTGCCTTTGCTGGTTTTATTGATGCAATTGGTGGTGGTGGTGGCTTTATTACTATTCCTACATTTCTCTTAATTGGTGTTCCTGAAGCATTAGTATTAGGAACCAATAAATTCACCGTAACTTTAGGTGGCACTACCGCTATTTATCGTTTTTTGCGTCACAATAAAATCGATTTATCCTTAATGAAATATGGTGTTATTACCGGATTATTAGGTGCAGTTTCTGGTGCATTTTTAAGCCGCTTTTTAGATGCGCAAGCGATGGTTTACTTATTACTTGTATTAATTCCAAGTATTCTAGTTATCAATACCTTTAAATCAAGGATCATTCAAGTCAAATACAGAAGCCAATTAAGTCAATCTCAAGAAATTACTCGTTGTATTTTAGTTAGCTTTATCATTGGTGCTTATGATGGTTTTTTTGGTCCAGGTACTGGTACTTTCTTATTATTAGGCTTTGTCTTTTTTCTCTATATGGATTATGTTGATGCATCGATTAATGCACGCTTGATTAATTTCATCTCAAATCTTTCTGCTTTAGGTTATTTTATCGTCGTCAATCGTATTGATTGGACGCCTGCATTAATTGGTGTACCTGCCTCAGCATTTGGTTATATTTTAGGTAGCCAAATACTCATTAAAGGCCACTCTAAGGTCGTCAAACTGGTTGTTAATCTTGTGTTAATTGTCCTTTTAGGCCATTTAATTCTTAAATATTTAGTTTAGATTTGCTGTAAAATCTTTTACTTTTAATTAACGTTTGATTATTATGCATTGCTGCCAATTTAACCAGACACTAAGGAACATCTATGTTAATTATATTAAAGAAAACTCAATGTTTTATTAACTTTTTAATTTTAAGTATATTGTTAGTATCTTATGCAAATGCTAATACAACAATTGGTATTATTCAATACAATGTCAAAGGTCTAAGCAAAAATGGTAATAGCAACATATGGGGAAATAAAAACCCAACATATAGAAATAATGAAATTAATTTTATCAATCAGAAAATAAATGATGTTAATGCGCCTGTAGATTTTATCGCATTAGAGGAAGCTGTAGTTAACTCATCAGCAGGAGCTAGTCCACTATTAAATACGCTTGCATTATCTACAAATAACCATCAATACAAATGGCAAACACTTAGAAATGAAAAGCACTTAAGTTCAGGTGACTATGATGAAGCACAAATTACATATGATTCTAATCGATGGGAAAAAATAAGTGCAATGCAAATACAACAAACCTGTCAAGGCACAAATACTTGTAAAGGTTATTTTACCATAGCAGCACCGGATCATGTACGCCCTTACTATATGGCTTATTTCAAAGGCATTGCAACTGATAACTTAAATAAAAAAGTTTTATTTATTGCATTACACTTCCCTCACTATACTTCACATAAGCAATGGGATACTTCAAGTTTTATTAAAACAATTCAACAAACAGTTGGCGCAAATATTGATCTATCAAAAGTGAATATTATTTTAGCTGGTGATATGAATGAGATTGGCCCATATCCTGCAAGTCAAAGATTAAATACATTAGAAGTAAATGCGAATCAAACTTTTCAAGATTATCTTGGAGTCTTTAAAAAGTCGAACATTCAACGTACATGTTGTCACGACTCAAAATATGGCAATGCATTTGATCAAATAGCAGTTAATAATGGTGGCTCGATTATAAGAGGTTCAGTTATAAACCCAAATCAAGAAGCCTACCTATATGATAGTGAAGAGCATAAAGCTGTCTATGCACTCGTAAGCATCAATTAATTAAAATAAAAAACAAAAATTTCTAACCGCCAATGGTTGACACAAGCGCTCAATTCAGTAAAATACAGTCTCGCACATTGGCTACGTAGCTCAGTTGGTTAGAGCACAGCATTCATAATGCTGGGGTCGGTGGTTCAAGTCCACTCGTAGCTACCACTTATATTTCAAAGACTTATATCAAAATTAAAATATAGAAATCTTACTAAATAATTTGATTCGGGTACCACGGGGGTACCAACAATTTCTGACTTTTTGGTCTATTTTAATGTTAACTGGACAATCGTTTGGTATCCCTGCTTGCTCAAGCTATGTGTAGCAGTCTTTACATACCACTGTTGCGGAATGTCATCACGCAAGCCTTTAATAATAACTGGTACCCCAGCAATGATTTCTGGGTTCCCAACTATCGTAATATTTAGTGTATCTGTATCTTGTGTGTAACCATCTAATACTTTTTTTGCCATTGCTTTTGCTGTTTGTTCATTTTCATACGTATATGACAATAAAAATTCTGGTTGGCCGTTACCTATTGTTACCTTTTTAGTTTCTGCTGTATCTATATCATGGTATTTAGCTGTTACACTTCTAAATTTAGCCTCTCGTTTGGTTGAGTAACTTAATTGTGATATCTGATCTAAGCTTAAAATTACTTCTGGCATATCTTCATCTTTAGTATTTTTACCTTTTTCATTTAGTACAATAAGCTTTGTATGCGTCGGTTTCAAAGTGCCTCCATATTGCCTAACAACCCGATATAAAAAACCGATGTTGCCTTCATCTGTCTGATCAATATGTTTAATAAATATTTTTCCTAAATCTATGCTTACCGATGACTCTAAACCATGTTCTTTTGCAATCGCAGCAATTAAGCTTTCAAGTGTTATATTATCAAATGACCGTGTTCTTTGTGTCTGCATAGCTTTATAAGTATTTGATGCTGTAAAGGGTACACTATTTGCATTTATATTTAAAAGACTCGGTGGGTAACTGTAACTAATCGTATCAACAAAGAAATAACCAAAGTCATGTAAATTATCTTGATAACCTAAATGCACATTCAATTTTGAACTATCACTTGGAAATTGAATTGAATCATGGTGATCTACTAATCTGATACTTAGACCATCTGCATGATCACCTGTTGTATCTGTAATTGTTAAACTAACTAAACCTGACTTAATTTTATCTGTAATATCTTTATTATCTGCCAAAATTTGATAATCTGTTACCATAACATTACCTTACGCTTAGCTGTTGGCTTTTCTATCTCTGGCAAATCAATAACAATACCTGCTGGTAATACTGAGCCTTGTTTTGCTAATTCTCTGTTAGCCTCTAAAACTTTAGTTGTAACCTCTGTTGTTCCATAGTACTTAAAACAAATTAAATCTAGCATATCACCATTTTTAGTCGTGTATTTTGCCAATTAAAATACCCCCTTAACAAAAGCTTTTGCCTGATCAAGTAAACTTGTATCTGGATAACGTTCAAGGTTAATACTATAAGTTGTATTACTATTATTAGTGTTTTCTTGGCTAATATTGGTAATTGCCCATTTACCGTAAATAAACCCGTCTAAATCAAATAAGAAGTTACTTGATTGGCTTGCTGCTAACTCTCTTAAAGCTATTAAAGTTGCTTTTGTATTTACATTATCATGTGGAAATGTAACACCTGATATGGTCATTGTTTCAGCTTGATCACCTGTATTTTGCAATGCAGGGCTATTATTAACTCGATCTTGTGTTGCCCACTTAGACGAATAGCTTTTAGTGATTTTATTATAGGTTGCTGTATTAACACTAAATGGGATTGCACCTAAAACTAATGGAATAAATGACATTAAACCCCTCCCATTTGATAGTCATATAATGCTTTCTGGGTTGCTTCTTCTACACCTTGCATTAACGTTAATTTATCACCGTTACCTTGAACTGTAACTTGATTGGTAATCGTAACATGATTTACCTTGCTATTTTGGGTCTGTTGATTGACTTGCTGGACTTGTTTTCTTACCTTTGAAAAATCTTCAACATTAGTAGGATTGTAATTAGCAAAATCAAGTTGATTACCTTGAATCGGTTCTAACTTAGGTTTAACTTTAACCTCAGTCTCATCATTACCAAAATAGCCAAAACTTAAATAACTGGCTACTGTTTTTGCTCGATCTTTAACCCAGTCGATTTTTTCTGTCACTGTTTTAAACTGATCAACAATAAAACTAATCACTTTGC
>JAKJJQ010000100.1:0-5368 GCA_021713415.1 Thiotrichales bacterium 19X7-9
TCACTATCTATTAATCTAATGTGTTCATTTAAGTATTTTTTTAGATATTCTTTAGCGCTATCAAGTATGTGTTTGTCTGAAATATTACAAAAGCTAGAAATTTCTGAAAAAATATTTCTTTCAATTTTTTCTTCATTTACTAATCCAGTAAGAGTTTCAGCTAAAGTATCAACATCAACAACTTTGTGAGCCAAATAATTTGATCTTGGATCTACATCAGGAATTAAAATAGTTTCTTTATCGTTGCATATAGCATCCATACTACTATCCAATGCCATAGCAAGCCATTGAGAAGCTTCATGCATTATTTTGTAAGTCTCATCATCTTTATTCTTAATATTTCTAAATAATTCATAGTAAGAATCTTTAATATCTGAAATAAACTCAGGAATTAAGTCAACTATATTTAAGAGTTTTTTCTTATATTCTTCTTTAAAAGATATGTAACGACCTGATACATAATCTAATTCTTTTACT
Source organism: Thiotrichales bacterium 19X7-9 (assembly GCA_021713415.1). Lineage (GTDB taxonomy): Bacteria > Pseudomonadota > Gammaproteobacteria > Francisellales > Francisellaceae > M0027. The sequence continues at coordinate 478 of JAKJJQ010000100.1, forward strand.
AGTTCTTGTGCTTCTAGTTTAAGAAACAATATTTTGTTTTCATCCGGCATAAATTCGGTATCGTTTTGTATATTTTTTATCTGCTTTTGTATATTTTTTATCTGCAGTTTAATGTCAGATCTGTAATATCTAAATTGATTAATCCTTTTTTGAGCAGATAAGACTTCGGATATATAACTATCTACGTGGCATAAACCACTTACTAAGTGGTCAGATGTACGATTAATAGGTAATTTTTTACGTAAATAAGATAATTTGTCAGACATGCTATCATAATCTTTGATTATACTTTTATCGGTTATGATCATAGATTTAGCAATCGCATTTTTGAAATTATTTATATTTTTATCTTTTAAAGAGGGATCACTAATCGGTCTATATTGAAAGTCTATTGGCATAATATCACTTAAATTAGTTATTTACAGTATCCTTAATATAAATACTTATTAATAATTTTAATATGGATCTATTAAGTTTATATTTATATTGATTTATACGTTGTTATGTGATTTTGACCGGCTCTTTTCCATTTCTTGAGGCCTCATCAACTTAAACTCAGCCTGTAAATATGGGTTACTCTAAAGATTCTGGATAAATCGGCAAAGTTTAACTATTTATTGGATAGCCTCTAAGTGTCTAAATTGGCCTATGACTCCGGAACTTGCGCCACGGGACAATCTGGTTGCATTATGATCAATTTTATTATTGTAAGTAATTGAATTTAATATTTAAAATCAAATTTATAATTGAGTTCCTAGAAGGGTTGAAGTCGGAACTAATTAGCATAATTCAATATGCATTTGAATATAATAAAGCATAAAAATGATGTATAATATACACTACAGTTTTATAATCGGTACAATATTTTTACACTTTGCGTCAGGGCGTGAGTTCTGGAGCATGGTAAGTGGCGGCTGAACGCACGTACCTTACTTTTGGTTTAACTTTAATGTTAGCATATAACATTTAAAAATATTTTGCCGATTTGTCCAATATCTTTAGTTTGGATTATTTTTTTGGTTTATATATAACTCCTATTTCAATAACTAAAGTATTTGGAATAGGGGAGTAACTATTGATATTTCAAAAGAATATTGGCAAAATAGTGTTCCTAAAATAGTACCAATATAAAAATTCTCTAAACTAAGTGATTTTTATATTTTTGGAATGGATGCATTTTATGAAATTTGGATATGCTAGAGTTTCTAAAGAACAACAATCTTTAGATGCACAAATTGATAAATTACAGCAAGCTGGTTGTGATGAAATATTTGCTGAGAAAATTTCTGGCGCTAAAGATGATCGTACTGAACTTAATAAACTACTCTTTAAATTACGCAAAGGTGATATCGTTTGTGTTGTTCGATTAGATCGTCTTGGTAGACGTATGTCAAAGTTACTGGAATTGATCAATCAGTTTCATAAGAAGGGTGTACAGTTTATTTCATTAGAAAACAATATTGATACAACCACCCCCATGGGAATGTTACTATTTAATATGTGTGCTGCTTTCTCTGAAATGGAACGTGAATTAATAAAAGAACGTGTAATTGCTGGTATAGCTGCTGCTAAAGATGAGGGCAGGGTAGGTGGAAGACCTAGAGCTTTAACTCAAGAGGGCATTGATAAAGTAAAGAAATTAAAACGATCTGGCGAATTCTCGGTGAGTCAGATATGTGATATTGTTAATATTAGTCGTTCTGTTTATTATCGAGCGATTAATCATGTTGAATCGTAATATAATAATCAGGTATTAAATGAATTTTGTTTTCAGACTGGCTCTAAGATAGTCCTCAATATGTAATTCATTAGCAACAACATACTTATCATTTTTCCAAACTCCATTTGAAAGAGCTGGGCTTCCATAGTAAATGGCAAATTTACGCTCAGCAATTTCCCTTGCATGATCTTCATCTGTAGCTTGAACAAGCACTTCTTGATCATATGAACTAGTAGCCTTAAATTTGGGATCATTTGAATCAACAGGAGTTAATTTAAAATATTTCATTTCATTACCATCCATTTTCAGCTATTACATATTATTATTGTAGATGATATACATTCCTAAGACATACCTTTCAAAAATAATCTTTAAATAATAATTAAAAAGTAACTGAATGATTTATAAAGTAATCTTTTTTAGCTATGGATAATTACTCACAAGATAAAAAGACTTAAACTATACAACTTAATATTTATTTATGTGAATATTTAAATGCAACCCCCTAGGAAAGAGCGAAAAATTCTTAAGGAACAAGAAAAAAATCAACACGGATGTTGATCGCTCTTCCATATTTAATTAAATATAGGTTACTTTCTTAAAGAAACATAGAATTTTAATAATATAAACGTTTGTTTAAGTACTTTACATAAGACTTATAACTAAACTTAGCATAGTGCCAAAGCATCAGTATTTTTTATATGCATGAATTCAAATGTAATTACTCTGAAATCAATACTTTTAGTTAAAGCTATACCTTTTTTTAACATTATTGTTTTACAATTTTTTGGCATAATAATACCATTAAACTCACTATCTATATTATTTTTCATGAATTGTATATTACTTGCATCTAAAAATCTTAATTCAACATGATTTTCATTGATATATATTTCATACTTCCCAGTAATTTTATGGTCATTTAACTCAAATAAATTAACATTTTCATGCGTATAATTCACCAAAACATCCTTTTTATCAACACGTTTAACCTATATAACAATAAAACCTACTATCTTATTTTCTGGCTTTGCATATCTTTTTTAAGATTAATAACAGTTGATTTCTCAAGACCAGTTATAGTAATAACTTTTTCAACTGAATCACCATACTTAAGCATATTAACAGCCATTTCTTGTGCTTTTTGAATAGCGCCTTGTTCAAGACCTTGTTTAACGCCTTTTTCCAAGCCTTTCTGTTCTAATTGCTGTGCTACAGTTTTCATGGCATCTTCCAAATTTGGTTCTACACTAAGAATTTTATCACAAAATGAACTATATTCTAGTGCCGAATATTTACTCATATAGCGTATAAGCGTTTGTGTCACTATTTCATCATACGTTACGAGGTACTTAGAGACAATATCTAAATTACCGTCTATATCACCTTTTTGTATGTGTTTTAGGATAAGCTCAAAGCCAGCGATGTCACCATGTTTAGCAATTTCTTCATCACTTAAGTCACCAAGATCAATTAATTGATTAGTAAATGCGTATTTCTTTGCAAGCTCTGGGTTTTCAAAGTAATCATAAATATTCAGGCTTTGTTTAAATGGTTTTTCATCAGCGTATAGCAGTAAGCTAAAGACTAAAGGTAGTTTTTTAGTGCCTTTATTCTTTTTGATAAAATCTAAAAGGTAGCTTGTTTGGTAGTGTCGTACTCTAATAATGAAAGTAATATCATCACTAGTTTGATACTCTATATGAACTAAAACAGCACCTAATTCACCATTTTTGAATTTAAATAGGAAAGCTAAATCAGATTGCTCTTTGGTTTTAACATTTTTCTTGTTATTCTGCCTGACGTGTTCAACATTAGCAGAGTCTAATCCGACAGTTGGCCAGTCAATAAGCTCTACTAATTGTTTAGGCATATGTGCTTTAAGAAATGGTATAGCCATTTCCCTGTTAGTTAAGATATCTTTGGTCAGCAAGTCATGTGTTGACATTCTTGATTTTAAGCTTTTGATAATTAATGAGGTTATTGTACCATTTTTTGTATACTTAAGGTATTAATTAACCTTACTATTTTCTATTAGTTTAACCATCTAATACACTGTCTTGCATATTTTTAGGCTAAAGAATAACATGCTACTATATTTAAATGATTATTGGATAATATAAATGAACTATGAGAATTACATGGTTGTATCAGATTTAAGTAAAGAAAAATTAACTCAAATCTTTGTAGAAATGGATGGCCACTCAAAAACTATTAATAACAATCAATCATCTATTGATATATGGACTCATGTAAATAACCAGTATATATATGGCTGTATTTTAAACTTAACAGGTAATAAAAGCGATATTGAAATAAAAGAAGATACATTATGCATTCATAACATTAATCAATCTTTTGTCAGTTATTTTACTTTTGACCTAAATAAAATGAAAGGTTTTTATACTAGATATAGAGGAGGCATTAGCCTATCAAAATTCTCTACCTATATTAGTGATTATGCAAAACAAAAAAAACTTATTCAGAAAAAGGAATATGTTTTATGCGTAAAAGCAAATAAAAAAGATATTAAAAGTTTTCTTGAAGAAGAAGTTGCTGATATCAAATTTATCTCCATTCTTGATAAATCACTTACAGAAAATAGCCTTTATGATCAAAATGGTTTTATTCTTAAAGAAGTTATTCTCCATAATCCATATCCAATAAATGAGTTTATTGATAAATTTAAAAATATTTTTTCATCCAAAAAATGCAAAATAGGCACTATGTTAAAAAATGGTAAATCAAAAAAGTTGGACATAACTAAAGAAAATCAAATATATGAAATACATAGTGACTTTAACCATGATGAGTTTTTAAATGAAATTAGCAAATACGGCAAAAAAGAAAACTTTCATCAAAATAAATACTTAAAGGATTTGATAGAAAATGATAGTGAATAGTATATGGCATCAAATGACTTTAACAGCAAGAAGAATAAGGCTATCAGCACTATTTATTTCTCTAATTTCCTATCTAATCATTTACATTGCATATAATATTAAACCAGAAATAATACATCAATATTCTACTGTTATAGCAAATATGCCAGCTTTCTTTTTTGCTATAGCTGGATTTATCTTCGGCTTTAGAGGTAACATTTTAGACGGTGTTTCAAAAAAAGCTCATTTGAGCTGTGGCGCATTAAGTAATTTTAATAAGTTTATGCAA
>JAKJJQ010000101.1:0-5328 GCA_021713415.1 Thiotrichales bacterium 19X7-9
CATTCAGAAGCAGGTTATCTTACAAATATAAGCGCAACCATAAAGTAATAATAATCAAGAATAAAATTAACCTTCATAAATGCCCATGATGAAGATTTCTACACAAAGTTAATGCATTTGCTTGTATCACCCAATGCTAGCACACAAAGTAATAAAAACACGCTTTAAAAAATATTATTAAATGATATGGTTATTGTTTATGCAAATAGACTTATTCTAAGGTTTTGCCAGCAGCATTGGCAACTTTAGCAACAGCTTTTTCTTCATGAGATTTAAATAGCATTGGCCCAATAAGGCAGGAAGTAGAAGCTGTTCCTACGCCGTCAACAATCGAACCACCAACTACACCACCTATAGCTGTAGCAGCTGCTGCACCACCAAAAGTAACAACCGATGCTGCAGCCAAACCAATCACAGCAACAGCAGCAAATACAACTTTTGCTGCTGTAGATTTCCACCATGGTGTTTTAATAGAATTATCTCTAAAGTCTTTAACATCTTCTTTAGTTAGTTCTTCATTATTAGCCTTATCTACTAATTTATTCAAGCGAGTAAGTTGGGCATATGCACCACTTTTTGTTGCATCACTTTCTGGATGTTTAACACTATCTTTAATAATATGCTCAACAAGTTCATTACGATGACTTCTAGCTTCTTTTTGAAATGCTTCTTTGCTTTCAGATGAAGTATCCATTGATTCTATATGATCATAGCTTTGAGCCAAAGTATCTTTTACACTTGCATTTTCATTTAAGAAATCAATAGTGCTAGTATTAATGTCAACTCCAGATTCATAAGCAACTATGATAGCTTTTTGCAGTTTTTCATTTTCTCTAATCAGTCGCCAATCACTACGTGTAAATCTATCTGTTGATGCGATAGCACATACAGCTTTTTGCAGTTTTTCATTTTCTCTAATCAATCGCCAATCACTACGTGTAAATCTATCTGTTGATGCGATAGCACATACAGCTTTTTGCAGTTTTTCATTTTCTCTAATCAGTCGCCAATCACTACGTGTAAATCTATCTGTTGATGCTCTATCTGTTGATGCGATAGCACATACAGCTTTTTGCAGGGTTTCATTATTAACTAAAGTAGCTAATGTATTTTTATGATTAAAATCAGGATGTAAACATTGCTGTAAATGGTTAAATGCTTTAATAAAACTAACATTTTTTCTGGGATCAGTAAGTACGGAAAATAATTGTTTTGCTTCATTAATATCTTCAGTAATACACCCATTGTTTCTTAATGCTTCAGCTAGATCTCTATCTGAATTTTTGTGTATTTCAGCTAAAAAAGCAATTTTAGCTAGTTTTAAATCAGGGCGGCTCATTGGGTTTTTTGCACACATTTGTTTAGCAATAGGTCTTAGTTGAGAATCGTGACTTAAAATTTCCCTTAAACTAACACCCAGAGCATAAATATCACTATGAAAAGAAAACTCACCAAAACTTTTGATTTCTGGCGCCATATATCCTTCTGTTCCCATAGGTTTTAATCTTGTTTTTCCAAAAGCATAATCACCTGCTTCTGTTCCCATTCCAAAATCAATTAATCGCACATCGCCATTTTCATCTTTGACAAAGTTTTCTGGTTTAATATCTCTGTGTAGCCAGTGAGTATTGCTATAAGATATATCACCGTTGTGAAGACGTGATACTTCACTAATACATTTAAATCCAATAAGTTGACTTTCTAATAAATCATATTGTTGTTGATCTAGATTTTCACCTAAGTATTCAATAACTGAATAACCTTTCATCCCTATTGTAGCGTATCCATGGAAAATACCTACATCTTGCATAATATCACGTTCTTTCTTTTGTCGTAGAGCAACCCTTTGTCTTCTTATATGGTCAGTTATAGGATGATCAATTTTTAATGCAAAGATATTACCATTTTTGTTTTCACAAAGTTTAACTTTTCCATATCCTCCTTCACCTAAATACTTTCCTTCACCAGCCATTACATATATTTGGTCATTTACTTTAATAAATGAGTGTGAAATATTAACTTTTTCTTGTGTTTCTGGATCAGTATAATCAATGGGGGATTTGTGGCGTGCTCTTTTAATTTTTGTACCATTGGGAGCTTTTGCTAAATATGATAATGCTACTCTCCACTCTAAATTTCGTTGTTTTTCAGAATCCCATGCTATTCTTGGCATTATGTGCAACCCTATATTAATATTTTTATTTTAAATATACTATACCATGCTTAAGTATTATAAATAAATATACAGAAGAAATATTTATATTAATAATTGTTTTTTTTTTTCGTAAAAAAATATAAAAATAACATAAAGATATCTGCTAGTAATCAAATATGATCTTTGAAATAATAAATTTTAATATATTACAAATTATCAAAAATAAATAATTTTAAATCATAATTTATGATACAATCAGCTATCTGACATGATAATGGATTGAATTTGTGGCTAAGAAGAAGAAAAAAGACTCAATTACAATGCCGCATGATTCATTTTTTAAGGCAAACTTAAGCAATAAGAAAAAAGCAGAAATATCCTTAAGAACACATCTATCGAAATCATTGATTAAGCATGTCGATTTTTCAACGCTTGAGCCAATGCCGACAGAGTTTATAAAGCATACGCTTGGTAAACTTGCTAGCGATATGCTTTATAAGGTAAAAATTAAAGGAAAAGATGCTTACTTCTATTATTTGTTTGAAGCTCAGTCATCACCTGACTATTTAATGCCGTTTAGAATTTTAAATTATGAAATTCAGATCATGCAGAGTCATTTAGATGCTGGGAATGATAAGCTACCTATTATTGTATCACTTGTATTTTATCATGGTGATAGTTCACCTTATCCATACAGTACATCAATCTATGATTTATTTGAAGATATTGAGTTAGCTAAAAAATATGCGTTTAATAACTTTGAATTAGTTGACTTAACAGTTATGACTAAAGAACAAATGGCACAACTAAATCCTGAGTTATTATTTGAGTTTCTATTAAAATACAACAAAGATAACTTAATTAAGCGACTTACTGAATGGTTAATTAATAATCCTGATCAATCGCTTTATTTCTTAACTTCTAGCAAAAAATTGCTAAATCAAGTATTATCATATATAGAAGAGCAAGATAAACTAAATAAAGAATCAGTACCCAAATTGATAGATGTGATTAACAAAAATACTGATGGTGAATTTATGAATTATTTAGAAAAAAGAGAAGCTAAAGCGAAGAATCAAGGTTTAGAAGAAGGTGCTATTCAAAAAGCACAAGAAACGGCCAGGAATATGTTGCTTAAAAACTACAACCCAAAAGAAATTGCTGATTTAACCTCTCTTGAACTTGAAACTGTTCTTGATCTTAAAAAAGATATTGAAAATAGAAAGAAAAAATAATCACACTTCCTATTTCTTTACCACAAATGAGGGTCGATTATAGTTATAATATTTAATTATCATGTGGTTCTTCAACATGATTAATCGCCCGATAATAAACAGAGCGACTAATATTAACAATATCACATATCTGACTCACCGAGAATTCGCCAGATCGTTTTAATTTCTTTACTTTATCAATACCTTCTTGAGTTAAAGCTCTAGGTCTTCCACCTACCCTGCCCTCATCTTTAGCAGCAGCTATACCAGCAATCACACGTTCTTTTATTAATTCACGTTCCATTTCAGAGAAAGCAGCACACATATTAAATAGTAACATTCCCATGGGGGTGGTTGTATCAATATTGTTTTCTAATGAAATAAACTGTACCCCCTTCTCATGAAACTGATTGATCAATTCCAGTAACTTTGACATACGTCTACCAAGACGATCTAATCGAACAACACAAACGATATCACCTTTGCGTAATTTAAAGAGTAGTTTATTAAGTTCAGTACGATCATCTTTAGCGCCAGAAATTTTCTCAGCAAATATTTCATCACAACCAGCTTGCTGTAATTTATCAATTTGTGCATCTAAAGATTGTTGTTCTTTAGAAACTCTAGCATATCCAAATTTCATAAAATGCATCCATTCCAAAAATATAAAAATCACTTAGTTTAGAAAATTTTTATATTGGTACTATTTTAGGAACACTATTTTGCCAATATTCATTTGAAATATCAATAGTTACTCCCCTATTCCAAATACTTTAGTTATTGAAATAATAGTTATATATAAACCATTTATTATGGAAAAGTCAATTTATTAAAAATTACCCTAATACTGGTCCGTTCTGGAATCATAGGCCAATTTAGACACTTAGAGGCTATCCAATAAATAGTTAAACTTTGCCGATTTGTCCAGAATCTTTAGAGTAACCCATATTTACAGGCTGAGTTTAAGTTGATGAGGCCTAAAGAAATGGAAAAGAGTTGGTCAAAATCACATAAAAACGTATAAATCAATATAAATATAAACTTAATAGACCCATATTAAAATTATTAATAAGTATTTATATTAAAGATACTGTAAATAACTAATTTAAGTGATATTATGCCAATAGACTATCGATATAGACCGATTAGTGATCCCCCTTTAAAAGATAAAAATATAAATAATTTCAAAAATGCGATTGCTGAATCTATGATCATAACCGATAAAAGTATAATCAAAGATTATGATAGCACCTATAAAAAATTACATGATTTAATATCTAAATTACATTTTGGTAGTAGATCTTACGACTTAGTAAATGATTTATGGCACACATATATATATATATCCAGAGTCTTATCTTCTCAAAAAGATATGAATACACATAAGTATTACATAAATGACATTAATCAGCAGCTAAAAAATATAAAAAACGGTACTACAGTAATGTCTGAAAAGAAAAAAAGAGAGGCATTTATAGTACTAAATAGAGAATTAACGGCTTCAAAATATTATTACAAGATTGCTAAAAGAGAATATAAGGAAAGAGTCCAGGAGCTACATGCCTCAATGCCTAGGTTTATTTCAAATATTAAAGATTCTTATTATGAATTATTTAGAAATATTAAGAATAAAGATGATGAGACTTACAAAATAATGCATGAAGCTTCTCAATGGCTTGCTATGGCATTGGATAGTAGTATGGATGCTATATACAACGATAAAGAAACTATTTTAATTCCTGATGTAGATCCAAGATCAAATTATTTGGCTCACAAAGTTGTTGATGTTGATACTTTAGCTGAAACTCTTACTGGATTAGTAAATGAAGAAGAAATTGAAAGAAATATTTTTTCAGAAATTTCTAGCTTTTGTAATATTTCAGACAAACACATACTTGATAGCGCTAAAGAATATCTAAAAAAATACTTAAATGAACACATTAGATTAATAGATAGTGA
>JAKJJQ010000102.1:0-4987 GCA_021713415.1 Thiotrichales bacterium 19X7-9
TGGGACAGTTGGTGAAGGAGGTAACTGGAAAGTGGTGGAGCGGTATGTTAAGAATCAAGGGTTAAAACTGGATGAAGCGCAATTGCGACTCTTTTAATACCCCGCTGCTTGCCGCGGGGATATTTATTAAAACTCTTTCATCACTTTGTTTTGATGAAGTATTTCTGAATATATTGCTTTTTATTGTTTTAAATTCAAGTGCTATAGAAAATTGACTTAATTTCAAAAATACATTACGATCAATAGATAATCTTATGTTTGATTATTTTTAAAATTAAAAAGGGTTGTGAATATGCCAAGAAATACAGGTTGGGTTCAAGATAATTTCAGAGACAGTTGTCAAATAATGTCAGAATTAGGAATTTCACCTCCAGAGATAGCAGTTATAGAGCAAGTGTTAACTCAGTCAATTGATTTAATAAAATATTCTAACACAACACAAAATGTTGATGCTAATGATCAAACAGAAACTAAAGCACTTAGAGATAAGCTAGATACCGTAATGCTTAAGTTAGACGAAAGTGATGATGGTAAGCCAATAAGTGCCGTCAAACTAAAATTAATTGAGCAATGTCAAGCTGGTAACTGTGGTGAAATTGCATTATATGCCGCCCATGAATTACAAAAACATGGTATTCAAACAACAACATTGAATTTATTTGATAAAACAAATTCACAAACATTAGAAGATATCAATCATGTGGTGCTTTCTTTTAAGTCTAAAAATGGAAAAGAATATATTTTTGACCCTCAAAATGGTCATATAATTGAAAACAATTTGGAAAATATTCAAGAAAAACTAAAACTTTGGAATGCCAATGATGGAATGTTAATTAACTTTGATTCTGAGCAACATAGTATTCACCAAATTGGTCAAACCCCTAATGTCAGTCTGGATAGGGGGATTCAAACAAAATTAGAAGGTATGAATGCTCTTTTTAATACACGTATTCCAACAGAAGCAATGGAGTATTTATTATTGACTGCAGAAGAAAAAATAAAAGATGCTGAAGCACCTGTCATTACAAGGGACTCTGGCGCAGAAATAACAATGTCACTTCCACCAAAAGTCTTTCAAAGTACAGCAGAAGAGGGAAATGTCAATCAAGAGCCACAGCCTTTTAATCCGTGGGATTAACTATAACTCGTGCGCCACATTTTAGAAACATTATTGATTAACTTACTTCTTTGGTCTTTAGGTAAATTTGTTAAAAATTGAAGCCCTGTACGCTTTTCAATATCAGCAATTGAGACTCTGTATTTTGCCACTGCATTTTTCTTAACTCTTGAATTTGGCATCACAAATGCTATAGCTTCATGAGTTTTGGGAGCATAAATTATTTTAAAGAAGTAATTAGGCACAGCAATTTTATTTTTACCGATAGCCTTATTAACCTTTTGTTTTTTGAAGATTGGGCCAGTATATACAAATACCTCTTGTTTATACCCTGCCCAGAACCGTACATAAGATTCTAGTTGGGCCCAGCCTTGTCGATTTAAGCCAGCTTTTTGAGGGGACATATTTGATAGGTAAAATGATTGAACAGCAGATTCTTTTGAAAAATCCATTGCTGCATAAGGTGCAAGATGACCACGATCATAGCCTGATTTTTTATAGTCTGACAGTTCAGCTCTATATTTTTCGGGAATAGCAGGATCAGCTTGAAAGTCATTATGACGCTTCATCTTATTACTAACAGACTTACCAGTAAGTTTATAAGCAACCCAACGAGGTTGTTTTGTCTCATAGTTATAACCAACAATATAACCTAATCGACATAAATATAAATTAGCATGGTCAGGGTTTCCATATTCGAGAAAATCATGACAGTAGTTTGTGACTACTGGTAATGTGGTAACTGGTTTAGGTTTTGCGAAAGTAGTATTTGAAAAGATGATAAGAAATGTAGATAAAAGTAGGGTAATGATTTTTTTCATTATACATACCTGTTAATTAATCCTTTGCATATCATATATCAACGGCAGTAAATATAAAGGTTAATTTAGATAGAAATAAAGAAGTTAGCAGATATGGTTCCATCCCGTGGCATATTCTCATCGAGTTAATCTCATATCTGCTAGGGACTATACTATATTTATTTTTAAGTCATTGAAATAGTAATATATTTAAAATTAAGAATTATTTTTAGCTTTTCAATATGGGAAATTAATTACTCGTAATTTTGATAGGTTATTTTATCAATATAGTTTTTTATCATTTAAGTAATGGTTTAATTTAAGATTAATATATGAGGGTTGTAGTAAATGTTTGGAAATAAATCAACGAAAACTAAATTTACAAATACGTACAATAAATTAAAAGAGATAGATGAAAGAGCCAAAGAACCAGGTTTTGTATTTTCTAAGCATTTTCATTTGGCATATGCTTTAGAAGGTGAAGGTTTTTTAATACCTGGCTTTTGGAATGAGGTTGTTAGAAAATGTGATGATAGTGTTATTGATGCAGCCAATAGACTTATTGACTTTAAGTTATTTAATATTGATAACTTTCGTAAACTAGTAAATTCTGCAGGTTTGTCTGGGCTTATAAATGAAGTAGGTGAAAGTGAACTTTCATCTCGAAAATTAAAAAGTCTACTAATTCAAGGTGGGCCTTTGGCAAATAATATACCAGATATGAGACTAGAAACTCCTTTCTTAAATACAGATAAAAATAATGCTCAGGTTTTCAATTCTATAGACAATGATATGTTATGATAACATTTCTTGGCTAAAGCTTATATCTTACCCAAACTCTCTATCTTTTTTGTCTTAGTATATGGATATAAAGGCAAATTAGGTAACATTCATGAAGGGCATAGATCGTTTTAATGGTCAAGTTTTAGATGATATTGAACACGTTAAACAATCAATTGAAGATATATTAACAACACCAATTGGTTCACGTGTTCAGTTACGCACCTATGGTAGTCGACTATTTGAATATATTGATCGACCAATGAATAATGAAATGATCATGCAGATTATTCTTGAATCAGCTAAATCAATTGATGAGTGGGAGACAAGGGCTAGATTAACTCGGATATTACCATTCATAAATGATAATGGTCACCTAAATATCGATGTTGATTTTACTTATCGTCCTGACGGTAAAGCAAGTCAATTACGAGGGGTGGTGTTATGAGTGTGTTTGATTTAGCAAAACTACCACTGCCAGATTCAATCAAATCAGTAGATTATGATACCAACTTTAATGCGCTGCTTGATAAGTTTAAAGAACGTATGCCAGAGTATGATGCTTACCTTGAATCAGACCCAGTCATTAAAATATTTGAAGCTTGTGCATATCTATTAACATTGAAAGATCAAGAGCGTAATGATCAAATTAAAGCGATATTGATTTCATTTGCGCAAAATAAAGATTTAGATAATTTAGGTGCATTATTAGCGGTTATTCGCGAGGAAAATGAAGATGATGAACGTTATCGAATTCGTATTTTAACGGCATTAGAAAAAGCAAGTAGTGCTGGTGCTGCACAGGCTTATGAAGCCTTAAGCTTAGAAGCTGATAGTCGTGTTGCAGATGTTAAAGCTTATGATGAAAAAGATAAGCGAGCTAAAGCCTTTGTCACCATTCAATCAAATGTTTCTGACAATGGTGAAGCCGACAGTGAGTTAATCAATATCGTAACAGCTTATTTAAATCATGAAGATCGAAAACCACTGGGGGCTGAAGTCATTGTAAATAGTGTTGAAGCACTAAATTATCAGATTGATGCAATGGTTAAATTTGATCAGTCAGCAGATATTGAAACGGTTAAAATGCATATGACTAACTCAATTAATGAGCTTGTATCATTTAAACATAAAATCGGTGCTGAAATTGCCTTATCAGAAATCTATGCAAGATTAAATATGGAGGGTGTATCAGTTGTTGAAGAGTTAAATGAGCCAAAAGCAAATATCAAAGCAGGTCAACATCAAGCACCTTACTGTACAAATATTACTATAGTGGAGGCAAGTGAATGAATTTATTGCCACCAAATTCAACTGAGTTAGAAGAAGCAATTGTTGGTGCATTTGAAACCGTATTAAATTCTAAAGACTTACTGATACAAAAATTATGGAATGCTGATTGTTGTCCTGATGAATTTTTACCTTATTTAGCGAGCTTTCTATCAGTTGATTTTAGAGCTTATAACAAGGCAACGAATGAACAAAAACGTGCAATGATCAAAAGTTCAATTGATATACACAGAAGAAAAGGCACATTAGGCGCGTTAAAGCGTGCATTGGAAACTATAGACTATCAGTTATCGTTACGTGAATGGTATGAATATGGTGGTGTGCCACATACATTTACTTTAGATGTGGTTGTAGATAAGAATAAGCAAATTAACTCTGACTTAAAGGCAATCAAACATTTAATTGATAGCAATAAAAATGTACAGAGCAGCTATATTTTTAATCTAGCCAATGATATGGATGGCAAAGTTAAAGCAGGTGGTTTTGTTGCTTCAGTTCATGAGTATAGTTTAAGGGGGGGGCTTGATGTATGAGATGAAAGTAACGGATATTGGAAAAGCGCTATTAGCACAGGCCATATTAGATAAGAGTAAAGTAAATTTTGATGCATTTAAAATTAGCAATGTGACGGATGATAATGGTTTAAATTCGGTTGTTTATACAGGTTTAATCAATAAGATTGAAGTTAGAGCAAATGAGCTGATTTTTACCTGTATTGTTCCTGAAAGTGCCAGTGGTTTTTGGTTACGTTCAATTGCTTTGTTAGATGATCAAGAACGTGTAATTGCTTATGGTAATATTCCTGAAATTTATAAAGCTGATGATGATTTATCACCGAGTGTTAGTAACTATACCATCACATTACAAATAGAAAACGCTGATCAAATTAATATTGAATTTAATAGTCAAGCTTGTTCAACGGTTGCTAACTATTATCAATTGGCAGAAAGTTTGATTTGTTTAATGAAAGATCATACACAGCTTGCTTGGGATTATGCAA
>JAKJJQ010000103.1:0-4915 GCA_021713415.1 Thiotrichales bacterium 19X7-9
CTGCCGTGCGACTTGCATGTGTTAAGCATGCCACCAGCGTTCAATCTGAGCCAGGATCAAACTCTTCAGTTTGTATCTCTGTAATTCATTGACAAGAACGTAAGTGTCTACATATCAATCTATTTTTTAATCATCTTTCAGCCGAAGATCACTCTCTTCTGGCGTGGTGTGAATATTACTGGAATTGGCCAATGACGTCAACAGTTAATGGCATTTTTTTTTAAGATTTCTAATACCATTTGTTGTACTTGGTTAATACTCAAACTAGAAGTATCAATTATAATAGCATCTGCTGCTGGAATCAATGGTGCTACTTTTCGATTTCTATCTCGGCTATCTCTTTGCACGACCTGCTCTAATACATCTTTTTGATCCACACAAACGCCTTGAGTAGCTAATTGTTGATAACGCCTACTCGCTCTTACTTCACTTGTAGCATCTAAAAATAATTTAATTTGTGCATTTGGAAAAACAATTGTTCCCATATCTCTACCATCAGCAATTAAGCCCTTATTCTGATCAAACGATCGTTGCAAGGTCATCAAATTATCTCTCACACTTTGATAAGCACTAATTTTAGATGCCAACATACCAATAGATTCATGGCGAATTAAATCTGTTACATCAGAACCATCAACAATCACTTTTGTTAAATTATCTTCTGATATAAAAGATACTGGTAGGCTAAGTGCTGCTTGTGAAAGTTTGATCTCATTATCACTATCAATGTCTTTTTGCTGACTATAATAAGCAAGCGCTCTATATATAGAGCCACTATCTAATAGTTGCCAATTCAAATAATTTGCTAAAAAACGTGCTAAGGTACCTTTACCAACACCACTTGGCCCATCCACTGTGATGATTTTATCTGTCATTTTTTTCATATTCCTTGAGATAGTCAATTAATGCTGTCACCGCTTTTAAATCGATAGCATTATAAAGACTTACTCTAAAACCACCAACACTTCTATGACCATTAATACCATAAAACCCATCTTTTTCAGCTTGATTGATTAACTGATCAATTTTATTTTGATTTTCATCTTCTCTTGTAAAGACAGCATTCATTCTTGAACGAATAGCTTTTGGTACAAGTGGTTTAAATAACTTGCTCTGATCAAGGTAATCATAAAACATTGACGCTTTAACTTGATTAAGTGATTCAAATTGCTTAACGCCACCTTGTTGCTTAATCCACTTAAGCACCAAATAAGTAGTATACCAAGCGACAACTACCGGTGTATTAGCCATGGAGTTTTTTTTCATTGCTTGATAATACGACTGTACAGCTGATATTTTATCAAGTTTCTGAATTAAATCATCGCGAATAATAACAATACTCAAACCTGGGATACCAAGGTTTTTCTGAGCACCTGCATAGACAAGCCCATAACGATTGATATCAAACCATTTAGATAGCAAACTAGACGACATATCACAGACTAGCGGGATATGCTCTGTTTCAGGTATATATTGAAACTCTCTTCCATCAATGGTTTCATTATCAATATAATGCAAATAGTCATAACTCCCATTGACATCATAGCATTGCTCTAAAAATAGTTTTTCATAAGGCTTCTCAATTATATTTAAGTCAATCACTTTTCTAGCTTCTGAAATAGCAAGTTTAGACCAATAACCACAGTCTAAATATATTGCTTTATTTTGACGCTGTAGATTTTGCGGAATACTAAAAAATTGTGTTGTTGCACCACCATGAAAAAATAGAATCTGATAATGATCAGGAATACTTAATAAATCTTTAAGTAATCTCCGAGCTTTGTAAGCAATTTCATGAAACCGATCATCACGATGGCTTAGTGCCAATAATGATATACCTGTATTATCAAAGTTATCCATAGCCTTAAATAGTTGATGTGTAACCTCATCAGCTAAGACAGCAGGCCCAGCACAATAATTATATGCTTTATGCGACATAAAATTTACCTTTATTTTATTTTTGTATTATAGCTTATTGAGCAACACCTGGTGTAACACGTTGCGGTTGAGTTGTTTTCAAGCCATCTGATACAGCATTAAGCTCTGTTTTAATTGTTTCACTTCTTGGCACACCTGCATTATCTGCTTCAGTTACCGCATCGCCTAATTGTTGTGAAAAAACTTCACAGCCTTTAATATTGCCTGCACCTGAAGTACACATAACATTACTTTGCTGAGTAGTATAAACCTTTTGTAGTGCTTGTTTTTGCTTTGCAGATTGAGGAGTTTGACTAGATGCATTGGCAAAAGAAATGGCAGAAACCATGCAAATACCAATACAACCAATTAATTTTCTTATATCCATTATATTCACTTACCTATTAATTCAGCACCATATCACTGATTATAGTTTTAAATAAGTATACCATTTAATGACATTAAGAAAATAATCTTCTTTTAAGATTTCAGCCATTATAAAATATAACGACTCAAATCTTGATCTTTGATTAGATCGCTTAATTGTTTATTAACATAGGCCTTATTCACTTTAACTGGCGTCTCAGCCACATCTGGTGCATTAAATGATACTTCTTCTAATAAACGCTCCATCACTGTATGTAGACGTCTTGCACCAATGTTTTCTACTTCTTCATTGATTTGCCATGACATTTCAGCAATACGTTCAATTGCAGATTTTTCGAATATAACATCGACACCTTCTGTTTTTAACAAAGCTTGATACTGTTTAACTAATGATGCATCTGGCTCAGTTAAAATACGCACAAAATCTTTAGTTGATAATGATTGTAATTCTACACGAATTGGCAAACGCCCTTGTAATTCAGGGATTAAATCAGATGGTTTTGCAACATGAAATGCACCTGATGCTATAAATAGCATATGATCCGTTTTAATCATGCCATATTTTGTTGAAACTGTACTACCTTCAACTAATGGCAATAAATCTCTCTGTACACCCTCACGAGAGACATCACCACCGCCTCTTGTATCAGAACGTTTACAGACTTTATCAATCTCATCTAAAAATACAATACCATTTTGCTCAACTGATTCAACCGCTTTCGCTTTAACTTCATCTTCATTGACTAAACGAGAAGCTTCATCTTCTTCTAATAGTTTAAGCGCATGTTTAACTTTGGTTTTACGTTTGCTTGTTTTCTTACCTGACATTGAAGAGAACATATCTTGGAGTTGGCTTGTCATCTCCTCCATTCCAGGCGGACCCATAATTTCCATATTCATCGCAGCTTGAGAGACTTCGATTTCAATTTCTTTATCATCTAGCTCGCCTTTTCGTAGTTTTTTGCGAAACATACTACGTGCAGAAGATTCTTTTTCTTCTGCTTTATCATTATCTTCAGCGCTAGGCTCATTTGCAAAACCAACACGAGACTCTTTAGATGGTTGTGGTAATAAGATATCTAATACACGATTTTCTGCTGCTTCTTGTGCTTTTAATTTAACTTTTTCTTTCGCATCTTCACGTTCCATTTTCACAGCAACATCTGCTAAATCTCTGACAATTGAATCAACATCACGACCAACGTAACCGACTTCAGTAAATTTTGTTGCTTCTACTTTAATAAACGGTGCCTTAGCTAATTTAGCTAATCTGCGGGCGATTTCTGTTTTACCAACCCCTGTTGGCCCAATCATTAAGATGTTTTTAGGCGTTACTTCAGGACGTAATTGATCATCTAACTGCATTCTTCTCCAACGGTTTCTTAGCGCAATTGCAACTGCTTTTTTAGCCTCATCTTGTCCAATAATAAAACGATCTAACTCATGTACAATTTCTTTGGGTGTCATCTGGGACATTGTATTCACCTTTTTATTTTTTTAATTTTCAAATTCAAACCTAACCAAATCAATGATTTCAATTAGTCTTTATCTTTTAACGCTTCAATGATTAAATTATGATTGGTATAAATGCAGATATCTGCGGCAATGGTTAAACTTTTCTCTACAATCTCTTGTGCACTTAGTTTTGTATTTTTAACCAATGCTCGAGCTGCAGCTTTTGCATAAGCTGAACCTGAACCAATTGATAATATACCCTCATCATCCGCAGCCATCACATCTCCAACACCTGAAATTAAAAGAGATGTTTTTTTATCAGCGACAATTATCATTGCTTCTAGTTTTTGTAGCATCTTATCCATACGCCATTCTCTTACCATCTCAACGGCAGCTCTTTCAAGCTGACCTTGATACATATCAAGCTTACCTTCAAACTTTTCAAATAATGTAAATGCATCTGCCGTAGCACCAGCAAAACCAGTTAATACACGATCACCATATAATCTTCTAACTTTAACAATATTATCTTTTGCAACCATATCACCCATTGTTGCTTGACCGTCTCCACCAACGACCACTTCATCACCACGTCTTACACAAAGAATTGTTGTTCCACGCATCTGCATACTCTTTTCTCCAATTAATATCGAATTGTAAATTCATATATTGTGACAGATACTCAAAAGACAAGACTTGTTTCAGCAATTTCTTCAAAATATTCTGAAAATTCACTTGATTTCACAATAAAAATCGATAACATAAGGAGCTAGCTTGAAGTCGCGTAGCTCAGTTGGTTAGAGCACCACCTTGACATGGTGGGGGTCGTTGGTTCGAATCCAATCGCGACTACCATTTTTTCTTTATTTTTCAATGAATTACAAAACCCAAGATTATAATAAATCATACATAGTTACCCGCCGGATGGCCTATGGGGTGGTTTAGCTAAAGACTTTGGGTCTCCACGATAAACGGGGGCACTTCACTTAACCACAAGCTATTTTAACTCTTAATCGATAATTTTCAAAGTTTCTAAAACCGTAAGCTCTTCTTTGTATTAATTTCATCTTTCGATGGAAGCCTTCAGTAATGCCATTATTCTTAGTAAATCTCCACATTCTAGCAATCTCATCTTTCCATTTATATAAAGTATTTC
>JAKJJQ010000104.1:0-4795 GCA_021713415.1 Thiotrichales bacterium 19X7-9
AGACGTTTGAGTAGATCATATGAACGTTATTCTGATAGTGAAGAAGCTTGGATATACTTTATTTCTGGGATGATGAATCTAAAAAGGGTTGCATAGTATGTTTAAATATAGATAAATTAGAATTTAGATATCATGTAAATTGAGTTTACAGAATAGTCTATTCAAAAGATTTAAGAAAAACCAAAGAATATTAGTTGTTTTAATATACATCATGATATTTTTAAAAATTATTTAAAATCTATGCCAATTTTGGGTATGGCAAAGCTTAACAGCTTATTGGATAGCCTCTAATCAATTTTTGATGAATTTGCCTTTAAATTCTTGCGTCTTGCTTGTTTAAATTCAGTCATTGGTTTTGTCCTTATCAATGATCTTGATGTGATTTTAACATATTAGCTTAATAGCTGTTAGATTTAAAACCAGCACCTATAAAGTACATTATATTTATTAATCTCATTTTTTCTAAAGTCATCCCAAAAGCTACTATATTTATCTTTTTGAATAGCGCTTTCAATCAAACTAATATCTAACTTATTAGCATATTTTTTAATGGTATTAACTTTAAAGCCTAATAAATCTGCAATTGATTTACTTGTCATGCCACTATCAACAAAGGATTGCATAACTTCCTTTAATGATCTTTTATATTTCTTCTCAACTACTGCTGTAATTGAGCCTCCAAATTGATTAGGCACTATAATTCCTATCTAGCTAATATATATTATTACCTATATTCAAATATGGGTGCAAATTTAGCATATTAAAGTCTTTTCTATAAAGTTTACTTTTCTAGTTATTTCATTTAATTAGCGCTATAAACCCTTATAAAATAATAACTTTATACTAGATTTTTTAGGTTGTGATGCTGTCTATAAACCTAGAAACAAAGGTAAATATATTTGGAAAAATTCTGACAATAACTAGTATACCTATAATAGCATTTTTCTTTATTGATTCAGCATCATAATATGACAGTTACAACAGAGTCTTTAAAAATACTTGCTATAACATTAGTGATTATTTTAAAAAATAGATTATAATCGAGCGAAATATGGTAAGAGCGATCAACATCCTTGCTGATTGTATCCTTATCCTTTAAGAATTCCTCGCTCTTTCCTAGGGGGTTGCAGTATTATTCTCACATAACCTTAAAATTTGGTATATAGGATAACTCGTCTTGATATGTGAGATAATTGCCATATAATTTATATCATATTTCATTTAAAAAATCTTACGATATACAACAATTAAAATGTAAACTCCCTCAGACGCTTAACTCTATCTTCTATTGGTGGATGCGTTGAAAAAAGATGCATTAATTGTTTGCCTTTAAGAGGATTTACAATGAATAAATGAGCAGTGGATGGATGAGTTTCTGCTTGATTAAGCACTGTAAATTGGTTTTTAGATTCTAATTTAAGTAATGCTGAAGCTAACCACTCTGGATTACCACATAATCTTGCACCTGTTTCATCTGCCACATATTCTCTTGACCTTGAAATAGCAAATTGAATTAATGATGCAGCAAGGGGAGCTAATATCATTAAAAGTATCCCAACAATTGGATTAATATTATTCTCACTATCTGATCTAAAAATTGATAGCCACATGAACATATTAGCAACACCACTAATTGCACCAGCAATTGTTGCTGTAATTGCCATAGTAAGCGTATCACGATGTAGTACATGACCTAGTTCATGAGCCATAACACCCTTTAATTCATTCTCAGTCAAAATATTTATTAAACCTGTTGTTGCAGCAACACTTGCATGGTTTGGACTTCTTCCTGTTGCAAAGGCATTCGGGTTTTGACTATCAATTATATATACCTTTGGCATTGGTAAATTTGCTCGACTAGCTAATTCAGAAACTACTCGATACAACGTACAACCCTGCTCTACCTCTTTGGCACGATAGATTTTTAATACAATTTTATCTGAAAACCAATAAGCTCCTAAATTCATAATGGCGGCAAAGATTAAAGCTATTATCAAGCCACCTCGACCACCTAACAAACCACCTATAAAAAATAATAACGCTGTTAATGCAGCCAGCAAAATAAATGTACGCATGTGATTCATTTTGTCACTCTCCTCTTAACTAAAAAAATACGATTAACCTAATAGTTTATTAATTCTTGCTTTTCTCTCTTTTTCCCAATCAGAGATAGGATATTTAGCCCAAACTTCCATCATTTTTTGTTGCTGTTTTGATAGCTTAATACCATATTTTTTTGACATATAAAGATAGTCTCTACCTATAAAGCCTTTTGTATATTCTGCTGGATAAGCTTTTCTGCCTTTAAAGTCAACTTTAAAAGGACAAGCGCCATACTGCCCTACTAGATTAGTTTTTGTATCCATGTAACGATAATTACTGCGATCGCCATTAACTTCACCAATAGCAGGTACTAAATTATGCATATCTGCTTGCATTAAACGATAATTTGATGAAACTTTGGTACAACAACGCCTACCTTTATACGATTTGCCTTTTGAGTTAACACACTTTGAATCACCTTTGTACCAACAAGCTAAATTACCACCAAATTGTTCGGCTGATATGATATGCTCCCACTCAATTCTGGATGCTCTGGTTTTATTTTTTCGAAAATGAAATCCTTTTTGAACAGGGTCAATAACTGCCTTTTCTTTTCCATTTACCTGCTTAATTTCAAAAGGCACATTGCAGTAAAATGTAAACTCATGATCATAATAAACATCTTTTAATAATACTTTTTTGGCTTTGCTAAATGATTCGTTAGCTTGCATTGACTTTGTTGCAGTAAATCCAATAACAGGTAAAACTAATGCTAAAATTATAAGCACCCTTTTCATCTTATCTCCTTTGTATTATGAGCTTTAATATTATAACTCAATTGATTTCATTTATAATATTTTGAAAGTCATTATAATTAACTTAACGTATTTTTAAATCATTTTAAGAATGGAGTAGTCATGCCTAAGCTTACTATCGTTGCGAACATTAAAGCCAAGCCCAATAAAGTTGAATTTGTTAAGTCTGAACTAGAAAAGTTAATTAATACTACTCGTTCTGAAGATGGTTGTATTCAATATAATCTTCATCAAGACAATGATGATTCCACACATTTTATGTTCTATGAAACATGGGAGTCTCGAGAGCTTTGGCAAAAGCATATGAATAATGATCATCTAAAAGAATATGTCTCTGCTACCGAAGGTGCTATTGAAAACTTCACTCTAAATGAAATGACTCATATTGCATAAGAATAGATTAGTACTTAGGGTCTGTTGACAATTCAATTAATATTGATTATTTAACAGGAGAAACCTTATGTAAATCAATACTACATGTAGAGGCGTCGATTTATCGCGCCTCGATTATAGGTATCTGTTTTTTATAATTTTTCAGCAATTGTCAACAACTCCTAATATAAGAATTAGCTATATTAGGTAATTTTACTGAGTCATCATTTGGTTTAAGTGATTTTCTAGCTGAAATTAAAACATGTTAAACAATTTAATGTGAAATGCTAGATTATGCTTAACATTTTTACTCTTTCTTTAAAGCTTGTTCTTCTACTAAAGTACCTTCTTCTTGCAAAAAAATTGGTTCTATCATTGCTTTTGTACGTTTATGGCCTTTAAAAAAAACAAAATCAGTATCAGACTTAAGTTCTGGCTCACATATTATCGCATTACTTCTTTTATGTCCTCTAAATGTAACAGCTTCGCTATTTGAAGGTAACTCTATCTCTCCTAATATAGCAGCATTTCTTTTGTGATGTACTGGTAAGAAGTGATAGCTCTCAGAAGCAAGCTTAAGGTCTCCTTCATTATCAACCTCAGCGCTTTTTTGCATTTCTGTAACATAATCATGTGCATATTGGCCATCATATACAATTGCCTCCAAGATACATCGTTCAAGCAATTCATAATTCCCTTTCTTAGCAGCTTCATTTGCTGCGTATTTATAGGCATTTGACCAATGATTAATGGGAGCAAAATCAAGCCTTGCTTTATCTAGTAACAAATTAACTAAAACTCTAGCAACCTTACCATTGCAATTATCAAAAGGATGTATTTTAACTAAATCCGTATGCATTTTTGCAGCTAATGAAACTATTTGTTTTAATTGTACAGCAGCATCTTCTGATTTAAGATTAATTGGCTGAATAGAGGCTATAATATCACGATACTTTGCAACAAATTCTGACATGGCTGTGCCAACATTAGCTGCTTCAATACCATAGTTTTTATTACCTTCTCTATAAACTCCAGGATTCAGTGGATCTTCCCTATTGATAGCTGTATCTAACTGTAAATATTTATTAATCTGTTTAATTAAATTTTCAGTTAATCCTTGAGTAGTTAATACTGTCGTAAATACACTACTTACTTTTGTAACTAGGTGATCTTCTAGTTCACCAGTAACATATGTTCCTTTACCATTAGCTGTTTCAAGTTTTTTGCGATTTGGTTTTGCTTCAGTTCTACCGTGCTGAAGATTATCAAATAAGCCATCCATACTTAATGTTTGACCATCAATTATAGGTAAAACCTCATAGTCATCTGGCTGCTCTTTAATTATATTTGAGCAATTACCCCGTGGCTTGCCACGCGGTACATTAAACGGGAAAGTTTGAAAACCGAAGAGGTTTTCATGTTAAACTAAAAAAATGTCGCTAGTAAGATCATTTCATTGTGCCTATAGCACTCATTACCACATAGTTTTTCCTGTGAAATACAGGAAGGCCTTGCTGATCTCAAAAGTAGAGTGCCGTTTAAAGGCAATCTGCGAAGAGATAGGT
>JAKJJQ010000105.1:0-4641 GCA_021713415.1 Thiotrichales bacterium 19X7-9
AACAAGCCCATCATTATGCCATCAAATTAACTCATATATTTAATATGTATGATGATAGAAAGTCAGCAATGGCTAAAATAGATAGATGGATTAGTAAAGTAGAAAAAAGTGATCTTAACTGTTTCAACACATTTATTAAAACCTTACAAAAACATAAAAATAGCATTGCGAATTATTTTAAAAATAGAGCAACTAGCGGATTTGTTGAAGGTTTAAATAATAAAATTAAAGTAGTTAAGCGTCGCTGTTATGGTTTCTTTAAAACTGAGTCGCTTTTTCAAAGATTAATGATTGATTTGAGAGGATATAAAATGCTTGGTATTTAACCAACAAGAAATGGAAAAGAGCCAATAATTCTTCAACATCACTCAATTTTTTGCAACAGATCCCAGAGTTACGGCCTATATGTAATTATAGTGATAGGATTCTGAATCTACATTAGACTTTAAAAATGGACATTCTAAACTACTTGAAGTATTTTGTTGGCATATATAGACCAGTTGCATATTATCACTTGTAAAAAAGCCTTTAATATTCTTTGAATCACAAGATGAAACAAAGTATTTGCCATTATAATCATATTTCACATGGCAAGCAGTTGTTGTGCCACTAAATGTAATATCATAACTATCATAACCACCATACTCATTTGGCTGTTTATAAATTATATTATATGGAAAATAACTATTATTTTTTTCAATATGAATGTTTCCTAAACCAATTGCCTCAACTGTTGCTGAGTGTCTACAAATCTTAAAATGCCATGTGTATTTTTTATTTTTCCCACTACTAGTTGCACTTCTATCATCAAACCCATCTGGATCATTAAATGCTCCATAAGCATCAGCTTGTTTAATTTTATGATCACATGAACTAGTATTATTCTCAGTCTTTGCAACTTCAATCTTTCCATAATCTTGACTAATTTCATTATTTGTTATATCAACACCATTGTTGTTTATCCCATCTGTAAATGTTATCGTTTTATCTTCTACTTCTCCAACTTGTTTTTCATCACCTGACTGTATAGTATAGTTTTTAATATCATTACTACTTTCTTTAACATAAACATTAATTGCAAATGGGCAAGAATTATATATATCAACTCTTGCAGTTGTTTTACATGCAGCGATCATAAGGCTAGGTAAAATAATAGTCCCTAAAATAAAAAAATTATGATATACCTTTAATTTCATCAAAGTTTTTTACTACTCTTGTTTTTTTATATTGAGAACAGTTTAAATATTTTTAATGATATTAAAAATAGAAAAAAATAGGGCTTCTTTCCATTTTTTAGTAATTAAGAAAAAATTATAATTAAGAAATATATAGCGGTAAATTTGTAGTTTGGAATAGTATATGTCATCTAATTTTTAAAATTTAAGTATATAACTTTAATTTCATTTTAAATAATTAATTATGTTAAAAAATGTAGGTAAATTTATCTTATGAGCTCGACAATTTGGGGAACAGTCCCAGCAGATGATGCCTCACAAAAAGTACTAAACACAATATTTGGTGGTGATGTTCAAACCCTACTAACAAGTATTAACCCAACATTATTTAGTACTACATTTAAGTATTTTAATGCAGGCCTTTTAGCTGTAGTTTTTATTATTTATGCTTTTGTTATTCTTGTTGGTACAGTTAATACAGCTAGAGATGGTCAGTTTTTAGGAAAAAACTGGAGTGGGCATTGGATCTCATTAAGAGCTATTTTTGGCACAATGTTTGCAGTGCCATTAAGTACAGGATATTGTGTTGCTCAATACTTGATCTTTGCAATGGTAACAGCAGGAGTGTCATTTGCTGATTATGTTTGGGAAAAAGTAGTTGGGGATGTTATAACAAATAATGTACCTCCGGTTGTTAGCTCTGAAGTATCAAATAATATTGATACTTATTTAGCTACTTTTATGATGAGTAATTTAACAAGAGATATGTTAGATAATGACACATTTGTAAAGCTAGAAGGTGGCTCCAGCAATGCTCCATGTAGTAAAGCAAATAATACACTGCCAGTTCAAGTAAAAATTCCTCAATTTACTTATGATGCAAACGGTAATGTTACAGGAACCAGTTATATAACTGAGACATTTCAAGTTTATCCTATATCATGTGATATTAGTTTTTCAACGGCTATTAATAATAGCTTTGTCCAGTCGTATGCTGAGCCATTAGCTGCTGCAGTTCAATTAAATTCTAATGGTTCAATTAATTCTAGTGTAAAACCATTTGATAATTATACATCAATATTAAACCAAGGCTTATCATCTTGGTCTCAAGTTGAAGGTAGTAATGATCAGTATATTCAATATAAATTAGATACAGCAGATTGGATTGGTAAACTTAATATTAATCAAATGGTTAATCAGCCAAGCCAAAGTGATATTAATTCAATTGCAAATCAATATGGTTTATCTGACTATGGTTATTTAACCGTAAATTTAGTTGAAGACCCTAATGCACTTTCAAGTTATTCATCTACAGCTATTAATAATACATCAACACAAATTATTAAAAAATTAGAAGAATATTCTGGTTCTATAACGGAAAAATGTGACTATTCAGATGATACCAATATATGTTATAAGGCTAAAAATTATGGTTGGTGGGATGCAGATACACTTTATCTTGATTTAGATAATAGTTTATCGCAGAATTTGCAGAATCTATATGCCAATTTTGATAAACTTTCTAATGCGGCAAACTTAGTTTCTAATCAAACAACAATTCCAATTAACTATCAATTTCTTAATGTTCATTACATTAAGGATAAAAATAGTATTGCAAATTTAATACAAAATTCACAATCATTTGATCCAACAGATAATAGTAATTATCAATATGAAGCACAAGTTAACTTAGAACCATTTCAAGATCAGATAGCAGAAGATGATTCATTTACAACCTCAATGAGTTCTGTTAGAGATCTATTTAATCAGATTATTAGTGATTCGAGTCTATCTGATAGTAATAAGAGTTTATATCAACAACAAGTAAATAATCTTTTAACTGATGGCATGCAATTTCAATATGCACAATATCTTTATATTGATTATTCATTAGTTAGTTCAGTTTATTCTCCTTACATAGATTCAAGTGTCAGTGATAGTGAAAAACAAACTGAAGCAAATAAATTATTCAATATGGCTGTATTGCCAATTATTAATTTATTTACATTTTTTTCGGGCAATGATATTGATTTTGGTGGTAGTGAAGCTTCAGTTAATACATCAAATGTAACCGATCAAGCACAAGAGCTTTTAACTAAAATATTTAATTCATTGGGTACGAATGATAACTCAGCTGCAGCTGGTGGTTTATTACAACAAATCTATGATATAGGTTGTGTTAATGGTGACTGTAGTGGAGACAGTGACTACACCAATGATGAAGGTGGAACAGATTTTGCTGCACAAAATTTCAGTATGATTCAAAATGTGCAAGCAGTGGGTATGGCGCTGATTGAAGGAACAATTAATAGTATGATGGGTATTTTCTCTCATGCTAAAGATCAACTGCAAGAGATACAAAATTCAGCGCAGAAAAAGTTTAAAAAAGATAAAAAGAAATCAGAAGAGTATGCAGGGTGGAATGCTGCAACAGGAGGCTTATACAGTAGTACATTTGCCGCACAGAGTAGTCTAGATTATGCTCAATCTATGTTTCAAGTTACAATGAAGTTAGCAGAATTTTCATTAAGTTTAATGTGGTTACCATTAGTATTATTTGTTTTAACGAGTATATTTAGTATTGGTATTTCTTTCTCTATTATTATACCGTTAACGCCATATATTCTTTTTTGGGCTGGTAAAACAGCATGGTTATTATTGGTTATTGAAGCAATGGCTGCAGCACCTGTAGTTGCACTTGGTTTGGTTTATCCAGAAGGGCATGAAGTCTTTGGTAAAGCAGAACCTGGTATTCAGATTTGTATGAATTTGATATTAAGACCGGTATTTATGATTTTAGGTATGATCTTTGGCATTGGCTTAACTTATGTTGTCATAGAATACTCAGCGGAAGGTTTTCATACAATTACTGACTCGTTATTGAACTTAATGCCAGCGTCAGATGGAACAGATGCAGCAAGTTATGCCAGAGGAGTATTCTCTTGTATGATCATTTTCTTATATGCGACATTTTTATCAATGGCATTTATGAAGTGTTTTTCATTAATTTATGTTATTCCTGATAAAGTATTACAGTGGATTGGCAATACTAGAGGTGAACGCGCAGGGGAGGCTGAAATCCAAGAATTTAAAGGTGCAGGGATGCATTATGCACAAAGTGCAGCTCAGGCAGGAGGACAAACAATGACTCAAGGAATTGAAGCTGAAAAATCTAAAACATCATCCTATGCACAAGGTAAAAGAGAAACATCTCAAGCAACTTCACAGCGTAATTTAGCAATTTCAAATGACTCTACGAATACAGCTAAACAAGCAGGTGAGACGGCATTAATGCTTTGAGCAGTAAATCTCAGTAAGTCAGCCTTTTGGAAAAATTAAGGCTCTTTTCCATTTCTTGTTGGTATGGAATGTAGATAGAATAAGGGTTACAATGGTGTGATGAAAAATAAAAAGTCTTGTAAAAATGGCCCAATTTACCTTACCTCTAGATATTGATTCTCTTGAA
>JAKJJQ010000106.1:0-4375 GCA_021713415.1 Thiotrichales bacterium 19X7-9
GCAATGTTCGACTATTGAGATTATCTCGTACAGGTTCACACTCAGAATTATTCAAAAAGTAGTAAAACAAGTACTTCACTCTAAGTAAATTTTATCTTATCAACTGACCCAAACTAAGCTTCATAAAGCTGGATAATAAGAAGATAGAACTTAATTTATGAATAACTAGTGGGGGAGCAAATGAGTGAATTTTATCATGGTGTAGAAGTAGTAGAAATCGATGGTGGTGCAAGACCAATACGAACAGTTAAATCAAGCATAATTGGTTTAATAGGTACTGCACCTGATGCTGATGAGAATGCATTTCCGTTGAATACACCAGTATTAATTGCTGGTAGTCGATTAGAGGCAGCAAAGTTAGGTTCAATGGGTACCTTACCTGATGCTATTGATGGTATATTTGACCAGATTGGTGCAATGGTCGTTGTCATTCGAGTAGAACATAGTGATGATAATGCGCAGATGCTATCAAATATTCAAGGCAGTGTTGATGTTGACACAGGTAAGCGTATGGGTGTGCAGGCATTTTTGGATGCAGGATCAAAGCTTGGTTTAACCCCAAGGATATTAATTACACCTGAGTTTTCAAATGAAGTCGGTATTGTTCAAGAAATGTTAAGTATTGCTGATCGATTAAAAGCAATTATTATTGCTGAAGCACCAAGCACAACAGATCAGGCAGCCATTGCTTATCAAAATAATTTTGGTTCAGCGCGTGTTTATGTTGTTGACCCAAAAGTTCTAGTGCTTAAAGATGGCTTGGAAGTTGCTAAAGCATCATCGCCAAGGGTTGCAGGCTTAATTGCACGTATTGATAAGAATTATGGTTGGCATTATTCACCATCAAACCATGAAATTTATGGGGTGGTTGGTACTGAAAGAGCAATTGATTTTGAACTTAATGGTGAGTGTCGGGCTAACTATCTAAATGAAAACAGAATAGCAACCATTATTAATCAAGACGGCTTTAGGCTTTGGGGTAATTTAACTTGCTCTAATGACCCTAAGTGGCAATTTCTTTCAGTTAGGCGTACAGCTGATATGTTAAATGAATCATTGTTATACGCACATCAATGGGCAGTTGATCGAGGAATTACTAAGACATTTGTCGATGATATTGTGATGAGTGTGAATAGTTATATGCGTTCATTAGTTGCACAAGGGCGTATTTTAGGTGGCAAGTGTTGGGCAGACCCAGAATTAAATAATGAAAATGAAATTGCGAATGGTCATGTGACTTTTAGTTTTGATTTTTCTCCTGTATACCCAGCTCAGCATATTACATTTAACAGTCATTTAGTGAACGATTATATTTCAGAAATATTTTAAGGGGGGAAATTATGTTTAACAATTTGCTTGAGAACTTTGGTGTTTATGTTGATGGCGTTGCCTACCTTGGACTGGCCAGTGAGGTTCAGCTACCCAAAATAACGATTAAGACAGAAGAATGGACGGCTGCAGGTATGTCAGGTACGGTTGATATTGATACGGGTAAAGTAGAAAAGATGGAAGCCGTAATTAAGCTTAAAGGCATTCAAACGGATCCAGTTAAAGCTATTGGTAATACAGAAGCACCATTGATTATTCGTGGCAGTTTAAGAAACAAAGATGGTGAAAGTAAAAAGCTTATCATTGAAATGCGTGGACTGCTTAAAGAATATGATACAGGTACAATTAATGTTGAATCTTTAGGTGAAACGAGTATTACTCTATCACTAAGTTACTATCGTTTGAATGTCGATAATGAAGACTTAATCGAAGTTGACCCAATTAATAATGTTCGTAGTATTTCAGGTGAGAATTCACTTGAAAGTGTTTTAGCTAATATATCCAATTAAATTTGTGGGGGGACAAATAGAATGAAAATTAAATTAAGAGAAAAAGTTAAATTAACTGATGGTACGTATAGCAATGAAATTGAAGTAAGAGAGCCAACACGTGCAGATTTAAAAGCTATAGAACATATCGAAGGTAATCTTAACCGAGAGGATTTAATGATCAGTCGCTTAACGAAAATATCAATATCAGCTTTAGATCAAATGGTGTTTACAGATAGCCTAAAATTACAAGATGTAATGGGTGAGATGATGGGGGATAGCTATGACCCAAAGTCTACGGTGAGTTAATGTTTGTTATAGCAACTCAAACGTCTTGGCAGATCAGTGAACTTGATCAATTACCACTATCAGAGTTAATGAAATACTATAAATTATCCGTTAATTGGATTAAGTCTAAATATGGGGTGGAGCAATGACTAATTGGAATAAAAAAGTATCTTTGCAGTTAGGAGGAAGTCTTAATCCAAGTTTTATTAAAGCCAGTGAATCAGTTGTTAAAAATCTTGATAGGTTAGGTCGAAAAGAGCTTAAGCTTAAACAAAATAAAGCTTTAATTGGTAAGTTACAAGCTGATCAAGTGGCAATTAATAAGACAAATGCGAGTTATAAAAAACAAGTCCTTGAATTAAAAGCATTGCAAAGGGCTTATAGTAATGCTTCTAAAAATGATCAAAAGCTAGCCCAGAGAATTTCCAAAAAACAACAGCAGGTAAATAAAACCAATGCCAAATTAAATGAACAACGAAAAGGATTAAAATTATTAGGCACATCACTTAAAAAGGCAGGCATTGACACAGCAAATTTAACTTCAGAAGAAAAACGCCTTCAACGAGCATTAGAAAAAACACAGAAGCAAGCCAAGTTAAAGAGTAAAACATTTTCTACATTGGGGGCAGGGTTAAGTAAGGTTAAATATGCAACACTTGGAGCAACAGCAGCAATCGGTGCTATGGGCGCAAGTGCATTTGCATCAGTAAGTAGTTTTTCAAATCATGGTGATAATGTAGCAAAAGTGGCTGATAAATTAGGTATGAGTACAGATGCGCTACAAAAACTTAGATATGCAGCAGAGCGGACAGGAGTTACAACACAAACACTAGATATGGCCATGCAGCGCATGTCTCGACGATTATCAGAGGCTGCAAATGGGAGTGGTGAAGCAAAAGGCGCATTAGAAGAATTAGGTTTATCAGCGGTTGAATTAAATAATATGAAGCCTGATGAGGCACTAGCATTAATAGCAGATCGATTAGATCAGGTAACAAATCAAAAAGATCGTATGCGTTTAGCTATGAAGTTTTTTGATTCAGAAGGTGTTGCTTTAGTTAATACACTAAAAGGTGGTTCAAAAGCTTTAACACAGTATGCTAAAGATGCTGAACGTGTAGGTTATGTCTTAAATGAAAAATCCCTTCGTGCAGCTGAGAATAATCGTGATGCTTATTTGAATATGAAAACAAGTATACAGGGTGTCGCTTATGCATTAGGTGATTCATTAATACCTGCATTTACTCAGAGTTTTAATAATATCACTGTGTGGATATCTGAAAATAAATCACAGATCACAGAATGGGCAGAGACCGTAAAAGTTATCTTCTCTACTGTAGGTACAGTAATTAAAGGTGTTACAAGTGTAATCAGTTTTGTTTTTAAAAGCGCATGGCGAGTTGGCGAATACCTAGGTATTGCAGTCTATGACACAGTTGAAGGTATTAAAAGTGCATTTACTGCTTTAAAAAATATGGGTCAAAGTGTTGTTGATTTCTTTAGCAAAGTGATTAGCTTTATTGTCGATCAGTTTAAAACAGTGACAGAAAAAATCGACTGGGTTAAAGATCGAGCAAAAACAGTAGCTAGTTATCTAAGCTTTGGTTATTTTGGTAATGATGAGACTGAAGTAAAAGTTAAACCTAAGTTAGAACCGATTCAAGGTAATAAACTTGATTTTGCTAATTACAACCCTATTAATGTTGAAGATTTTTCAAAGGTGAGAAAGCAAGTCCAGCAAGTTAATCAACAGACCCAAAATAGCAAAGTAAATCATGTTATGATTACCAATCAAGTTACAGTTCAAGGTAACGGTGATAAATTAACGTTAATGCAAGGTGTAGAAGAAGCAACCCAAAAAGCATTATATGACTATCAAATGGGAGGGGTTTAGTGTCATTTATTCCATTAGTTTTAGGTGCAATACCATTTAGTGTTAATACAGCAACCTATAATAAAATCACTAAAAGCTATTCGTCTAAGTGGGCAACACAAGATCGAGTTAATAATAGCCCTGCATTGCAAAATACAGGTGATCAAGCTGAAACAATGACCATATCAGGTGTTACATTTCCACATAATAATGTAAATACAAAAGCAACTTTAATAGCTTTAAGAGAGTTAGCAGCAAGCCAATCAAGTAACTTCTTATTTGATTTAGACGGGTTTATTTACGGTAAATGGGCAATTACCAATATTAGCCAAGAAAACACTAATAATAGTAATACAACTTATAGTATTAACCTTGAACGTTATCCAGATACAAGTTT
>JAKJJQ010000107.1:0-4234 GCA_021713415.1 Thiotrichales bacterium 19X7-9
ACACCTGAATTAAACAATCCTAATGGTTGTTTTGAGTCACCACCTAAGCCATACAAAGCTGCCGTATCAATACCTAAAGCCATTTGTGCAACTAAATCATTTCTGACAATATTTTCAGCATCTGGCCCCGAGTTAATCAACATTTCTTCTGTAATATCAATATAAGCACCTAACTTTTTAGGACTTAATTCAATTAATCCTGTATCAATGTCGCCTTCACCAACATCTTCTTTTTCTTCAACCCAGTATACTTTTGAAGACCCTGTCTGTTTCGGTATCGTGATATTACCTTTTAAACCTGACATACTCTGCGCTAAACCTAAAACAACTGAGCGATTTCTCAATACATCAATAAATGAGTTAGACTGCAAATTAGTTGGCACTAAATTACCACCTGAACCACCAACTGCAAAGTCACGCATCAATACATCTGTCGGTATTGCAATACCTGTTTCACCAATGTGATTCTCGCGTTTAAAAGCATCTGATACTTCAAACTCCATTGCTGCTTCTTTTCTTGCTCGCTCATTGGCTGGGTCTAACATTGCCCTAACTGCTTTTAAAATAGAGTAATTACGAACTTCTTTATCGCTCATTCCAATTGAAGTTGACTCAATTTGATTTTCTTGAGTCTCTTTGCGACGATTAGCTAATAGGGCATTATTAGCCATTTGCTTATACATATCTCGTTCAAATTGATCAAATGAACTACCATCTTTTACATAGCTTCTTGCGAACTCTGTCATCTTATTTTCATCAGCTAATTTATAAATGGCATCAGTGCGTTCTCTTTCCTCCTTTTGGCCTTCTTCATAAGATTTGACCGCTTCTTTTGATCTTTCATCTGACATAATTAAATACTCCTTACGATTACTTGTTATTTGATACTGACTAAAATCTTCACTTAAACTTCGACCTACGCCGACTGAGGTATCAGCTGGCACAGGTGCAAAGGAAATTTCAAATGGCAACCACCGTGTGACAAATAAAGTCATAGCCTCTTGACTAAACTGTGTGTCATTAACATGGTAGCCAACCGAGATATTGCGAATGATGCCATCTTTGACATCCTTATAGACTTCATCACCAAAGCCTTGCTTAGAAAAACGTACCTTAGCATAACCTTTGTTATCTCTAATCCAGACATCTTCAATCACACCGATTTGGCGATTCCAATCATGATTAAATAAAAGTGGCGCACCATTTTTAAGGCGACTGAAATCAACATTTTCATTTTCATGCAATAAAACTTCATCCACATCATTCCAACGTGCAACAGGACTTGTAGATGAAAATGATAAAATTAAAGTTCTATCTTCATCATTGTTTTGATTATCCTCAGCTCGATATTCAAATACTGCTGAACGTTTAAATGTTTTACTCTTCGTCATCTTTTCCATCATCGTCTTCTGCCTTATCTTCTTCTAATGACATCTGCAATGTGCCTAATAAGTAACTAACATATTCAGGACTTATGTCGTTACAGAGTTTAAATTGGTTAGCATCTTGTAAGATTTCTTGATCAACCTTATCAATATCCATGCCTTGCTCTGTGACAATTTGCTTTCTGGATTTAAGGAAATTTTTAAGTAGAATTTCTAATGCTTTTGCTTCTTTTTGAGGGTCAATCCACGACCAACTTCTTGGTATGTAATGAGCTAATTTCAAACCTTGATAACGATTATCTGAACAAACTAATCTGCCACTTAATCTTTCAACTTCTAGCCATGCTCGATAAATAGGACGGATTAAACAGCTAATCATATGCTGCTGAATCATAGACCATGCATCACGTTCAGCTAGTGCAGCTTGTCGAGCTGATGAATAAGAGACACCTTTTAAATCATTGGCTAAAGATACATACGATACGCCATAACCTAATGAACCTGAAATCGCCTGTAAAATACTTGTCTTAAATGGTGCATAATCACCACTTGGAAAGGCTGGATCAAAACCATCAAATTGATAACCAGGCGGTAGCTCAAACATACCTGAACCTTCATATTTATGTATCTCTGGCGTATCATCTGAATCAGGTGCATCTTCATCACGTCTAAAAAAGCCTAAAAATTTTGCACCTGTTTTTGCATGATCAACTGCTGCTGTTTCAAATTCTTTTAATAAATGAAGCCTTATCATGGGTGTAATAAACCATGAAATGCCCCTCATCTGGCCAATGTAATCACTTAAATAGCCATGTACGACATGTTCTGCTTTATAACGAATCGTCTCATTGGCATTATTTTTTTTGAAATGATAGGCTAAGGGCTTACCTAATGTATCAACCTCAATACCATTTAATATCTTACGACCATTACCTAAATCAATGTTTTTTGATGGGTCTAATCTCGATGCATCAATTAACTGTAGTTTAAGTTGGTTATCGTCATCAATATGCTTAATTAAGAAAAATTCACCATCTCGAATCATCGATTTTAAAGCTAATATCTGAACATCAATAAAACTTAATCGACCACTAACATCACAAGTTTCTGACCATTGTTTAAATCGACCTTCTACATCTAAATTAAGCTCTTTAGAATTACTTTGACATTGAACATTAATACCTTTTTGTCCAATCACATTGACACAAGCTAACGATACAAAATGCTTAGGATAATCGCTATTGTTATAAGCTTGCCTTGCTCTGGATGCAATCGTATACCAGCTTCTTGAAATAACATCATTTATATCAGAATTAGAAATATACAGATTACTTATATCACTCATTAACTGCGAATCAACTGCATCAAAATCTCGATGAATCCTACGATTTGAGATAACTTGTGATTTAGATGATTTTTTTCTAAAGAAGCTTGGCAATTTCATCGAATAAACACTCCTTTACCTAAAATAGAAGTGTTTTTGCCATCAACTTTTTTCTGAAAATAGTTAACTTGTCTCTGGCAGTAAGATAAATGAACGCGTAATTTCTCAATTTCGCTATATTCCATGTTAGTGCCATTTTGCTCATAATTATCAATATGAGCAAAACTTGATCGTTTAGATAAAGATGTATGTGCTTTTTCTAACTCTGCCTGCCAATAAGCTAACTCTTTTGTGTAATCCATCAATTAATCTCATAATCTGCATTACAATCAGTTTATAAGTTTTGACATTACTTAGATGGCTAAACTAATTTAGCTTTTAAATAGACATTATAAGCCTGGTCTTGTTAACCTTGATCTTTTTTGACTTATAACAAATGAATCAAACTCTTGAATAATTAAATCATGTGAAATTTCATAAGCAAGGATACATTGACCACCTTCCTGATGATAAGCAATTGACCATGCTGAACTTTCCCTACGCATCCATTCTGATAGTATAAATGCTGAATGATTTTTAAATTGATTCCAAACTAAATTTAAAATCTCTAATGTTTCAAAATCATCCAAAACAATACCAAAGGATTGTTGAAAAATTAATATCTCTCTGACTATTGGCTTATGTTTAGGCAATTGTTGATGCAACATATTGATCGCAACTCCATGTGGCCATGCTTGCACACTATCGCTAAACAAAGCTTCTCTATAAACAGATAAATGCACACCTTGGGCAATAAAGCATAGCTGCGATATCTTATCTTTAGTCAATATCTTACCTTCTTCTGAAAATATAGTCACAAACCATTTTGCAACATCTATTGCTCTGTACATACAATTACTGATCTTAAAGGCTAAACTTTTTATACTCTTTTTTATTCTTAATTTCTTTATTATCGACAATACGTTTTTGTCTTAATTTAACATTAACATTTGATATCTTTAGTGCAGCATAAGCATAAAGATAGGTATCTAATGCCTCATTTCTGCCATTATAACGCGTATTAACCCACTGATAACCTTTCTTGTTTTTCAATGGCTTTCGCTTCTCTGCTGTTAACTGCTCAAAATATTCTAAATCACAAATATCCTTTCTAAAATGAATAAAGCCTGCACCATGATTTTCAATCCTTAAACGACTATATAAAATATTTTTACCTTCATTTGTTCCCAACATATAAAGATTAACCTTACGCCTGCTTTTACCTGTCTTTTTACGATTGGGTGCTGTAGTAAATGGATAATCACCTCCTCGACCCTTAATGGCATATGGTCTACCTAGTGGTCTCTTTAATATATAATCATAAGCAATTGAAGTTGTATTATCTGTACCACCTGTATCTAAGCAAGCAAAATCAATACTCATCATAAAGCCTGACTCATGTTTGTACTGACGCTTTAATGCATCC
>JAKJJQ010000108.1:0-4199 GCA_021713415.1 Thiotrichales bacterium 19X7-9
TTTAAATTTTCTGACAATGGCATTCATGTTATAATAATTAATTGCTTATGATGAAATAATTTTTAGTTTATTTGTTGATCTAAATTGCATTTCATTGGGTAACCAACTGACTTATTGGATAGTCTCTTATATACTTTCATCCATACAGTATACCACCTCCGTGCTCATTCACCCACGGATGAATCCGTGGTGCTCTGTCTTTGACCGCATAGATGTAAAGGAAGAAATTCAAATAGTAACCACTATAAGAATTAGAGTACCAATGCTATGAACTGGGCCGGAATAACTCGTAGTAGCGTTGAAGTTACTGTAATGGTAATGGAGCCAAGGGGTTATGCTAAGTGGTCGAATCATTATTCAACTGAGAATCAGGAGGAAATAATTGAAAGAGACAAAATCATTTGAAATACCAAAAGCATTAGTTATGCAGGCATATAAACTTGTGGCAGCAAATGCTGGAGCAGCAGGAGTTGATCAACAGTCAATAAAGGAGTTTTCAAATTCATATCAGAAAAACCTTTATAAAATTTGGAATCGGATGTCGTCAGGTAGTTACTTTCCACCACCTGTAAAGGCTGTACCAATACCAAAGAAAACTGGAGGTGAACGTATACTAGGTGTTCCAACAGTGGCTGACAGAATAGCTCAAATGGTAGTAAAACTTGCTTTTGAACCTAAAGTTGAGCCACACTTTCTAGTAGATTCATATGGATATCGTCCTAATAAATCAGCTTTAGAAGCAGTCGGTAAGACGCGCCAAAGGTGTTGGCAATTTAATTGGGTTTTAGAGTTTGATATAAAAGGACTATTTGATCATATTCCTCATGAATTATTGTTAAAAGCTGTAAGAAAGCATACAACAAATAAGTGGGAAATACTTTATATAGAACGATGGTTAAAAGCACCAATGGTGTTACAAGATGGTAGTTTACAAAAACGAGAATTAGGTACACCTCAAGGTGGCGTTATTAGCCCAGTTTTAAGTAATTTATTCTTGCACTATGTATTTGATCGTTGGATGCAGAAGCATTACCCAAGTATACCTTGGTACCGTTATGCTGATGGCACGCCGGTACAGGCGTAAAACAAATGGGGTGAAAGTCCCCTGGCGCTAATTGACCATTCGAGCGCCTAGCAGGAGGTTGGGTTTGCAGAGTGATCTGTAGGTCTAAGTTACCTTGAACGATAGATGCAAAGCAGCGGGCTGCAACAACAGTGAACTCGAATTAGCTTCGTGATACGTAGCACTTGCCGACCGTATCGTCTGCGCGGGAAGGCTGGTAGAAGATAGGGATTAATGGTTATGAGAACTATCTTGTGAGTGCCGGAGTGTTAGAGGTTGCACGCTGTGAATGTTTTACGTCGTAGGCCGGGAGGCCTTATGTGGTTCTTGTTGGCCGCAAGAAACGGTATGGTATAAGGAAACGAAATTCATGCTGGCTGCATAAGGATTCCGCGGGGCTCATAGTATCGATACTATTGCCTTGGAAACTTGGCAAGAGAAAAGGAGCCCTACTTTAGTTAACGAGACTTGAAGGAGTTGAGGATGGCTGATTGCCGAGAGGCTACTAACAGTAATTATAAAGTTCGACGATTCCAGAGAGCTCTATATCGTAAATCCAAGCAGGAAGAGACGTTTAGATTTTATAGTCTCTACGATAAAGTTTGGCGCAAGGATGTACTGATGGAAGCATGGCGACAGGTCAAGGCTAACAAAGGTGCACCTGGCGTGGATAAAATCACTATTGAAAAGATTGTTGCGTCGAATAAAGAAGACGAGATGATTAATCGCCTACAAGCACAACTCAAGGATCAATGCTATGAATTTTCTCCAGTAAGATTGGTAGAAATACCTAAATCAAAAGGCGGAATACGCCCACTGGGGATTGCGACAGTAAAAGATCGAGTGGTGCAAACGGCTATGAAGATTGTCTTAGAACCTATATTCGAAGCAGGGTTTCACGACTGCTCTTACGGTTATAGGCCTAACCGAAATGCTAAGCAAGCATCGCTAGCAATTCGTGAAGATTTATACAACCGAGCCTGGGGAGTTGTGGAAATTGATTTCAAATCATACTTTACTAGCATACCGCATGCTAAATTGCTAAAGCTCATTAGTTTGCGAGTTAGTGATGGATCGATGATGAAGATAATCAAGCAAAGTCTAAAGGTTGGAGTAATGAGCAATGGAGAGATAATGCCAACGAAAGTGGGTGTGCCGCAAGGTTCACCAATATCACCTTTGTATAGCAATATTTATCTTAATCTCATTGATCAATTATGGCATAAAAGAGGGTATCCAGATAAATTGCAGGCAACGATGCATCGTTACTGTGATGATGCCATTCTAGTGTGTCGGAAAGGCTCTGGCCCTGCACTAGCGGCATTTAAAGCAATAGCGAAGAAGATGGAGCTTACTGTCAATAAGGACAAAACCACAATAACAAAATTAACGGATGGGTTTGATTTCATCGGCTTTAATTTTGTGAAGAGGAAGAGTCCAACGACAAATAAGAATACCATATATATTTTTCCAGCCAAAAGTGCCCAACAGAAAATACGTAGCCGGCTCAAATATTTGACGTCACGAAGGGCACCGATCAAGCCCAAGGAATTTGTTGAGTTGGTAAAGCCCGTGATACTGGGATGGGTAAACTATTTCCGGCACACGAATGCCAATGAATCATTTCGAAGGTTGCAGCGCTTTATTAACATTCGTTTTCGCAGATATCTAACCCATAGAAGTAAAGGCCGAGGGTATGGTTGGGATCGATTCCCAAACAGAAAGTTGTATGCCATGGGGATGATTTATATCGGCAGTGGCATGCTAGAGCGTCCGCGGAAAACTGCGCATGGTTTATGATGAAGACTATCGGACCGCCGTATTCGGGAAAACTGAACGTACGGTGGGATGGGAAGGGGATGGTGTGAACCATCTCTTTACCCTAGATGGTTTACTACATTGTAAAAGCCATAATCAAGCTCAATATCTTTTAAGGAAATTAAAAGTAAGGTTTAATGCTTGTGGATTACAGTTACACCCAAATAAGACTAAGATAGTTTATTGCAAAGATAGTAATAGGGCTGGAGTTTATCAAGACACAATGTTTGATTTCTTGGGTTATACATTTAGACCAAGAAAAGTAAAAAGCCAATTAACAAATAAGAGGTTTATTAGTTTTACACCAGCAGTAAGTAAAATAGCTATGAAATCAATGCGTGCTAAAGTGAAGAAAAGTCGAATAGTTCGAAGGTCAGAATTGGATATTGAAGATATTTCTAAAATCTGGAATCCTATCCTTATGGGTTGGATTAATTACTATGGAAAATATCATATTTCAGAACTGGACTCAGTTTTTCGGCATTTTAATCAATCTTTAGTTAAATGGGCAATGAACAAGTATAAGAAGCTTAAAGGGAGAAAGCGAAAGACAATTTCGTTTTTAACCAATTTAGCAAAATCAAAACCAAGTTTATTTGCACACTGGAACTTAGGTAGGTCAGGTGCATTTACTTAGTAGAAGCGGAGTGAGTCGAGAGGTTCACGCTCCGTTTTGCGAGAGGCTAACTGGGAAGTTCAGCTGACCTACTCACCACTTTGCAAGCCAAAACAAGTAAAGTACGCATTTATTGCTAATAACAGTGAATATTTTCCTGTTTTAGTGATGTGTAAAGTATTTAAAGTTAGTAAATCAGCCTATTATAGGTGGTTAATAAACCCGATTAGTAAAAGAGATTTACGTAATCATGAACTAGATGATGAAGTTTATGCCATATTTTATAAACATAAGCGTCGCTATGGGGCAAAACGTATTTATCAGGAAATGAAAGACAAGGGTTGGAAAGTAACTGAGAATAAAGTGTTAGAGCGTATGAAATTAATGAATTTAATAGCCAAAGCAAATAAAAAATTTATTAAAACCACTGATACACAGCATAATAAATATGTAGCTGCTAATAGATTAAAGCAAGACTTTAAAGCCGAAAAGCCCAATGAAAAGTATGTTACTGATATCACCTATATCCCTACAGCAGAAGGCTTTTTATATTTATGTGTTTTTTTAGATTTATACTCAAGAGCAATAGTTGGTTGGTC
Source organism: Thiotrichales bacterium 19X7-9 (assembly GCA_021713415.1). Lineage (GTDB taxonomy): Bacteria > Pseudomonadota > Gammaproteobacteria > Francisellales > Francisellaceae > M0027. The sequence goes on from JAKJJQ010000108.1 coordinate 4,097, forward strand.
TATGGCTGATCATATGCGCTCTGAATTAGTAATTAATGGGTTAACTATGGCAATGTTCAAAAGAGGTATGCCTTCTAATGTCTTAATTCATTCAGATAAGGGA
>JAKJJQ010000109.1:0-4106 GCA_021713415.1 Thiotrichales bacterium 19X7-9
AGAGCAATAATAAAGTAAGTTAGGCATTCAGTATTCCAAAAAGATAAGTTAAAATAGTGCTTCAGTGACTGTTGTAATTCATTGATGTGTTTCATCATATCGCTCTTTTTTGTTTTTTGGCGATTATAAGAATGAACGATAACAATGAAAAATCAATGGGTTACACCGTTACTGTCGTGTAGTGTGAAAATTATTAATTAAGATATCATTGGAGTAATGCGTAATGAATCAACAGGATAAGCAACTAATTACTAATTTGGCACAACGGTTACATCAAGGCAACAACCAGTTGCAAAAAGACCCAGAGGCAGAAGTTATTATTAAAGGTGAGATTGAAAGTGTACCAAATGCAGTTTATCAATTAACACAAGCAGTTTTATTGCAAGAACATGCATTGCAAAATGCACAAAATCAAATTCAAGTATTACAACAACAAGTTCAAGCCTTACAAATGCAAGCCCAACAGCCTAAACGTGGCTTTTTTAGTAATTTATTTGGTGGTGGTCAAAATCAAAATTATAGAAACTTTCAAAACCAGCCAAATCAAATGGGTTATCAAAATAACTTTAATCAAGGTGCTTATCAACAACCACAAATGCATTATGGTGGTGGTTCAAGCTTTTTAAGGTCAGCAGCAACAACAGCTGTAGGTGTTGCTGGCGGTATGGCACTTTTTGAAGGGGTAAGTAGTTTATTTTCAGGCGGTAATGAAGCGGTTGCTAATGCAACTGATATGGCTTCTGGAATGGCTCCTGATATGATGAATCAATCTCAGGAATTTATTAATGATCCACAGAGTCTTGCTGATGGCTTTGGTGCAGGTGGAGATGATTTTCTAAATCAAGGTGATTTAGGTGGTGGGTTTGGAGACTTTGGTGATGGGGGTGACTTTGGTGGGGGTGACTGGTTTTAGCTAAATCAATTTTTCTTTAAAATGCTTTCGACAAACGGCAGTATAACTACTATTACCACCAATTTGAATTTGACTGCCATCATCAATTACTTCACCTTTATCATTATGGCGAAGTACATGAGTTGCTTTTTTACCACAGTGACAAATGGTTTTAATCTCAATAAGATTATCAGCCCATGCTAATAAATATAGGCTTCCTTCAAAAGGCTCAGCTTGAAAGTCATTACGTATACCATAGGTAAGTACTGGAATATTTAACTGATCAACAATTTCAGTTAATTGATAAACTTGGTCTTTTTTTAAAAACTGTGCTTCATCAACTAAAACACAGTGAATAGTATTTTTATGATGATGTAGTTGTGTTACTTCAAATAAATTAGTTTTAGCATTAAATCCGATGGCACTAGCTTCAAGACCAATTCGAGAGGCAATTATATTTTGGCCTGCTCGATGATCAATTTCAGGGGTTAATAATAAAGTATTCATACCGCGTTCTTTATAGTTATAGTCGGATTGTAAAAGGGTTGTACTTTTACCAGCATTCATGCTGGAATAATAAAAATAAAGTTTAGCCATGATCTTACCTTTGATCATCATTGGATTATTTAGATAATATGCATATTGTAGCGATTTTATTAAAAAGCACAATTTGATTGACGTTGAGTTTATAAAGCTTTACTTTTGGTTGGTCAAAAGTATCTAAATAATTAAATTAAAATAAATTGGAATAAATATTTATGGAGCAATCTCAATTAGTATTTGATGGTATTGAAGTCAAGCCAATTAAAGATTTTGTTCGCCAAGCTTACCTTGATTATTCAATGTACGTTATTTTAGATCGTGCATTACCATCAGTTAGTGACGGTTTAAAGCCAGTTCAAAGACGTATTATTTATGCAATGAGTGAATTAGGTCTATCAGCGATTAGCAAACATAAAAAATCAGCCAGAACTGTAGGTGATGTGCTAGGTAAATATCATCCGCATGGTGATAGTGCTTGTTATGAAGCAATGGTGTTAATGGCACAAGATTTTTCTTATCGTTATCCACTGGTTGATGGTCAAGGGAATTGGGGATCAATTGATGATCCAAAATCATTTGCAGCAATGCGCTACACAGAAGCAAGACTTTCCCCTTATGCAGCTTTACTTTTGTCAGAATTAAAATCTGGTACAGTTGATTGGGGAGATAATTTTGATGGTACGCTAAAAGAGCCATTAGTATTACCAGCACAAGTGCCAAATATATTATTAAATGGAGGTATGGGAATTGCCGTTGGTATGGCAACAGATATTCCACCACATAATATGACAGAAGTAATAGAAGGGTGCTTAAAACTATTAAAACATCCCAATGTTACAGATGAATCACTATTTAAAATAATCCCAGCACCTGATTTTCCTGGAGGTGCAGAAATTGTTACACCAGAAAAGGAACGTTTAAAAGCTTATCAGACTGGAAATGGTAGTATTAAGTTGCGTGCCATTTATGAAGTTGATGATGATGAAGTTATCATTACAGCTTTACCACACCAAGTATCAACCTCAAAAGTTATTGAACAAATTGCGTCACAAATTCAATCTAAAAAAATGCCTTGGCTAACAAACGTTAGAGATGAATCTGATCATGAAAATCCAGTTCGATTGGTATTAGCAATGCGCTCTAACCGAGTTAATGTTAGTCGTTTGATGTCTCACCTTTATGCAACAACTGACCTTGAGCGTAATGTAAGATTGAACTTGAATATGATTGCACTAGATGGCAAACCAAAAGTAATGTCATTAAAAGAAATCTTAACACAATGGTTAGATTTTAGAAGGCAATGTGTCACACGACGTTTAGAAAGTAGGCTTGATAAAGTATTAGAACGCTTGCATATATTAGATGGTTTATTGATTGCTTATCTGAATTTAGATGAAGTGATTAGAATTATTCGTGCTGAAGATGAGCCTAAAGCCTGTTTAATGGAGCGATTTAATATAACAGAGAAACAAGCTGATAGTATTTTAGATACCAAGTTACGGCATTTAGCTAAATTAGAAGAATTTAAATTAAAAGCTGAAAAAGATGATTTATTAAAAGAAAAGGATTATCTTGAGGGCCATTTAAATGACCAAGAAAAAATGACACAACTCATTGCAGATGAGTTGAAATTAATTAAAAAGAAATATGCAGATAAAAGGCGTTCAGCTGTTAGGCTAAGAGAAGAAGCTAAAGCATTAGATGAAACAGAGTTAATGCCAGCTGAAAATGTCACAGTGATTTTATCTAAACTAGGTTGGATTAGAGCTGCAAAAGGTCATGATATTAAGCCACAAGAAATGAATTATCGTTCAGGTGATGACTATCTTGCTTCAGCCAAAGGCAAATCAAATGAGCTAGTTATTTTTGCAGATAAACAAGGTCGGATATTTTCAACTCGTGCATCTGATTTACCATCTGCAAGAGGTCAGGGAGAACCAATTACAGGCTGTTTTAATATGGATACAAATACGGTGATTCAAAATGTCTCTGTTAGCTCTAATGAAGGCTTTATTGTTTTGGCATCCAAAGCAGGCTATGGTTTTATTTCAGAAGTATCCGCTATATTAACTAAAAATAAGTCAGGCAAACAAGTTTTAACCGTTCCTGATGATTTTGGTGTTGTTGCACCAGTAACTAGAAAAAATTTAACGGATAACCTTTTACTAGTCTGCATTACTAACCAAGGGCGACTATTAAGTTTTGCTTTAAATGAATTACCAGTATTAAGTAAAGGCAAAGGCAATAAGTTAATTAATCTACCATCTCAGACAGTTACAGGTGAATTGTTAGAGTGGGTGTTCATTATTGGTGAGGAAGACCAGTTGAAAATTCAAGTAGGGAAAAGGTTTAAACTTTTGAATTATAAGGATATAAGTGAATATAAGGCTCGTAGAGCAGCAAGAGGAAAACTATTACCTAGAGGCTTTCAAAATATTAGCCAGATTTTTTGTGATAAAAATGACTAAAATTTGTTGACAAAGCTAATAAACACGGTAGAATTCACCCTTGTCGCCTGAGAGTGGTCAGCGGCAAAGATGATTAAAAAATAGATTGATATGTAGACACTTACGTTCTTGTCAATGAATTACAGAGATACAAACTGAAGAGTTTGATCCTGGCTCAGATTGAACGCTGGTGGCATGCTTAACACATGCAAGTCGCACGGCAG
>JAKJJQ010000011.1:0-69762 GCA_021713415.1 Thiotrichales bacterium 19X7-9
ACCTATCTCTTCGCAGATTGCCTTTAAACGGCACTCTACTTTTGAGATCAGCAAGGCCTTCCTGTATTTCACAGGAAAAACTATGTGGTAATGAGTGCTATAGGCACAATGAAATGATCTTACTAGCGACATTTTTTTAGTTTAACATGAAAACCTCTTCGGTTTTCAAACTTTCCCGTTTAATGTACCGCGTGGCAAGCCACGGGGTAATTGCTCAAATATATAATATAATTATACTAAAACAAACCTAGTAGAGGATAATCTGAATTATGACTCAAATTTATAAACTAATCATAAAAATAATCACAGGGTTCGTTTTTATAGTACCATTAATAAGCTTTATATATGTCATTTTTCAAAACTACTCTCAAAGTCAAGAGCTTATTAACGATTGCAAAAACATAACTGGTCTTAAAATTGACCCTTTAGACCTTAAAGAAAGTAGGTATAGATGTATACCTCCTTTAGTATATAACATAACTTATTATGATACTTTTTATAACCCTGCCACTTTTTTTAATTTTTCTACTAGTGGAACCGTTTATAGAATTATTATCGCAAACCTATCTTACAAGAATATAAATAATTGGAGACTCGAATTTAATTACAATAAACCTGTAGATTTTGAAACTCTTAATTTTAGTACAATGCATTGGAGTTATAATAAAGAAATTAATAAACTCATATTACATGGAAAAAATATCAAAAAAAATACATTTAGATATTATTATATAAAAGTTTATGATGATAATCTCCCATCTATTCAGTCAATTCAATCTTATATGGACTCTGGGATATATAAAGGCATAAAAGTCAACAAGAATATCATAAAAAATTACGTGAAAAATAATCTCAAATCTATAAATATTTGTGATAATAGCTTCAATTATCACAAATGTAATAACTAACCTGCTTCTGAAAGCGTATGATTTACTGTTTTGACAACCCATTCCTGTGGTATATCCACCCTTAACCCTAAAAATTTTAATTAGCACGCCTGATATAATTTGAAGATTACCCGACATTGAAAAATTTAATTCATCAGAAATATCATCATTTAAGGGCTATTGAAAATTGCATAAAAATTATTTAAAAAACCAATATTTAGCATTGAGACGCGATGAATCGGCGTCTCTACAAGCGGTATTAATTCCAATATCAACAGACCCTATATATTTGTTATAAAATTCACTTCATAAAAACAGATTCAAAACCAAACTGGGTTTTTAAATCAGCAATTCTAAATGGAAATAAAATACCATCTAAATGATCTATTTCATGCTGAATAATTCGTGCATGAAAGCCAGAAACTTGCTGTTCTATCTTTTCACCTGTTTGATCAAATGCACTAAATTTAATATGCTTATAACGTGAAACCATGCCCCTTAGTCCTGGCACACTTAAGCAACCTTCCATACCTAATTCCATTTCATCATTAATTGGCTCATATTCAGGGTTAACCAATACAGTCAATGGAATTTCTTTCTCATTAGGATAACGCTCGTTTTTTTCAAAACCATAAAGAATTACACGTTTATTTACACCAATTTGTGGTGCTGCAATGCCAACACCTTTTTTATCACGCATGACAGCTTCCATATCAGAAATAAGTTGCAATAACTCATCATCAAAATTCATCACTGGCTGTGACTTTTCTATTAACGATTGCTCTCCCATAATAACGACACGAGGTAATGACATTTGACTATCCTTATTACTAACATTTTTATTAGATTACTATATATCACCAAATAATAACTTTAAAAAATCATCTATACTAAAAAATAAATCATTAAACTCATATTTATACACAAATGCAAAAAAACCATAAAAACGATATTCATAAAAAAAATCACCTACTACGCTGGGGAATATTATTTGGCTTGTTAAAGTTTATAGCACTAGTTACGATTATCTCTTTAATTGACTTTACTTTTTTAGCTAAAAATCAGGAATTGATTAATATTTATATCAGAATTAGTTTATTTATTATCTGCCTTATTCTTGTTTTTTTAGTCTGTCGTTTGTATATCTACTACCTAGCAAATAAACTAAATAATGATTACCTGAAACGATTTACTCCCTTAGATTCAGTTGCAACGTTTAGAGAGTCTGCAACAAGAGGCTATACACCCACAAAACCATTTAAAGAAGCTGTTTTATTAATCCATGGCTTTGCTGCATCACCTCAAGAATTTTCAAATATTATTCATAAACTAAAAAATAAAAATATTACTTATTATGCGCCACATATTATTGGATTTGGGCTTAATCATACCAAAATTTTACATCAAGCAACTTATCAAGATTGGTTTAGAAATGCATTAGAACATTATGATATACTGGCAAATTTAAGTGAAAAAGTACACATTGTTGGTCATTCTTTAGGTGGTATTATGGCCGTATTTATCGCACAGCAACGTAATGTTGATAAGCTAATTTTATCTTCACCAGGTCTTTACTTATCTGATAAAGATTTAAAATATAAACGACTACTATCAAATAAATACTTTGGCAAATTTTATACTTGGCTATTCCCATATATGCCGAAACCAATTCGCAAGGGTCGTAATAATGTCAGTGATTTATTAGATGAAAGTAAAAGCCATACTTTATTTCATTATTTAGCAATTCCAACACATGCAATTCGTGAAATATTCAAAGCACAAGAACATGTTAAACTTAATGAAGTCAAGGCTCAACAATTATATGTTATTTATGGTAAGTGTGACTTAACCGTTAATAATGAGAAAGTAATTGAAACACTCAATCAATATCAAATGCCACACAAAGCTTTTGTCTTTGAAAATAGTGCTCATAACTGTTTTGAAGACTTTGAAAGTGAAGAAGCTTCAAAGTTAGTGCTCAATATTCTACATAACGATATGTAATCTCAGATACTAATACCAAGTAGATAAATTAAAATAGGTAACGAATACCAACCTGTTCAGAATTTACTGCAACGTTCGTTTCATCTGTTGCATTGATAAACCCTAGAAAAGCGAAGCCAACGGTTGTAAAGTCCGCTCTTATATACTGAGCATAGATTTGAACATTGGATGTAACATCATAAGCAAGCTTAAGATTAAATACGCCTAAAAGACCTTGCTGGTTAGCACCAACACCGCCACCAACGCCTAAACCCATTTGCAAACTTAAAGGAGAAGCTAAATACATGCCGACAAAACCTTCAGCATCAATACCTGATAAGGTTACATATTCAGTAGATAATATCTGCCCACTGGTACTGACATTACTATTGGTTGGATCGACTGCTCGGCCAAAATAATAATAATTTAAGCTCGTACCAAAAAAGATATTTTTCCATGAGTTTGCCTTACCAAATCCCCATTGATAGCCTAAACCAAAACTAGCTGCTCCTTGATTTTGCCTTGGAAAAGTTACATCAACATTACTATTTCCAAAAATAGAAGATACATCTTCTTGGTAAGTCGATGTACTTTGAGCAAGACCACCTGAAGCATTAACAAAAAAACCTGAAGGTATGTGTTGATTCGATTTTGTTGGTTTAAGACTAGATGAAGTATTTTGATTACCTTCATTGGCATAAACAGATGAAACCAATGTAGTTAAACATAATAACGTTAATAAAAAATTCAATTTTACTTTCATTTTAAACCCTTTCAATCAGTTAAAGCTCACCAATATTAATATATTTTAATCAGTCATAAAGTTTTTTATAGCAAAAATAGCTTACCAAAAATTTATAACACATTCATTTTTTCTGGTTTTAAACATAGATTAAATAACACAATTAATATTAGACAAACAAAAGTAATTAAATACATCCCAACACCAAGTGCAAGCCCAATGGTTGAAGTAGCCCATAAAATTGCAGCCGATGACAAACCACTAATTGTATTATTCTGCTTAAAAATAACCGCAGCACCTAAGAAACCAACACCAGTTACAGTCCCAGCTAATATTGTAAATGCAAATGCTACATTATAAGCAAAAAATAAATGCATACTAATTGAACCGATAATACTTGAACCTAATGCAACAGCTGTAAATACCTTAAAGTCTACCGCCTTATACTGCCTATTATGAGTAATACCAATAATTGCGCCAACAATAAAAGCAAGAATAATTCTAAAACAATAGATTAACTCAATTTTAAAATCAATAAACTGTATCAACGCATTATACTCTGACTGTGTTGAAGCTGAGTTAACTGTTACAGCCATTGTAACTGCAGGCAACAATAAAATACAAAATATTAGTTTTTTCATTGACCCATCTCCTTTTTATCCAGTTAAATACAAAGCTATAGAAACTGTCAACACCACCAATCACTTTAACGCCTTAAATCAGCTGATTTTGATTATTACTTGCTTAATGAAAATAAAAACTTTAGAGTGTTTTTCTCAGTGACTATTTAAATACTTTGAGGTTGATATGAAAATTTATAAAATCTTATTCATTATATTTATCAGTAGCTTTATGCCACTATATGCCAATATTCAAGTAATTGCTGCTGAAAATTTCTATGGTCAAGTTGCTAAGTCAATTGGTGGTAAATATGTTGATGTGACAAGCATCATATCAAACCCTGATAGTGACCCGCACTTATTTACAACATCACCAAAGACGATGATGGCATTTTCTAAAGCTCAAGTTATTATTTACAATGGCCTTGATTATGATCCTTGGATTAATCAAATGCTTCAATCACAACAAAGTAAAAATACAATTGAAACCATTAATGTAGGAGAATTAATGGGTATTAAATCAGGTAGTAATCCACATATCTGGTACAATCCATATACTTTTCCAACTTTAGCAAAAAAACTGACAAAAATTTATGCAAAAATTGAACCTGAAAATAAAGACTACTTTAAAGAAAATTTAATTAGCTTTATGAAAAATTATCATGTTGTATTTAAAACTATTCATCAATTAAAAATAAAAACTAATAAACTACCTGTTACTGCAACTGAACCTGTTTTTGGTTATATGGCTGATGCACTGGGTATGAATATGAAAGGTAAAGATGTTCAATGGCAGATTATGAATGACACAACACCTTCACCAAAAATGATGGCACAATATGAAGATTTACTCACTCATAGAGAAGTTAAACTACTTTTTTACAATAACCAAGTAAAAGAACCTGCAACAGAAACAATCAAAGCCTTGGCAGAAAAAAATCATATTGCTATTATTGGAGTGAGTGAAACCATGCCACCAAATGATACAGTAAGTCAGTGGTTACAAACAACATTAAATCAAATAAGTGCAAAAGTTAAACAATGAATGAAACTGTTATTGACTGTAAAAATGTCGTACTTGGTTATGCAAATAAAAAGCCTCTGACAAATCCTTTTTCTTTCTCTATTACACCAGGTAGCTGGATTGGTATTATTGGTGATAATGGTTCTGGAAAATCAACATTTTTCAAAAACATACTTGGCGACTTAACGCCTAGATCAGGGAAGTTAACCGTCTTTAACCACCCTTGTGGTAACAAACATAACAATCGACAAATTGGTTATATTCCACAGTCAAGGCATACTGATATTCCTGATCATTTAACTGCTTTTGAATTACTCAAAGCAACACTGAATGCTTATCAATTTGGCATTGCATATTATAGCCAAAAAAAAATAAATAAAATTAAGCAGTATATTGATTTAGTTGGTGCTAATGACTACGCACATGCTACGTTTAAATCCTTATCAGGTGGACAAAAAAAGCGAATTTACCTTGCCCAAGCGTTGATTAATCAACCAAAATTATTATTACTTGATGAACCATTAGCAGATCTTGATTTACAGGCTAAACATAACTTTATCCGCTGTTTGCAAAAAGTACATGCTGAAATTCCAATTACTGTTTTAATGATTACCCATGAGATGAATGAAATGCATCAATATTTATCTGATTTTATTCACTTTCATAACCAAAATGTTATATTAACGCCAAACTACCCATTCAGTAAGGCTTTTGAGGATCATTGCCACCATGTTTAATTATGTATTTATGCAATATGCATTTATTGCTGGCACATTAACTGCTTTAACCTGTGGCGTGATTAGCTTATTTGTTGTGACAAGAAAAGCTGCTTTTGCAGCACATGCATTAAGCCATATTAGTATTACAGGTGCTGCATTAGCACTACTTATTGGCTTTTCTGCTATAACAGGCCAATTAGTTATTAATCTTATCTCAGCCATTTTAATGGGCTTAATTGGTGAGAAAACAGTTAAAAATGACCAAACCATTGGTATGGTATTAACCTTTTTTCTTGGAATTGGTGCATTAAGCTTATTTTTATATCAATCTGGCTATGCTGGTTCTGTTATGAGTATTATGTTTGGTAATTTGCTCGCCGTGTCATTACAACAAATTTATTTATTAATCATATTAAGTGTAATTTTATTAGCCATTCTTATTAGCGTTTTTCGCCCTTTATGGTTTTCAACATTAGAACCTGACTTAGCAACTGCAATGCGCTTACCAGTTAAGTTACTAACAATTATCTTTTTCTGTCTTGTTGCAATTACCGTTACAATGGCTTGTCAAGTTGTCGGTGCACTTTTAGTTTTCGCATTATTAATTGGTCCTGGGGTTATTGCAAATCAATGGGCAAAAACATTAACAGGTAATCTAATTATCAGTATTACGGTTTCAATTATTAGTGTATGGCTATCACTCTATTTAGCCTTTTATTTGAACTTACCAATCAGTTTTTGTGTAACGTTTTTAATTACGTTATTTTATATCATTGGTTTAGCTAAAAACTATATCATAAAATCATAGCACTACTGACAGCTTGATGGACTTAACTTACATTTTAAACTATTGATTGAACTTTTAATTTGATCTGTTGTTGAGTCAACACTACCTTTAGCAAATGCAGAAGCAGTCTTTGCTGCTATCACTTTTAAAACTTGCTGAATAATCTGCCCTGTTGTTTCGCCTGTTCCTGACTGGCCAACATCTGTCATTTGGATCTCATCAACTGTAAATGTTAACTCTTTATTTGCTAAAGCAGGTAATTTTGCATTAATAGCCATATCATTAATAATTAGATTTTTTATGACAACTTTTTTCTTTGATGCCTCATCTTTCTTATCACTGGTCTCTACAGCTTGAGACTGCTTTTGATCACTACGATCTTCCTCAGTAGAAGATGCTGTATTTTTTTCAATATTATTTTGCAGTACGGTTAGGTTAGATTCGTTGTTATCATTTTTTTCATAGTATAAGTGTGGTGCATCAATAATAAGTGACTTAATCACAACTGTATCACTTTTTATTGTACTTGTATCAACAACAATAGATATATTATCTAAGGTCAATATCTCTGGATAAGTAAACCCTTTAGGGTTGCCTACTTTCAGAGATTTAATCGATGCCTCACCCCGAAACGCACTAATATCAACCCCACTAACTGTTATTTGCGTACCTGTAACTTGTGAGCCATATTTTTCAATTAAATAGCCTGCAACATAATTAATCGAAAGCCAAATAGCAATCACAACAATTACAAGAATTGCTATGATGACACCTAAAAATTTTAACCCCTTTCTCCTAGCCATAAGTAATCTACCCTTATTAAGATTTGTGCCTATATCTGATCTGTAAGTTTAGTTAAAAATAAACATTTATATAATAAAGACAAAAAAATATCACTTGCCAAACTCAATTAATTGCACTAATAATTTTTTCATGCCAACTTGATTGAGTTTGATAAAGCTTATTTTCATTAATTGTTAATAATTCTCGATCTTTCATCAAACATTGACCGTTCACCCAAGTATCATTAACTTGATTCCTACTTGCAGCATAAACTACCTGGGAAATTGGATTATAAACCGGTAATGTTTCAGGGTAAGCTAGGTTAATACTAATACAATCAGCACGTTTACCAATTTCAAGTGAACCAATACTTTTATCTAACTTAAGTGCTTTCGCACCAGAGATTGTTGCCATTTCTAGTACAGTTTCTGCTGATAAATCTTCAGGATCTAAATTTGCTACTTTAGCTAAAAAGGCTGCTGAACGCATTTCTGAAATCATATCAATATCATTATTACTAGCTGAGCCATCCGTGCCTAAAGCAACATTAATACCTTGATCGATTAGTTTTTGTACAGGCGAAATGCCACTAGATAATTTCATATTTGACTCTGGACAATGTACGACATTGACAGCATGTTTAGCTAATAAATCAATTTCTTCATTATCTAATGCTGTCATATGCACTGCAATAAACTGATCACTTAGCCAACCTTTTGATGCGTAGTGTTTTACTGGGCTTTGACCATAAGTTTGGATAAACTCATCAATCTCTTTTTGTGTTTCATGTAAATGAATATGTATTGGTAAATCATATTCATTGGATAATAAATGAACTCTCTGCATGATTTGGTCATCAACGCCATAAGGAGAATGTGGGCCAATTGCAACAGATAGTAAATCATTATCATTTAATAAATTAATCAATATCTCTTGATGATTAAAACATTCATCAGCACTTGTTGCCCATGGTGTTTGAAAATGATAAATACAATGTGCCAAACGTCCTCTAACACCTGCTTTCGTACAAGCTTTTGCCACTTCATCCATATGGAAATAATGATCATTAACACAGGTTACACCACCACGAATACATTCAGCTAATGCATGTAATGTTGCATCATAAACATACTCAGCAGAAATGGTTTTTCTCTCTGCTGGCCAAATATAATCACTCAACCAAGTTTGTAATGCGACATCATCTTTAAGGCCTCTATAATAGCTCATTGCAAGATGCGTGTGTGCATTGACTAGCCCTGGCATTAATACATGATCATTACGATTAAAAACTTCCGTTGCTAGATATGCTTTTGCTGCTTCAGCTTGAGGCAATAAATCAATAATTACACCATTACTAATTACGAGTGCATAATTTTCTAATACTTCATTTTCAGGTCTAATTGGTAAAACCCAACGGGCATTGATAATTGAATCTACAGGTTTCATAACTTCACTTAACATTAACAAAATCAATTAGCTATCAATTTAACTGAAATTGTTAATGCGTCAAGTTTTATGTTTGAATAAATTATTTAACAACAAATTTAGCCATTTCACCTTTTGCTCGATATTGGTGATATTTAGTAAAGTTTTTCTGATCGTTGCCACCATAAGCTAAAATCACAGACATATTCTCACCTTTTGGATTCGTCGTTGTAAAATCCTTACCATATTTTGTATCTTTTGGTTTTAAAGGTATGGTGAATTGAATGGTTGTCCAACCATCTTTATACTCCCCTGAAATTAATTTAACTTCACTTGTAGCACCTAATTTTGATAGTGATTTATGTCGCCATTTACTTACACCGTATTCATTTGAAATAACAGCTTTATTATCTTTATTAATATATCCCATAATAATATCAGCATCTTTCATATCATCTGTTGCACCAAAACCAACAGCAACCCAACCTGAAGTTTTTGCAGATAGCGTTATCAATAACTCATTTGGATTTGATGCTTTTTGATAGGTAAAATAAATATTCTCAGCAGAAACTTTGCATACATTACCACCATTTTGGCAATTAGTTGTTGCATTTGCTGCAAATAAATAACTACAACCACTTAAAAAAATAACGAGTAAAAAGCTAAATATTTTTAGTTGTTTCATTGTATTTTTCTTATCCCTTAGGTTTTGTTTCATAAACACTTTTTGCTTTAACCGAACTTTTACCCGGTGGCTCATCCCACCAGCCTTCAAGTTTCCATTTTGCTATAATAATCTGTTTTACTGCATCACGTAAATGAACTTCTTTGATTAAATACCATGCATCTGCTAGGTTACCTCCTCTTAATACTTCATCTACTGAATGGATATGATTATGTTTGGCTATATCTGCAACTGTATGCTTAAGCCAACTTAATGCTTGTTGCTTTACTTGTGCTTCATCCGCTGACGCCTCTGGCGCAATAACTTCTTCTGTTTGCTGAGTTTCTTTTGTCTGTTCATCTTCATCTGCCATAGTTCATCTCCTGATGTTCCCATCATTGACTATTAAACTATAGTTTGACTTAATCGACATTGCAATTTAATCATCGCTTTGATAATTAGCTTCAGTTACAATAAAATCCAATAAAAAAGATCAAAAGGTTTAATATCAATGCAGATTAGTTTAGATACGCCTGATACTGAGATTTATGTCAGATCTTATAAACCCACCGAGTATATCCAACTAAACCAACAGCAATATGAAAAATCATTAATTATTTCATCTAAATGTATTTTATCATCTAAAAATTTACCACAATCATTTACTGAGTTAAGCATTAAAGATATTGAACAATTTTTATCTTTTGATGCTGATATTTATTTATTAGGTACAGGACCTAGCCACCAAATTCCAAATCAAGATTTATTAAAACTTGCCGCAAAGCAAAATAAAACACTTGATTTTATGGATACAAATGCTGCCTGTCGTACATTTAATGTATTAGCATCAGAGTATCGTAATGTGATTGCATTTTTATGCCTAAAATAAATATAAAATTTGCTGCAAATTAATTGATATCTCATTAGGTATTATTTTAAATATTTATATTGATAAAAATATTTAAAGGTATCTCTTATGCCAAAAAATTCAATAAAAGAAATAGTAAATAATTTTTTAAAATACTGTGAGACAGAAGCAGGTGATGCTTTAACTGGTGAAACCGTAATCTACTTCGAAAATATTTATCATAATATCCCGCCAGCTGCAGCAGAAATTGTTCATAAAATAAACTGGCATGATTATGAAAAAAATGATTTAGAATTTAAAACCATGCTTTGTAATGAACTGCATAAATATAATGAAACAATTTCAGCACAAATTTATGACTTTTTTGGAATTAATAAGCCATTCCAAAAAATTTGCAGTAATCCTGAGCCATTATTTGGTATTGAAGGGCCTCTTATTAAAGTAGCTAAGAGTCATAGTCCAAAGTAAGTTCAAATAAGCATTCTTATTATTAAAAGTCATCAAAAATAAAAAAATTTGCACAAAATAAATTCTATCTACTATATTAAAAGTTACCTGATCAAAAAAGGGGGTTGCTATGAAATACTATAAATTAACACCAAGAGATGAAATCTTAGATAATGAATTGTGGAAAGCGAATAGTACACATTACGAGCCAGCATTGATTCAAGCAACAAATGAAGATGAAGCGCGAGAAATTGCTGAAATGTATTATGGTATTTGTTATGGAACATCATTAAGGACAAGTGGGCTTTGGTTAGATGATGATTATGTTGAAGCAATTGAAATTAATGATTATCAATTTAAGCTTTTAAGTAAAGAATTTAAAGTGCTTAGACAAGAACCAATTACCAGTATTACAAGTCAGAGTTATCATTAAATGATCAACTCTGATAGTTAATATATCAGTTAAGACTTAACCTGACACCTATAATAAACTACAAGAAGTTAATTTTTTATGCTGCTTTGCTCGACCAGAATTCATCATTAATAATGGCGCTTCTTTTTCTTCGATTTTTAGCTGCATAAATGCTGTGTTAACCTCATTTCCACCATTTTGAGAACTTAAAATAATGTCACATTCACTTGGCTTATCTAACAATAATTTTACATTTTCAGATGAATCTAAATTTAAATTTCGTAAGATTTCAAGATTATTTAAAAAACTTTCAGATTCAGCTGCTGTTGATAAATAAGAGAAGCCCTTAATTTTATAGTATTGCATAATTTTTTGAATGCCTGTACAACTTTTTTGGTTTATCTCATCTTTTATATCATCTCTATTAGACATACTTTGATTACAGATAAATTTTTCATTAGCAGCTCTATGATCGTTATCAGTTAAACAAAACTGATTTAAATTATCACAAGGCATTCCATTACTTTCAATAACTCTAGCAATATCTTTGAAAAAATCTGATCGTTGTCTATAACGTTCTGGATGCTTACTTTTTCTTGTCTCTGTATAACTTCTAATTGCATCAATTGTATTATATGTTTTTAAATAGCCAACTGAAATACTTTGCCCATCTTGATCGCTTTTATGATTACAAGTTGTTTCTGAGGTATCTATAATTTGTTTGTATACTTCGAAATGCTCTATTTCATCTGTCTCTGGGTCATATAAAACAATACCTCTTCTAAAAATACCTGGTTTGTTACAATTTAGAAAATTATACTTTTCATTAAAGGAATTAATTTCATTTTCATTGTCTTTTGTTAGCATCACTTGTTCTTCAATAGAAATCGGTTTACCTTCAGCTAGATGTTGATTTATTTTTTCAACAATAGCATCAAAGTCCATATCTTTAGTAAATGTATTTCCAGTGCCTTCTACA
Organism: Thiotrichales bacterium 19X7-9; assembly: GCA_021713415.1. Classification (GTDB taxonomy): domain Bacteria; phylum Pseudomonadota; class Gammaproteobacteria; order Francisellales; family Francisellaceae; genus M0027. Next base: position 12,341 of record JAKJJQ010000011.1, read on the forward strand.
CCATCAGTCTTAATCACTACTTTATTATTATATTTTTCTAAAAACGCTCTTATTGTTTCTTTTTCATCATGACTTAAGGGTGCTTTAGAGGTTCTATCTATAATCATAAAGTCAGGATTATATTTAGCAGTTTCCTGAAAGCTTTGTAACAAATATCTTTGATCTGTTTTACAATTAATTCGTCTTGGATTAATACTACCTAGTGGCGATGGTAAAGATTGATAAAATCTAGCTGTAATTATGCCATTATCTAACTCATTTTCAATTGTTTTAAACAAATTAGAATCTAATAGATTCTGGATTTCATAAATTCTAAAGTCACCATTATCATTTGTAGTATAATCAACAATAAAAGCTCTTTTCATAACTGCAACCCCATAAACTGATTAATAAGTCTGATTATATTATCAGCAAGCTTGTTAGATTATGTAAAGCAAAGGTCGAATCATTTGACCCTAAAGCGTTAGAATAATTGAAAATTAATGACCGCTGGTATTTAACTTTTAGAAAAACTACTGTCCAAAAGTCTCAAAATTTGAAAGTGAAATAACAACAACAAACAACAGAAAAGCTTTCAAACTCTGTACCAGCGGATAGAACAATCAGCAAAGCTTGATTATATCTACTTTTCTAAGCCTAGTAGAAGGTGTATATATTTGCGAGTTTAAATGATTTAGATAATACTAAGAAATCAAGCATCGTATTTTTCACATTTTGATAATTCATCAGAAAGCCATACTTCAGCTGGTATGATTATATCATCATGCCTATGAATACTATGCACACAAAACTGATGCTCTTTTGCTGCTAATTTCCTTGCCTCCTCTTCACTACTTGCTTGTACTTTACATATTTTATCAGCATCATTTACGAGTCTTTCAATAACTTCAAGATCAAGAATTGTTAGCTTCCAATCAAGCATATTTATAACCTATATTTTTGTTTAACGTGTTATTTTTTAGTTTAGCTAAAACTTAAATTTTCTCTAGCTACAACAAAATCAATTAAATGAGACATGTTAAAAAATTATCGTTAAACAATAATTAATTATTGACTTAGGATAATTAAATTACTATATTGATTTTGTTTACTGAATAATTTAGGAGATAAAATATGATAAATATAACAACAACAAGCTATCGATATAGGATTATTTTTCAGGCTCTTTATTACATAACTGTTATTGGTTTTATTCTTTTTTGGCTAACCTATCAAACACCTTATGACATCTTTAGCCCATTTGGAATTGCTACTGAATTATCTAATCTAGCTCAATCCCCTTTAACTCCATTGACTAGATTTTTAGCTTTTTTTGTCTCAATGATTCCCTGTTTGATTATACTTTATGGTCTTTATCAACTGATTAAGCTTTTTAAAAATTATGAAAAAGGTGATGTGTTTAGTATCAAAAATGTCCTATGTTATAGAAAACTATGTTATACACTATTTGCATGGGTTATCGGAGGCCTGATCTATGATCCATTAATGTCACTGGTATTAACCTTTAATAACCCACCAGGTCATAGAGTAATTTCCATAAGCTTTGGCAGCTCAGATATCGTTGCATTAATTGCCGGTGCTATTGTATTAATCATTGCACATATAATGTATCAAGCTCATCAAATATCAAATGAAAATCAGTTAACAATCTAAAGGATTAGATACATGATAGAAGTAAACTTAAATGTTATGATGGCTAAAAGAAAAATTAAAGCCAAAGATTTAGCTGAAAAAATTGGAATTACTGAGCAAAATTTATCTATTTTAAAAAATGGTAAAGCTAAAGCCATTCGATTTTCTACTTTAGAGGCAATATGTGAACACTTAAACTGCCAACCTGGTGATATTCTTGTCTATACTTGCAATCAATCTCTATAAGCCTTAGCTTAGAGCTTAGATCAATTGAAATTATAGGCACATAAAAGAGTACTACGACTGACTCTCAGCTAAAATAAATTACGCACAACTAAAGCGATAAGGATAACTAATGGAAATATGGTTAGATAGTGCAGATATACAATCTGCTATTCATTTTGAAAATATAGGGCTTATTGATGGGATAACTACCAACCCTAAAATACTTTCAGATGCAAAAGAAGCACCATTAAGAACTTTACAAAGTCTCTTAGAGACTAGTAAAAACTCTATATGCGCTCAAGTATTGGCGCAAAATGCTAGGGAAATCATAGTTCAAGCAAAAGAGCTTCAGAAGATATCAAAACGTATTATCGTTAAAATACCTGCAAATGAGCAAGGTTATCTTGCAATGAAAGAACTTGTTGAAGAAGGCATACCTGTCCTTGCAACATCGGTATTTACAGCAAACCAAGTGTTAATGTCATGCAAACTCAATGTTGATTATATCGCCCCCTACTTTAACCATATCAAATCAATTAATCCAAATTGGGAACAGGAAATTAAAAGAATGGTGATGATAACAAAAACCATAGACTGCAAGAGCAAGTTAATGATGGCAAGTATAAAGTCTATAGAAGATATCTATTTTAGTATTGATATAGGGGCGCAAAGTATTACTGCCCCTGGCAACGTTTTAGAGCAATTGTTTAATACCCCTGAACAAATGTCTGAAGTATTAGATGAATTTCAATCTGCTTGGGGTACTGTCAAAGAGGATTTAATTTTTGCAAATGCTTAATAAATCACCACTAACGAAAATATCTATAAACTTCTAATTTTTTACTAATCTTTTAAATAACTTCAACTAAATTTTTAAAAGAGAAATTATTATGGATGACAATGAGGTACTAAATTTCTTAGAAAGCGTTCATGATCAATATTTAGACTATCCAGAACTACATAATATTCTAACCTACATATTTTGCGGTAGAATACCAAATGACAACTTTAATGTTTCTTCAGATAAAGAACTTAAAAGTTTATGTGATACTTTAAAAAATTTATTTATATCTGATAAAACCCAAATTAAAAAACTTATCAATAGTACTAATAATCCAAATTTAAATTCAATAAAAAACATTATTGAAGAAATACTTAAATACATAAATGATTCTAAAACTAAATATACTATTTTAAAATATTTAAGCGGTTTATCATTGTTTAAATTTCATTGCCTAACTGAAGGCTATAATGAACGCGATATACATTTTAGTTTATCTCAAGAACCAGATTACTTAATAAAAGTGTCTACTGAAAAAAATATTTCTTACAGTGTAGTTATTGACCCTATATCTACTTTTAATAGCATAACTATTAAGCCCATACATTTTTGTAATATGAGAATGCTAACTATTACACCGAGTTGTAGACATTCAATGAAGTTTTTAAGATTAAAACTACATAGCTATGAACTTATACCAAATAAGTCTAAAAATCACTTTGTTATAAGTTCGTTAAGAACAGTTGAAGCAAAGCATGAAGTCGTAGTTTCTAGTATATCTGAAAAAGAAAATGATAATTATACTGATTGTAAATTAATTTTATCTAATTCTAGCAAAAGTCATATTACATGCCTTAACTTATTTAGTTTAGCACTTGAATGTATACAGATAAAAACAAACTTAAAGTTTACAAACTGTACTTTCAGTTCTATTAAATGGAAAAATTGTAATTTTAATAAAATTCCATACTTTGATAATCAATGCAGAGTTAATCAATTTGTTGATATTGACCCCCCGTCTATTAAAAGCTTAGCTGGTGAACCACTAGAATATTCTAACTTAACATCATTTTTTAGCAAAAATGGGGCTTATTTAGAAGCACAACAACTACATCAAAAATTTCTATTAGCCAAAGCAAATAGATCAAATATAGATAAGCAATTTAAATATTTAGTTAAGCTATATGATGAAATTAACTCTTGTGGAACAAATATATTAAAACCAATACGTTGGTGGCTATTTATATACATAATTAATGTCCTTTTAGTCTTTTTATCATTCAATTTTTGGTGTTCTGTAAAGCAAGTAACCCTAATATTGATACCTGCACTTACGATAATTGAAAAAACTAGAATAAGCTTATTGCCTTGGTATACACAACTATGTTTGTATATCTCTATGATTTTATCTTATATTCTTCTATTTTTAATCGCTCTAACAATTAGGAAAAAGTTAAAACTGCGTGAGTAATTTAGAAGTGAAAATCTCATGATCCAAAAATTCTTGTTACCTATATGTTACCTGAAAACAACATTTGATTTAAAAATTGAGATTATTTTATTTTATTTTTTAGGTTAATTATTGATATTAAAAAGGTTTCTCATGGTGGGTGCTGAGGGGATCGAACCCCCGACCCTCGCCTTGTAAGGGCGATGCTCTCCCAGCTGAGCTAAGCACCCGAGAACGAGAGTGATTATATCTAACTGAAACAAACTGTCAATTGGTTTTTTATCATTTTATAAAGAATCATTCATTTTTTTAAATCTTAAACATTAATTGATTAAAAATCATTCAGATATATTAAGTATATTGTTATTTCCCAGTTTGCTATTTAAAATAATTATTCTGTAAGTTTAAATTAATAGCGAGTAGTTGATTCAATGGCAGTTGCACTAATTATTGGTAAAGATGAAAATGAGCGAATTTTAAGAAAAAAACAAATTCAACAATGGTATGAAGCCCTATCAAAGCTAATGCATCATGTTGATATTTATGTTTATCCTGAGATACCAGAGCCACAAGCAGTTGAATATGTTGTTTGCTGGTCTCAACCTGAAGGTATTTTTAGTCAATTTCCTAATTTAAAATGTATTTCTTCTATTGGTGCTGGTGTAAATCATTTAGTTTCCGATACTTCAGTTGCAGATGAAATACCCATAGTGCGTGTTGTTGATCCTATATTATCTCGAGATATGGCACATTATGTAATTCAAGCGGTTTTAAATTATACGCGCCAATATGCAAGGTTTGCTCATAGTCAACAACAAAAATTTTGGGATCAATTACCACCGTTTAATACGACAGATGAAAATACTGTTGGCGTTATGGGGGTTGGTGAAATCGGTAGTGCTATTGCACAAGCATTAAATCATATTCAAATCCCAACCATTGGATTTAGCCGCAGTAAAAAAGTAATTACAGGCATTGAAACTTATGATCAATCTCAACTAAATAACTTCTTAAGCTTAAGCCATATTTTAGTCTGTACACTACCTTTAACTGAACAAACAACTGGCATAATTAATAAAGATTTAATTTCTCAGCTACCAAAGGGAGCTTATATCATTAGCATTGGCCGTGGTGCGCATATTGTTGATGATGATTTACTTCAAGCATTAGATCAAGGGCATTTATCTGGTGCAAAGTTAGATGTATTTAATCAAGAACCTTTACCAAATGACCACCCTTTTTGGTCACACCCAAAAATTGAAATTACCCCACATAATGCTGCTGTTAGTGATCCATTTAGTGCTGCAATCTGTGTAGCAGATAATTATAAACGACTACAAAGTCATCAACCATTATGCTATCAGGTTAATAAAGATAAGGGTTATTAATCTGTTAGAAAGGCTTCTACTACTTGATTAAATAACTTTGGTGATTCGACAAACATAAAATGATTACCACCATCAGATTCTGAAAAAATATATAATTGTGAATTAGTAACTTGCTTATTTAACCATTGATGTGATTGATATGGATGTAAACTTTTTTCACCAGTAATAAATAAGCATGGCTTGTTAATTTTTCTTACTACATCACGATAATCTTGGCATATATTGTTAAAATAAAGTTGTTTTGCTGCCATATTAGAAATTTTCATACAGGATAGAATAAATGCCTTTTGTTCATCTGATATATATTGTGTTGTCATCATATCGACAATTTTATGTTTTAATTGATTACCTGTATCATGAATAAATCCATCCGTTAATTCATGTAAACTGTCTAAATTATAAATTGCACCATAATTTTGTCGCTCAACTTCAGACCAGCTAGGGTTAACTGACAAACAAGCAGGCTCATCAATAATAATTAATTTACTAATTTTATCTAAACCAAATAAATCAATATAAGTATAAATCATTGATGCGCCAAGTGAATGACCCATCAGTATAATTTCATTCAAGTTAAGACTTTCAATGACATCATATAAGTCTTTTGCAAAACGTGCTAAACGATAGCCATAATCAACTTTTTCTGACTGACCATGCCCACGCTTATCAAGCGCAATGACATTCATCATGATTGAAAAATATTCTATTTGATATTTAAATATATCCTTTGATAAGCCACCACCTGGTAGCATAATCATTGGCTTACCACTTCCAGTAGATATATAATTCAATTTCACACCATCACTTACTTGAATGACTCTATCATCAATATTTTCTTTTTTCATGACAAAAAAATCTCATTTTTTACCTAACATAAACTAAAATATCATAGCATCATGATGCTTAAATTAATAAGTTAATACAACTTCACTTAGCCTTAAACCGTACCCTCTACCCTATGCTCAACCAAGCATTAATATTTATAATAACTAAACATATTAAAAAGTGTTATTTAAATGAGGTTTTGTAATGTCTATAAATATTGAGATCCAACACAGTAATCTGAAAAAAAGGTCTAGAATTTATTATAATGCTTTTTTAATCGATAATAATTTATATGATGATAATTCAGGTTGCAATCATATATTATTAAATATAGAACATATGAAAAATTATTTACACTGCAAAAAATTACGCCAAGCTATTTATTATCTAATAAGCCATGGTGCTGTTTTTAAGGATACCGACACTAATAAAATCGTTACAATTTCAAATATTAATCATTAATATATAAATTTTTTTATCACTGAACACGCTCTTATCTTCGCTGTAAAATTTTGAACTTCTTATAATACTTTGTTATCATAAATTTGATTATTTATCTAGGAGGGTGTGCAAGATGGATATTTATAAAAAGATTAAGCATTGGGAAACAATCTATAGCAATAGTATTTTGTTTTCAAAGCTCGCTAAAGATGCAATAAAATACTCTGCGCCAATTAAAGACTTTTTTGATAAAAGTGTTCCTACATATCAATTAAGTAATTTTTCTTTTGTCAGAACTAGAAATGATAATCAGCGTTCGATTATTACTTTGAAGCCATTATTAGCCAAAAAGTTTTATAATAAAAATCTACATGCTAATGATTTAATGCTTGATCGAGACAATATATACCCTTTGTATAATAGAAAAGATTTACTAAATAGAGAACAGCTAGAAACATATAAATCAATAAATAAAGAACTTTCAATGTTTGAGCCTATTATAATAGAACATGATTTAGGCATTGCTAAAGATTCTTTCTGCTTTTTAATAAAACCCAGTGATAATAAACAAATAGATAATATTGTTATGCTATATAATCTTCTTTATAAAGTAATATTAACTTTCTATAAGTTATACCAGCCACCACTAACAAAAATATTTCCAAGTTATGAAATAACTTATAATCAACGATTAGAAACACCTAACTATGCACCATTTTCTCAAATTATGTTAGATTTTAATTTAACCGCTAATGAACTCAATTATATTAAATTACTAACCCATAACATGAATACAAATCAAATTGCCACCTTACTTAGCAAATCACCCAGAACTGTCGAAAAAGCGATTGATAGAATTAAAATAAAAAGTAGTTTCAGCTCAAAAATTGAACTAGAAAATTATTTACAAACTCATTATTTAGACTATACCTATAATTATTTAATAAGTAACGACACCTTAAAATATAATAATTATCAAGAAGTTGCATAAACTAATAGGCTTGGACTTAATATATGCGAATAAGTCTATTTCATTAGAACCAGAAATAAAGCATTCAATGGCAATTATAAAAACATATTGCATATAATATATTGTATATTTAATATATTTATGTTACGATATACTTTACAGTATAAAAAATACGGGGTTGCAAATGCCAATATTTAAACATACACATACAAGCGATGAAATTAAAAAAATTGATTCGTTATATAATTTTCTAGCTGTAAATGACAATCGCGCTACAGGCAGCAGGCCAACAGCAATAAAAAATATTTCAATGGCATATGAATCAATAAATAATAGTGATCAAACTGAATCTGGATGGAAAGTAAAGATAAAGCCAGCATTAGATACCATATCCTCAGAACTTAGCACTCTTCAAAAACAATTTGGAAATGCTAGCACACAATATTATGAAGCAGAAAAACCAAATAAAGGGCAATTTTTTGCACTATACGACGCTAGAGAAAATCTAATTAAAGGATTGAAATTAGCTCATTGTGCTTATATAAAATCAGAGGGTATTTTGGAGGGTTTGAATATTAGGAATAGGAAACGAGATCATGCACTAGATAAGCTCCATAATATAGAAAATAGTATTAAACAAGTGTTAACAAGTAAAGATGATCCGAACAAAAATTATAAACAACTATATCCAGCACATAACCAAAAAGATCATGAACGTGAAGTTAGAAATAGATGCAGAGAAGATATTGGAGAATTAAATGATAAAATAAATACCTGTATAACCAAAATGGAGGAACATCACAAGCCTTTGAAAAATCAAGTAGGAAGCATAAAACATTCACATGATAATAAAAGGCCATATATATCATCTCACTCTAGCCAGCATGAACAATTACGTGCTAGCCATAGCTTATCATCATCCAAACCAAAAACTAACAGCCAAAATAAATCAACACCATCATCTAAACCAAAAGAACCTGAGCATATTATTAGACGTGGATTTGCTGATGTAGCTGCTGGATTTGGTCGTATCATTATAGATGGATTAGGTAATAATTGATATAACAAAATCTATTGGCTCTTCTGCATTTCTTGTAGCTCTGTCGCAGAGCTAACACTCCAATAATAATTTGAAAAACTAAATATTAAGTCTGTAACAAAAGCACTCAAACCACTTGCTCAGGTGTACTTTTATAAACATAAGTAACCAAAAAGTAAGTTATCAATGAAACGATAACAATTAATCCAAAAAAGAGATTACTCGATAAAAGGCCTATACCACCATATTTTAATGGCCCAAGCATTGACAATACGGCTAAGACAATAACATGGCATAATAATGGTGATGATTTCAGTACAACTTGTAAAAAGCTATCATGGTATCTCATTTGCGTTAATGTATAACCAATAAAAGCCAAACAGATAAAACCAACAACATAAACGGTATAAGGAAAACCTGAAAATATAAATAAAATCGATAAAAATGCAAAAATAAATGGTAATAAAAACTGGATAAAAGGTATTGAAAACTGCCCCTTAATCTTATGGGCTCGAAGCTTACCCAAACATACTGGAATCGACATATAAGAAATCACATAAAATAATGATAAAAATGAGACTAAAGAAGCCCATGATTTAAACATTACTAAAAAAACAATGGCTAATAAAATCGTCGTTACTAAAGAACGTCGGCTGAAATTATATTTAGACATTTTCATAAAAAATGCCGGCATTTGTTTATCTTCTGACATCCCAGTTAACATTCTAGTTGTAGAGCCTGTATATATTAATCCTGTACCAGAAGGAGAAGCTACTGCATCAACATATAAAACAATCGTCATTAAATTTAAATTCAACATCATGGTTATTTGAACAAATGGACTAGTGAAATTTAAATTCTTCCAACCTGATGAGATATCAATAGAGCCAATAAATGATGTCTGAAGCACCATATAAACTAATAAGGTTATGATAATTGATAGAATCATAGCCAGAGGTATATCACGCTTAGGGTTTTTTGCCTCAGATGAAAATGAAACAATATTTTGGAAACCATTAAAAGAGTAAATCATGCCAGCGCCAATCATTGCTGAGAATACCGAAGAAAATCCATACGGCATAAACCCATGGCCAGTAGAGTGAAAATTACTCGACTTAAAGCTTGCGAGCATAATTGAGATTGCTGTTATCGTAGGTATACAAACTTTTACAACTGTTAATAAAACATTACTATGGGATAGAATTTTTACACCCCAAAAGTTGATTACGCCAAATAATAACACCATACAAATTGAAACTAATAGGCCAATATGGGTTAATTGGTGTGTTACTGTATCAAATAAATATGGGCTAATTGTCGCTGATAATGATGAGAGATACTGAATACTCCCTTCTGCTTCTGTTGCAATGACAGCAGTTAATCCCAACCAGGTTGCAATAGTACAAATAAAGGCAAATTCTTTATTATGGCTAATCACTAAAAGCCTTGCCATTAATCCTCTTTTAGGATAATTAAATGATATTTCAGCTAAACATAAACCGAGTATTAAAATAATAACCGCCGTTACAAGCCAAGCTAAAAAGGCTGAAGGCCCTGCAATTTTAGCAGCATAGAATGAGCTAAAAAGCCACCCAGAGCCAATCATTGTACCTATCCCAATTGCGGTTAATGCAATAAAACCAATCTTATGATGATGTATATTAATACTCAAAATATAATACTCTAAAATTATTTACATAATGAGCTAAAGACTAAAAGATATATCTATTAATTTCAACTATAGTTTTATCATAAGCATGTTTTACATTAACTTATGCACTTGGAGCCTGACAGCTAAGGCTTTTATCTTGACCATTACAACTTTGCCCAATGCCTTTACAAAGCGGGAAATAACTATAAAAAAGCCCCATATTATAATTTTCATGAATACAGTGCGCGGCATCTAAGCTACTTGCTGAATCAAAAGCAGTCCAAAAAATTACATTAGCTTTATCTCCATTAACAAGGCTTAACTTATTATTAGCATTATTATGATTAAAGGTATTTAAAACATCATTAATATAATTAATTTGATTAGTAACTGACGCTTTTGGTCCAGATCGATTAGTTGCTACATCCGCATAACCCGTTTCACCTAGTTGGAAAACTTGACTTAACTGATAAGATAAATTAATTGAAGCCAGGTAAGTTTTTAATGGTTGATAGACTTGATTAAGCATTGTTGCTAATGCTGGAGTATTCTGCATATATTGAACAAAATAAGGATAAACATGTGCTGCTATTATATTAATTTGATAATGTTCTTTATTATCTATTTTATCCAAATACTGATTAGTTGCTCCCCAAGCTAACACTTTCATAAAATAGTCACACAAACTATCTGTTGTTGAAAATTTTAAGTATTTATTGTTATATTGAGCAAATGCATTATGCTGCCAATGACTTGCTAAGTTTATATATTGACTATCATCATCATTGACTAATCCATTAACGCTGACTTCAGGTGCTTGACAGAAGCCAATTAAACGATCTTTTATTGTTTGCGAATTTTTAAGATTTCTATAGTTGATAACATATTGCATTGTTGCTTTATATTTCATCATCACTGGCTTATAGCCTACTGAAATCGTTTTATTCGACGGCTTTGTTGGGTTATCAAGCGTATTACCCGTTGCCACGGTATGATTAATGCCTACTGGCACAGCTACCTTACCACTTGGTGTTAAATTATAATAGCCTTCAGCTGCCAACTCCTGATGTAGTGCATCAATAATTAATGGCATTGATAACATATCTTCAAAATCATTATAGCCACTACCTAAGTTATTAAACCACCAGTGATTATTTATCTTAGACGCAACCATAACAAAACGTTCATTTCCAATGATAAATTGACAATTTCTATTGGCTATAGTACTACCAGCATGTCGACAAACTAACTGGGCTTTAGCATTATTATGAAGCCAGGTTTTAATATAACTTCTTACTAATAGTATGCATTGTTGAATATTAGCATTTTTACCAATACAAGGATTAGAATCAGCTGAATTACTTGCAATCCAAAAATTATGATAAGGGCTATAAATAACAAAACTTAATTTTTTCACATTTTTAGCATGATTAACATCATTAACAAAATTTGTCTGCAAATTACTTGCAATTGCACTACTTATACCAATATCTGCAAAAGTTCCCATCTCCTGTATTAAAGCGATATTTCTTTGATCGAGCTTATTAACCATATCAAAAAGATAGGATGAGGCTTGATGATCACTTCCATAATATAGCTGTGGATCAAAATTAACCCCAAAGCCTGAATAATCTCTAACGTTATTTATATTTGTTACATTTGAATCAGCATAACCATAAGTGATTAATGATAAAAATATAGCTAAGAAAATAAACCTTTTCATTTTTACACCCCTTATAATCTAAACCTACTGATCAAGTTTGATTATGATTAGATAAAAAAATGATGTCATGGGTAGTAGCTACCCATATTGATTATTTAATAAGCTAAAATTGCATAAAAAACCGCTCAGTACTTCTTAAAAAAGCAAAGAAGAATTCAACGATTGGTCTTTTTTTATAATTTGACTGTGCTTTTTTAATATAAATTGGTTGTGCCTTTGCAATCAATGCTGCCAAACAGCCTGTTAACAAACGATCATCTATTAGTGCGATATGCTTAGCATTTGTTTTTGATAGTTGAATTACTTTCTCCATACCATCTGGATAAGGTTTTTTTCTTACCCCCGATATAAAACGAAATAAAGGAAAATACTTTTTAAAATAATTTAATCGAACTTCAGTTGGTTTATTCGATAAGATATAAATATGATCCCCACCAAATAGATTAACCAACTTAGTAAGCCATACCTTTACCTCTTTAGAAGGCTCATTTTCTCCATGTGCTGCTAAGACGCCATCAAAATCAAGTACAATGACTTCAATACCCGATTGCTTTATTTTTACTAAGTCTAAATCTAAGACACTATTTACAGTAAAAGAGGTATCATTAAGTATGTATTTTAAATCTTTTCTATAAGTTTTTAACTCTTTTAGTGCAAATACTATGCGCTTTATCACGATTGTTCCTTATTATTTGTTAATGATAATGCATAATCATATAACTTATTTTTCTTTTGATTAAAAAGCTTTGCTGTAATTGCAACTGCTTGTTTTAAAGAAAGCTCATCTAATAATATTTTCAGTGTATCTGTAAGCTTGGCATCTATTTCAGAGTTGTTATTACCATCTTCTACAAACGGTGCTTGGATAAGTATAACAAACTCTCCCTTTTGCCTTAAAACATCATCATTTAACCAAGTTAAAATATCTTGAGCACTACCTTTAATAAAATGCTCATATTGCTTTGTTAATTCTTTTGCTAGTACAACTTGATTATATTCACCAAAAACTAAATCGATTGCTTTTAATGTCTCAATTAATCGATGTGGCGCTTCATATAAGATACTCGTACCATAGTAGGCTTTGATTTGCGTTAACTGGTCTTCTTTTGCTTTACGCTTAGAAGACAAAAAACCAACAAATTGGAATTGATCTGTTTTTAACCCAGAAGCAGAAATAGCAGCTATTACAGCTGAGGCACCAGGAATTGGAATAACCTCAAATGCCTTTTCTCTTAAATGATTTACAATCACATAACCTGGATCTGATATTAAAGGTGTACCAGCATCACTAACTAAGGCAATTGATTTACCTTCAGTTAAGTATTTTTCAATCTCATCAATACGCTTTTTCTCATTGTAATGGTGATACGATATAAGCTGTTTTTGAATACCAAAATGTGTGAGTAATTTAGCGGTTACTCTTGTATCTTCAGCAAGAATGAAATCAACTGTTTTTAAAATTTCTAATGCTCTTAAGGTAATATCATTTAAATTGCCAATGGGTGTTGCAACAATATATAAAACACCTGTTTTTCTTTCTTTAGTCATATAAATAAAAATGCTATGTTGATTTAATTTAATGGATAAAAGCAACGTACTTTATGCTTATTTCCAGTTAATTCTGGCTTAAGATCTTTACATTGTTCTTGTGCATACTTACAACGCTTATGATATAAGCAGCCAGTTACTGTTTGCTTTAATGTAACAGATTGCGTTTGAATGTCTAGTGGGAGTTTAGAATCTTGAGAATTAAAATACTTTTTACCTGGAATTGCACTTAATAAAGCTTCAGTATATGGGTGTTGTGGCGATTTAAGCACAATACTAGCTATACCGTATTCAACCACTTGACCTTGGAATATTACAATTACTTCATCAGCTAAAGATGCGACAACCATCAAATCATGACTAATAAATAAATAGCTTAAGCCTTGTTCTTTTTGTAAGTTTTCTAATAATTGTAAAATACTTGATTGAACGGACACATCTAATGCACTGGTTGGTTCATCTAGTAACAACACATCAGGTTCAGTCGATAATGCACGTGCAATTGCAATTCTCTGGCGTTGACCACCTGAAAACTCATGCGGATAACGTAATAATGCATCCTCATTTAAACCTACTTTTTCTAATAAATTTACTAAATAGGCATAGCGGTCATTTTTATCTCTATATAATCGATAAGCATCCAAACCTTCAGATAAAATATCTTTAATTAATAACTTAGGATTCATTGATGAAAATGGATCTTGAAAAACGATTTGTACACTTTGAGTTAACTGTTTAAAAGCTCGATTTGATAATTGATCATAGTTATGATGATGATAAAAAATCTTTCCACTACAGCGATGTTTTTCCAGGTTTAATAATGATTTTAAAAGCGTTGTTTTACCACTACCAGATTCACCTACTACGGCTAAGGTTGTTGCTTTCTTTAACTGAAGCGTTACCTTATCTAAGGCTACTTGATAGCCAATAGTACGCCTGAAAAAACCCTTTTTAATTGGAAAGCGTACAGAGATCGACTGTGCATCTAGTATAATCTTATTTGACGCTACTGGCCCAACGGCTAACTTTTCGTTTGGTAGCGCTTTTAAAAGCTTACGACTAAATGGGTCTTGAGGATTATTAAAAAAAGCTTCTGTTTGGTTCTTTTCAACTAATTTACCTGATTTCATTACAGCGATTTCATCGGCTATTTCTCTAACTAGCATTAAATTATGACTGATAAATAATAAACTTAACGCTTCTTGTTTTTGTAGTAATCTAAGTAATTGTAAAATCTCTTTTTGGACAGTAACATCTAGTGCTGTTGTTGATTCATCTGCAATTAATAATGACGGCTTTGCAGCTAATGCCATTGCAATCATTACCCGTTGTTTCATGCCACCTGAAAGTTCAAATGGATAACGATTTAAAAATGCCTTTGCATTTGCAATTTGTACTTTCTCAAGCAACATTAAGGCATCTTGTACTTTGTTTTTACTATCTAGTAAAGCCTCTAATAATTGTTGTTTAACCGTTAATACTGGATTCAATGCCAATGAAGGCTCTTGAAAAATCATTGATATTTCACTACCACGAACTTTACGCATCTTCACTTCAGATAAATTTAAAAGATTTTTTTGATTTAAATAAATTTCACTGGGCTGAATATAGTGTGCTTGGTAAGGTAAAAGGCGCATAATTGCATTTGCAGTCATTGTTTTACCACAGCCAGACTCCCCGACCAACGCAAATGCTTGACCTTTTTCAATCGAAAAGTTAATACCATTAACAACTTTAAACCACTGATCTTGATCTTTAAGCCAGATATGTAAATCCTTTACATCTAACAATGCCATCGTCTTAAACTAATAACAGCCTTTTTGATTTAATCTTAGATTTAAGTATAGGTAATTTAATATAAAAATAGAATAAGAATAAAAAGTTAACCTCTGGCAATAAAATACTGATGATAGACTTCATCAATTTCCTGCCAACGTTCGTCATCATGACTCATTAAATGTGCCGCTAGATAATCACGTTCACTATTAAATGATATCTCATCACCACTTGCTGCATACACTTCCATTAATTTCATACGGATTTCAATACTATCTGGTTTAAGTTTTAATGTTTGTTGTAATGTATGGCGCGCATCATCATAACGCCCATCATTTAATAATAGCATCGCCTCAACTAAAACTTCAGAAATATTTGATGCATCTAGCTCAGCCTTAGGTTGATAACCACCTTCTAAACTACCAGCTTGAGGTGTACGTTTTTGATAGTCTAAGTTGTCATTTTGATTTCTTAAATGTTTCTTTTTACGTAACCTACGAACAATAATTAAAATAATAATGACAATAACGATCAACCATATAATGGTACTACCAATATGACCACCACTATCTTGACTATCTTTTTTCACAGGTGCTTGATTAACAGATAAAGTATAACCTTGATCCGTTCGAGTAACTTGACTTTGTGTATGATCAACTGATGAGATAATTGCATGATTATTTGAATCAACACTATTATTTGTATTTGTTGGTTCTGATTGACTTGAAGCAACAGCAGCTGTTTTTGGTGCTTGCTTCATCGATTGAACTGAAACTATTTTCGTCGCGGATGCTTCTGGCTGTGTTTTTGTTTGGGTATTTGTTATATTATCAGCATGCACACCATTTCGTTGAATTTTTTGATAGTTATCTTGTGCCTGATCAAGCTTTGCAATTGCCTGATCAACCTCAGCTTTAGTATCGGGTAATGACAACTGATCACCTAGGCGCACAACATTATCTACAACTGCTGGAGACGATGATAGATTTAAGCCTTTAATTGCTTTAATCATATCTGATGTCGAAACACCAGAAGGCTTATGCTTAACAGCAATTCCCCATAAAGTATCACCTCTTGAGACAGTATAATCCGTAAAAGACATAGCCGAAAGTGGTAAGAACACCATTAAAACACTTATAACAAATACTGAGATAAATTTATGCCTAACTGCCACAGGGCTTACTCCTTAATTAGTAAGTCTTTCCATTTTTGAAATTTCTTTTAATTAACTATCCAGTTTACTAAATCTTAATGGTATTTCCCACTGGCTGATGCATTAATTTGAAGAAATATATTTTTCTCTACGTACATTTTTAATATCAAAGCCTTTTTCTTTCAGTAACTCATAAGCCTGATCAATCATATCAGGATTACCACAAAGATAAACGACATCTTCTAAAGGGTTTAAAGCTAATTGATCAAACTTACTTTGAACATAGCCTTGATGTTCATGACTTTCTAAGTCTTCAGCTTCTCTACTTAAACAGGCAGTAAATTTAATATTGTCATAAACATGAGCAAATTGTAAAAAGTCTTCAGCATATAATGCATCTTTTCGATACTGAACACCCAATAAAATTTCTACTTGAATATTGGTTTTCGTTACTTTATCCGCCAATTCAGGTAACATCGCTCGATAAGGTGCAATTCCAGTCCCTGTACCTACTAAAATTAGTCGTTTTACAGGTTCATCTCGTAAAACCAACCTACCTGCTGGGCCTGTTGCGCTATATTGGTCACCAGGTTGCATTTCAAATAAATTCTTAGTTGCAATACCACCTTCAACATAGGAAACTGCTATTTCAATTTCATATGGATTATTATTCTCTTTTGGCATACTTGCGATTGAATAACTTCTTCTTTTGGGCTTTGCTTGTCCACAATCAAATAAAAACGTAATAAATTGCCCTGCGGTAAATTCAAATGCCTCACCATCGACTCGTTTTAACACTAAATGCTTAACATTTGGTGTAATCATTTTAGCGCTCACTAGCTCTAAATCAAATACTTTAATTGCCATTATTTTATCCTAAAACAGATCATTTTCGTGATAGTTTTAATATCAACTGTATAAAATTGCTTTATATGATACCTAATCTTACTTGATTAGCAATGGATAAAAGCCATATTAATGGCTTACTTATTTTTTTTTACTTCTTTTTTAAGAATAATTTCTAACTCATTAATCATTGATGTTTGTGGGTCAACATATGCTTTATCTTTATTCTTTTTTTGCCATTTTAGTTTAAGCTCATTAACAAGGCGTAAATCATAAGCTTTAAATAGGCTTTTTCTTAATTTTGCTCTATCTGGTTTTTCACCTAAAAATAATAATGATTGATAACCTGCCTCAATCGCTGCTTCAAATGTTTCTCTAACTATATAATCAGCACCTGCTTCTTCTAACTCATAGACATGATGACGATCAATGGCACGCGCAATAACACGTTTATAAGGATAGTGGTGCTTAATTAACTTAACTAATTCAACTTGTACTCGACGGTCATTAATTGCTGCAACGAATAACTTAGCTGATTTGATACCTGCTTGCTCTAATAATTCAAGACTTAATGCACTACCATAATAGCCCTGCCCACCATATTTATTAAATTGTTCAATTAATGCAGCATTATGATCAACAACCGATGTTAGATAATCATTACCGTTTAGTAGCCGTGTAATTACTTGCCCAAATCTACCAATACCAGCAACAACCGCATATTCTTTATGGTTAAGATTATTATGATGCATCTTATAAGCAATTTTTGGTTGGATTACTCGCTCAAATAAAATAAATAATAATGGTGTAAGCATCATAGATAAAGTAACTGCTAATACAAACATATCTGCAACTTGATCATCTAAAATATGTGAAATATCTGCAAATGCAAATAATACAAAGCCAAATTCACCAGCTTGTGCTAATCCCAAACTAAATAACCAAAAATCTCCGCTGCCTAATTTAAATAGCTTTGCCAATAGTGCAAGAATTAAAAATTTAATAACTACCAATATCACAGACCAAATAATAATTGTCGATAAATCATTGATTAACAGCATAAAATTAATACTTGCGCCAATTGAAATAAAAAATAAGCCCATCAGCATCCCTTTAAATGGCATAATTTGGCTTTCTATTTCATGACGATACTCACTATCGGACAAAACAACACCAGCAAGGAATGTACCTAATGCAGGAGAGAGACCTAAGTTATTCATTAATAATGCAATACCAACAACAAGTAATAAAGTAAATGCTGTAAAAATCTCTAACATTCTAAGATGTACAATATAGCGAAATAATGGCCTAATCAAAAAACGACCGATTAAGATAATCCCTAAAATAACACCTAAAATAAGTAAAGCTTGCATCCAACCAGGTAATTTAATTAATGACTGGTGTCCATTAAGATGACTAAAATCACCTAATGCTAGTAGCGGTAATAATGCAAAAATAGGAATAATCGCAATATCTTGACTTAATAATACTGCAAGTGAACTTTGACCTGCTTTTGTTTTAAGCCAACCTTTCTCTTGTAGAATCTGTAAGACAATTGCCGTTGAAGATAGTGATAAAATAAGACCAATTGTTAAGGCTTGATTCCAATGAAATCCCCATAATAATGCAACAATCGCTAATGCTATTGTAGATAAAACTATCTGCAATCCACCTAAACCTACTAACTGTTTTCTCATCTGCCACAAAACACTTGGTTTAAGCTCAAGACCAATAATAAAGAGCATTAAGATAACACCAAATTCTGCGAAATGCTTAACACCATCTAAATTATCAGTAACAAAACCAATCAATGGTCCAATGATAATACCTGCAATTAAATAACCTAATAATGACCCCAAACCAAGTCGTTTGGCTAAAGGCACTGCAATCACTGCGGCCAAAAGATAAATAAATACCTGTTCAAATATATACACACAACCCACCAGATTATTTAGGCTTTACTATTAAGTTTAGACAAATATAAGGATTTTTAAGTTATATTTTTAATAAAAATTTCATATCTACTTCATAATCATCCATAACAAATCTTACCTAAATAAACACCAGGCTATACTTTATATGGGTAAAATGATAAAATCGAGTGAAATTATAATAGTTTAATAACTTTAATTAGAATCAAAAGATGACTCTTAAAAGGTAGATAATTATCATGGCATTACTTGAGGTTTTAAAGTACCCTAACCCATTTTTAAAAAAGAAAGTTGATAACGTTAATATCGAACAAATTGAAAGTTTAAGTGAAACGATTAAAAATATGTTTGAAACGATGTATCACACCAGAGGTATTGGCCTTGCTGCAACTCAAGTCGGTATTAATGCACGAATATTTGTTATGGATTTATCTGAAGATCGCTCTAAGGGTATGTGTTTTATTAACCCTGAAATAATTGAAAGCCATGGTAGTACGTTATTTGAAGAAGGCTGTTTATCATTTCCTGGAGTATTTGTTAAAGTTAACCGTGCTGAAAAAATCAAAGTAAAAGCCTATGATGAGACAGGCAAATCTTTTGAATTAGAAGCTGATGGATTAAAAGGTATTTGTATTCAACATGAAACTGATCATTTAAATGGCATTACCTTTTTTGACCACCTATCACCATTAAAACGCAAAATGGCTGAAAAGAAATTTAGCAAAGCACAAAAATTAAGTGCATAATTACTTAGATAAATGTAAATTTTAATAGCGCATAAATTTGAGTATGCTAAAATTTCAGCTATTGAAAAAAGCTAAGATTTTATGAGTTGATAGCCTACTTATGAATAACAATACAGCCAAAATGAACATGATCAAGCAACAGATACGAACCTGGGGCGTTAATGATCAACGTATTTTAAATGCTTTTTATGATTTACCACGTGAAAAATTTGTTCCAGAACGCTTCAAAGAGTCTGCTTATGGCGATTTTAGTATCCCTTTAGATTTTAATGAATGTATGCTAAAACCGATGGTTGAAGCTAAAATTTTAGAAGTGCTGAATATTCAAGCTTCTGAAACTGTACTTGAAATTGGCACGGGTAGTGGATATTTTACAGGCCTTCTAGCCAAACTAGCTCAATCTGTTGTTAGTGTTGACATCCATAGTTCATTTATTACACAAGCTAAACATAAGCTAAAATCACTGGGCGTATTTAATGTTAAATTAATTACAGCCGATGCCATCAATGAGTTTAAAGATGAAATGACATACGATGTCATCGTTATTACAGGCTCAACACCAGAAGTGCCAAAAATATTTTGTGATAAACTTAATGTAGGTGGACGCTTATTTGTAATTGTTGGCCAAGCAGATGCTCATGTTATGGAGGCAACCTTAATTACCCGTACTAGTGATACAGAGTTAGAAACCAAAAAAATATTTGAAACAGTTGTACCACCATTACATTCAATTCAGCAACCTGAGCGTTTTACTTTTTAAACTTTAAGGAGCATTCGATGATGCGATATCGATTATTAACGATTACTAGTTCACTGATACTGTCTTTTGGACTTTGTTATGCTAACAGTAATGATCAAAACTATTATAACTTAAAGCAAGTTTATAATATTGCCAGTGAACATAATGCAACATATCAAGCAGCTTTTGAAACATTTAAAGCCAATATAGAAGGTGTCGGTATTGCTCGAGGTGCATTATTACCCAATGTTGGTGTTACCAGCCAGTTTAATTACAACTACACAAACCAAGCTGCAGCTGGCCAAAAAGAATGGTATTTTAGTAATGTAAATACGGCTACTTTATCTCAAGTATTATTTGATTTTGGCTTATGGTCTACTTATACACAAGCACAATACCAAGCTAAAGCTGACGCTATTACTTATGACACAGCCAGACAGACTTTAATTATTGATGTTGCCAGCGCTTATTTTAATATTCTACAAGCTGAAGATAATCTTGCCTATAACCAAGCAAGCCAACAGTGGAATGCTGAATTATTAAAACAAACACAACAAAAGTATGATGTTGGACTAGCTGCAATTACTGATGTTCAATCTACAAAAGCAAACTATGAACAATCTGTTGCTGATACCGTACAAGCTAAAAATAATTTAGAAAACTCCTATGAGGCATTAGCACAAATTACTGGCACTATGATTATCGATGTTACGCCATTAAAAAATAACTTCCCATTTGCCAAACCAGAACCTACTAATATGCAAAAATGGGTTGATACGGCGATGAAGAAGAATCTTAATATCGTCTCAAATCAATTTCTAACTGAAGTTTCAAAAGAAGGAGTTGATATTGCCTGGGGTAATTTCTTACCATCTGTCACTGGTACTGCAACAGCTAGCCGTTCTGATAGCTATCAACAAAACCCAGATGAAGTAACCAATACGGCAAGCTTAACTGCTACTGGCACTTGGAACTTACTTAATGGCGGTAGTGACTATGCAACATTAAAGCAAAGTAAATATACACTAAAATCTTCACAATACACACTCAAACAAAGTGAACGTGATGCACAAAGCTTAGTACGTCAAGCATATTTAACCGTCATGTCTGATATCAGTCAAGTTTCCGCATATGAGCAAGCTGTTATTGCCAATGAAAGTTCACTTAAAGCCATGCGCGCACAATATAATGTTGGTACCAGCACAATTGTTGACTTATTAAACCAACAACAATTATTACTTCAAGCACAACAAGAGTATGCGCAATCTAAATATGCTTATATTAATGATATGCTAACACTTAAACAACAAGCAGGAACGTTAGCACCACAAGACTTATATAGTATTAATCAATGGCTTGGATTAGCAGCTAAAACTGACCAATCAAAACCCAAAGATACAATGAGCCTGCCTAACTCAAAGATGATAGACAAAAAATCACCTGATAATAAAGAAACGAATAAAACAACTAATAATACTCAATCATGATTGAGTAATTCTTTTAATTTGGCTTGAATCAAATCAATCGCAATACGATTTTTACCGCCATTGGGTACAATAATATCCGCATGTTGTTTTGATGATTCGATAAATTGCAAAAACATTGGTCTTACAGTTTGGTGATATTGTTTTACAATACTATCTAAACTACGTCCTCGCTCTTCTACATCTCGTAAAAGTCTTCGGATAAAGCAGATATCTAAAGGTGTGTCCATAAAAATACGAATATCCATCATCTTTCTTAACGCCACATCAACAAATAATAAGATACCTTCTAGTACGATGATATCTTTTTGGTGACTAACGGGCATCACTTGATCAGTCCTTGAATGTGTAGCATAGTCATAAATAGGTACATCAATCGATTGACCATTTAATAACATTTGCAGCTGCTCTTTCATCAAGTCATGATCAAATGCACTTGGATGATCATAATTAATATTTGCTCGTTCTTCTAAAGTTAAGTCAAGGCGGTTTTTATAATAATGATCTTCAGAGATTACAACAACTCGATCTGACCCTAACTCATTAACGATTGTATTAGCTAATAGACTTTTTCCTGAACCGGATGCGCCTGCAACACCAATAATCATCAAACGTTTATCTGACATGAATTTATGGCTCCTAAACGACTCAATTATAAAATTTGAATTATTTTAATGCAATTTACTTTTTTTTGCTCGATAAAATTGTTATTTTTTAAACATCTGAATAATGAGATGGAAATAATAGTAGACTCAATGACAAAATTAAATACTTGGCGTATTAATTACCCAAACCGTGCCTTATTTCAAAATAAGCTTGGTAATTGCCCCTTTCTTGCTTTTCACCAATGGCTTGAAGAAGCAAATAAAACCAAAATTACCGAACCAAATGCTTTTTCATTGGCTACGGTTGATGAACACAATATGCCTGATAATCGCATGCTTTTATTAAAAGCTTTTGATGACAATGGCTTTGTTTTTTACACCAATTACACCAGTGCTAAAGCAGAACAATTAAAATGTAATGCCCAAGCTTCAATGTTATTTTGGTGGCCAGATTTACATCGCCAAATACGTATTCGAGGCACTGTTGATCCAGTTAGTCCAGAGATTTCTGATGAGTACTTCCAATCACGCGATAGAGGTAGTCGCATCAGTGCATGGGCATCTAAACAAAGCCAAACTATTTCAAGCTATCAAGAACTTATTGATGCTTATCAAAAAGCGCAGCAACAGTTTAAATCAAAAAAAGTGACACGTCCTAAACATTGGGGAGGTTATTGCTTAAAGCCTCAAATCATAGAATTTTGGCAAGGCCGACACAGCCGCCTACATGAACGCGTGATTTATAAACGTAGTGATATATCTTCTAAAGAGTGGCTAATTTGTCATTTAGCGCCTTAAGCAATATAAGCAATACCTTCAATTTCAATTGCAACATCTTTTGGTAGACGTGAAACTTCAACGGCAGCCCTTGCTGGATAAGGCTGATTGAAATATTGCCCCATTACCTCATTGACTTGTGCAAAGTTAGATAAGTCTTTTAAAAAAATGCTTAATTTAACAAAATCACTATATCCACCACCAGCAGCTTCAACAATTGCACCTAAATTTTTAAATACTTGATGCGCCTGCTCAGTAAAATCATCAGAAACCACTTGCATTGTTTTAGGATCAAAGCCAATCTGTCCTGATATATATAACGTTTGATCATATAATACAGCTTGAGAGTAAGTTCCAATTGCTGCTGGTGCATGCTCAGTTTGAATAATTTTTTTCATAATTAAGGCCTGTTAGATTTTGTCAAGTAAGTGCCTTAATTATAATTACTATCCTAAGCCTCGCAAGCATAACGTTAATAATTTTTAAAAACTATCTAAGCTTATATTCCCTTCAAGTTGCTGTCTATTTTGTTCATCTATATCAGTTCTAAATTGAATATAAGTTGAATCAGACATTTGTTTGGTTTCCCCAAAACGACAAAATGGATATGGATGAGCATGCGTTTCAGATACTGCACAAACTTTGCCCTTTAACTCTATACTCATCTCGCTTATTTGCTGTTGAGACTTTTCTAATATACTATTTTTCAAAAACTCTGCAGCTTCATAGATACTATTTGTATAACCATATGAACTTAAACTCCAACCCAATTGACGTGCTAACTCTCTATAGGGATTATCAAGATTATTCCAGTCCATTACTTGATCAAATAAGTTAATTAAACCTAATAAATTTTTACTTTCACTTTCAGCTTTTAATTGACTTAATAAATTAATTTTAATTTTCTCTAGATTAGGTTCATTACTATCACGCCAATCAACTAGCCACTGAGGAATTGCACCACTTTTTATTAATTCTGGATTACCTTTTAAATAAACATCAACCATTGCCCATAATTTTTGGCTATTCGAATTCATGCCTCTACCTTTAACCAAAGTAGACGCACCATGCAAACCTCTTAAAAACTCTTTTTCACTAATTGGTTTATCTGCATTAATAGACCATATAAGATTGAGTATTAATGAACTAACACGTGAGCGATCAATTCCATCTTTACAACTATTATTAAATGTACAAGGGTCTAATTGGCCTAGAATATAATCTTGTAATGAATACTTAGAAAAGTGATTAAATACAGCTTGCTGCTCTATATCTGATAAAAAATCACGTTTAGGCTCTAATAAACCCAATTGCTTTAATGTATTTTGAAATAAGGCATTTAAGATAATTTTTTCATGCTCTCTAGGACTAAATAGTTTATCTCTAACCACTTGGCTAATCATAAATCCATGTTTATTTTTCATTACTGAATTAATTAATAATGCTTTAAAATTATCTGTTGTTGACAGCCTACTGATTTTAAAATCAGCAGGAATACTAATAACTGCAACATTACTATGCATAGATTCCAAATTATGAAGTTGATCAGATAAGTCTTTCTCCCAGCGTGCCTCATAACAGCTCTCACCTAATCTTAAATTA
Source organism: Thiotrichales bacterium 19X7-9 (assembly GCA_021713415.1). GTDB lineage: Bacteria > Pseudomonadota > Gammaproteobacteria > Francisellales > Francisellaceae > M0027. The sequence continues at coordinate 37,673 of JAKJJQ010000011.1, forward strand.
TTAAAATAGACATGAGTAATAGCTTTTTCAGGATATAATCTCTTTTGTGCATCTAAAAAATGTTCAAATAAGGGACTGATTCTTGCATGACCTAAGTGATATTGCCCCTGGGTTCCAATACGTAATTCGGTTGGCAACTTACTATCTTGTTTAAATTCAAAATTTAGAACCTGTGGTATATTTGTATTTTGTAATGATTTATATTCCGGATACGCTAATATGCCAGCTACTGATGCGTATCCACGCCCTTTATATGAGCCTTCAAAGGTAGGGTTATTTGTATTAAGCCATGCTTCTTTTGGATATAATTTATTTGTAATAACTTTTTCAATTGCATTTGAAGTTTGATGTATTTTTCTAACTGTTGGCTCAATAACTGCCGTAGTATACTCTAGTGCTTGGTTAGAATTACAAAAAATAGCGAAAATCAACGGGTCTAAACTTTCAAGCTCTTTATTTTTATTCAGTTGCTTATAAGTACTTATTAGTTCTTCAATAAAATTAATAAATTGACTATATAAATTACCGAATGCATAATTTGCATCATATTCTGCTTCTTCACCACAATGCTTATAAATGTTCTGTATAATTTTGCTTTGGTTTAATATCTCTGGAATAAATTCGACTAATTGCTTTAAGTGATCAAATGCCGCAACATTTAATAGCTGATCAGTATTTTTGATCTCTTCTGGCTTTGGTAAATTCCATTCATCTCGGGACTTTGGCATAAAACTCTCCCTAGCTTTTTATCTATATGACAATCCGTATCATTTAGAATTATGGCATATAAAATAATTGCAAAGTAGTAGAGTTTTATTACAAATTAACCAGTTAATTACGCTTTGATATTTTCAGAATCAGCCTTAGAAACTTCAGGGCTAGCTTTTACTTTAGGCGCTTTTTTCTTTGCAGATATTTCATTTTTTTCATTACGAAAGTAGTCAAAATTAAACTCATCAACTTCAAGAGCATCTAACCTTAATGCTTCAGCTTCATTGATTTGTTTCACTTCTATATCTGTTAAAACATTATTGACTAGCGCTACTTTTAACATCACATCAATCGGTGCTTTTTTAATGGTACCTTTTTTAACTGCCTGATAAAGCTTAGTATAAAGTGCTTCAGCATCCAAAAGCTTAATAAATGCTTCATTGACTTTATACAATGGCGTACTTTTATCTGAAGTAAATAACCGTGAGGCAACACGCTGTCTAAATACATCATTTTTCATCGCACTTTGGGTAATTTTATGCTCCAAATGATCAGAAGGTTTACGATAACTTCGACCATATGGAAAACACAACTTTCTGATATACCAACCAATTGCTTTTGAAGGAAAATTATAAGAATATTCATATAAAGCTTCTTGTGCTTGATATAAGCAATGATCTAATGCCCACTTTACATACGGTAACTCTTCTTTATTCTCTCCATAATCTTTAAAGTGTTTTAATACAGCTGCAGCCATATACATATTAGATAAAATATCACCCAAGCGTGCACTTAAACGCTCTTTACGCTTTAATGCACCGCCTAAGTACATTAAGGATAGATCAGAAACCCATGAAAAAGCATAACTTAAACGTGTTAGTTTTTTATAATATGACTTTAAAGGAGAATTTGGCGCTTTAACTAATAAACCAGCAGTTAAGCTTGTTGCAATTGTTCTGACTTTATTTTTAGCATAGTAACCAACATGAGCCCATAATAATTCATCAAATTTAGCTAAATTATCCTCTGAAATTGCATAAAACTCATCTTGCAAATATGGGTGACAGGCCATAGCACCCTGACCAAATACCAATAAATTACGCGTCATTATATTTGCACCTTCAACGGTAATAGAAACCGGCACACCTAAGTATGCAGTCAATAAATAATTATTTGGACCTGCAATAACAGCACGCCCTGCATGTAAATCCATTGCATCTGAAATTGTTTGTCTTGCATTTTCGGTATTATGATATTTAGCAATTGCTGAAGCAACCGAAGGTTTAATACCTGCATCAACCGCTGCAACCGTTAATTCACGTGTTGCTTGAACCAAATAGCTTAGGCCACCAATTCGGCCTAATGTCTCTTCAATGCCTTCAAATTTACCAATTTCAAGACCAAACTGCTTACGAATATGCGCATAAGCACTGGATGTATAAAAACTGACAGATGAAGATGCAGTCCCTAGTGCTGGCAATGAAATTGAACGGCCAATTGATAGGCATTCTACCAACATACGCCAACCTTCACCCGCCATTTTAGCACCACCAATGATATAGCTTATCGGCACAAATATATCCTTACCCCTAACTGTACCATTCATAAATGGCAAATAAGCTGGCAAATGACGATTACCAATTTCTAAGCCTTGCTGATCTCGTGGTATTAAAACGCACGTAATTCCTTCTGCACCTTCAGTTAATAAGCCATCTGGATCTTGTAAGTCAACAGCTAAACCAATTAAAGTTGCAACCGGTGCTAAGGTTATATAACGCTTATTAAAATTAAGCTTAAGACCAATGGTTTCTTTACCATCAAAAACACCTTTAGTAACGATTGCTGATGAAACAAGTGAAGTTGCATCACTACCTGCTTGAGGTTCAGTTAATGCAAAACATGGAATATCTTCACCTTTTGCAAGTCTTGGTAGATAATGATTTTTTTGCTCTTCAGTTCCATAGTGATATAAAAGCTCACCTGGTCCTAATGAGTTTGGTACCATAACAGTTACAGCACCGACACCAGAACGTGATGCTACTTTATAAACCACATCAGAATGTGCTTTTGCTGAAAAACCTTTACCACCGTATTGTTTATCTATCACTAAACCGAGAAAACCTTTTTCTTTCATGTATTGCCAGACTTTTTCATCTAAGTCATGATTATTCATCACTTTCCAATCATCAATTAACCGACAAAGCTCTTCAACTTCATTATCATAAAAACTTTGTTCTTCCTCAGTTAAATGATGCTTTGATATGCGATGTAGTTTTTCCCAGTTTGGACTACCACGAAAGAAATCTTCTTCAACCCAAGTATCCCCTGCATTTAAAGCAATCTCTTCTGTCTTAGATAATTTGGGCGTTGATTTTTTCAATACTTTAAATAAGTAGCTACTTATTAATGCTCGACGAATTGCACTTGCATTAAATACAATGGCAATGACTGCAAATACAAGCCAATAAATAACCCTTGGTGTACCAGCTAATAAGCCAGATAGACTTGCTACCAATAATATTGCAGCAGTAACAATACTCCAACTTATTAATTTAATACCATAATAAATTCCAATTAACGTTATTATTACAATCAGTAATAAAATCCATCCAGCCATATTGCCTCCAAGCATTTATCCTATTCACTACATAGTATAATTTTTTTAAACTAAAAATTAAATCATGTTAATAGTTTAAACCTCTGTTTTTATTTGACAAAACTAATTGTGTTAATAAAAATTAGAATAAATAAAATATAAGTTATGGTTTTACTTTATATGAATAAACGCATGACACTAATAGGCATCATTGTTAGTGCTGTTATTTTTGTCATTTTAAATTCTTTTGAATTACCAGGGTTCTCTTATCAAGCTAAAATGTCATTTATTATTTTTGTCATTGCAGCATTTTTATGGATGAGTAACGCATTTCCACTAGCAATTACCGGAATTATTGTTTTATTTTTACTGCCATTAACACAAGCAGCCCCTGCATCAACTGTTTATGGATATTTTGGCAATAGTGCTGTATTTTTCGTACTCGGTGCATTTATTCTAGCATCTCCTGTGATGCGTTCAGGCCTAAGTACCCGCATTGCAATTACAATGATTACTCGATTTGGTAAAGGGCCAAGACGATTATTACTATCAATTTTTACTCTCTCAAGCTTATTAGCATTTGTTATTAGTGAACATGCTGTTGCAGCTATTTTATTTCCTATTGTTGCTGAAATCGTTAATGCGGTTGAAGAAAAAAATAGTCATAATTTTGCATTTGCTGCTTTTATGTGTATGGCATGGGGCGCTATGACTGGTGGAACTGCAACTTTACTAGGTGGAGCAAGAGCACCATTAGCCATTGGAATGTTACAAGAGACAACCAATGCAACAATAAGCTTTCTTCAGTGGACATTATGGACAATTCCTATTGTCTTAATTATGCTGACTGTCTGTTTTTTAATTACTCTATTTATTCTTAGAAATACACAAATTAGTATTGAGAAGGCTAGAAAAACCTTAATTAGCCATAAGAAAAAACTTGGTAAGGTGACACAAAGAGAGATCAACACACTACTTGTTCTATCAATTACCATTATTCTATGGATTTTATTTGGCACTGGTTGGGGATTAGATACCATTGCATTATTTGGTGTTATCCTTGCATTTGCATTAAACATTACCAACTGGAATGAAGTTGAAGAGGATGTAAAATGGGGTATATTTGTCATGTATGGTAGTGCTATTGCACTTGGCACAACACTACGTGATACAGGCGCAGCTCATGCAATGGTTAATGTAATTGTCAATTCTGGTATTCAATCGCCGCTGATTATATTTATGCTCATTTCCTTAATTGCTTTAGTCTTAACAGAACTTGTATCAAATGCTGCAGCAGTTGCTGTACTGTTACCCATTGGCTTAGCACTTGCTGGCGAATATGGCATTGACCCAAGAGCAATTACAGTTGCCATTGCCACTTGTGCAGGTTTAACCTATATGTTACCTGTTAGCACACCTGCAATGGCTATTGTTACCGGTTGTCACCATGTCAATCCACATCGAGCAATGAGCTGGGGATTTATATTAAAATTGATCAGTTATGTTGTTTTTATTAGTGTTGCATTAGTCTATTGGCCTTTAGTTGGCATTAATGGTTATGCAAATATTTTATAATTTTCTAATAAAATATATCTTGCAATGCATCAATTTATCTTTTTTCAAGGTATACTACAATAAGCAGTAATTAACGATAATAAATTTAAACTCAAACTTTATGACTAGAAAAAGAACCAATAAATATTTTGTCTATGGTGCGCTAATGCACAATAAAATTATAAGAAGAAAAGGTAAAGCAGCTTACCTACCTGGCTATATGATTCAATTTAGCATTAAAGGTATCCCATTAATTGAACCTGGCTTTGCAACACTTGTACCTGCCCCAGGGGATCAAGCATGGGGTGTTATGGTTGAGTTAAATGAACGCGACTGGGCCAAAATGTCATCTCATGAAGTCAGCTATCAACTAGATACAACGTTAGCCTATGATTTAGACTATCAAGCACACGAAGTCAAAGCATTACTACCCAAACCCAAAGCACATCAGCCGCGCACTTGGAAGCCATCATCACGCTATGCTCGTATGCTATATTATGCATCATGCCATTTTCATTTCCCAGAAGATGTTAAAGCACGTTACAGAGAAGCTTATCTAAAAGGTAATAAAGTAACACGTTATATTCCTTGGTTTACACCAACAATCAAAAAATCAATTGCGCGCTTTGGAAAACGTTATGGTACATGGATCGGCATTACCTTAACACTTGTTCCTTTTGCTTTTTTGATATTAGGCATCTTATATTTAACTATTAAAGATTTACATTGAATTAAGCTCTAGCCTTAAAGTTGCAGCACGACTACCTTGATGTAGTTTTTCTGCAATGTCCATCTCTAAAGTCATTGATGCAGCAGTTAATGGGTAATTTTTTTGGTAATAACGAATATACTGATCTGCTTTTGTATAATTTTTTTCAAGATAGTAAATCTGAGCTAATGAATAATAACTTAATGGTAAATCGGGGTTTTGTTTTAACGCCATACCAAATAAATACTTTGCATCTGTAAAATTTTGATTATTTTTCTGACAAACTCCAAAGGCTTGATAACTTTGACCTAGATTCGTATTATCTGCTAGTTTAATCGCTTTTTTAAAATAATTTTGCGCATTCTGATATTGGTTTTGTGCACAAAGAAAAGCTGCATAATAAATAATTGCTTGTGGGTTATCAGAGTCAATTGAAAGCGCTTTTTTATAAGCATCATTTGCTTTTTGGATATCACCTGAAGCTTGATAATAATAACCCAAGGCATAATGCACAATGGCTAAATCATCATCCTGAGTTTGTGCTTTTAAGATTTTTCTTTTAGCAAAATCAAGCATCCCTTCTTTTGTATAATGAATACCTAACTGCGCATTTAACATCGCAGCTTTTGCATAATCTGGCTTAATTTCTTCTTGTTGAGCCTGTTTCAGTTGATTAATCTGACCTTCTTTTGTTTCTTGGCTGGCACAAGCTGAAATCAATAAGCCAAAAAATACAATTAAAAAACCATTAATTAGCTTATGCTTCAACAACCAATTTTGCTTTGTATTTTTCTTGGCGCTTTGTCTTATCCTTAACTTGACCAACCAACTGTCCACATGCCGCATCAATATCATCCCCTCTGGTTCGGCGAATCGTTGTTGTATAATTATAGCGCATCAAAACTTGTTGAAAACGGTGTATACGATTATTACTTGGTCTTTTATACGGCGTCCCCGGGTATGGATTAAACGGAATTAAATTAATTTTACTTGGAATTTCTTTTTCTTTTAATAATCTCGCTAATGCTTCTGCATGTTCAACTTCATCATTAACACCTTCCATTAAGGTATATTCAAAAGTAATATCCTTATGTGGCCCTTTTTGAGCATACAAGCGACAAACTTCTAATAATGAGTCAATATTATACTTACGATTAATTGGTACTAATTCGTTGCGAAGTTCATCATTTGGCGCATGTAATGAGACTGCCAAAGATACATCAATTTTTTCCATTAACTCATAAATTTTTGGCACAACACCAGAAGTACTTAAAGTCACTCGTCTTTTTGATAAACCATAAGCTAAATCATCCATCATAATCGACATCGCTTCAACAACAGGCTCAAAATTCATTAGAGGTTCACCCATGCCCATCATAACAATATTAGTTACTTTGTTATCATGCTCTTTTTTAGATTCAGATAAGCATCTTGCAGCAATCCATAATTGACCAATAATCTCAGCTGAAGTTAGATTGCGATTAAAGCCTTGTTTGGCAGTAGAGCAAAAACTACAAGTTAACATACAGCCAACTTGGGATGAAACACATAAAGTTCCCCGCTTACCTTCTGGAATAAATACCATTTCAATCCAATTTTTTCCCGACATTTCAAGAATCCACTTGCGTGTACCGTCATCTGATGTCTTATCAAGAATTACTTTAGGTGCGATTACTTCTGCTGTTTCTGATAGTTTTTGACGTAATGCCTTGCTTAAGTCTGTCATTTGATCGAATTCAGTAATTCCACGAGCATGAATCCATTTTAACATTTGGTCTGCTCGAAAACGCTTTTGACCAATAGATTCAAAATAGTCTTGTAACGACTGGCGATTAAGGCCTAATAAATTTACTTTTTCTGTCATATAAGTCACTAATTATCGTTTTATTATTATAGCTTTATTCAACTAATTGATTATTATCTAAACTACACTTTGAAATGTGCTTCACAGTGTAACGATTTTATAGGAAAAAGTCTAATTTTTAATCACTATTAGACTACTTTTCTCTCGACACGGTCACTTAAGCCAGAAGATAGACTATAAGGTGAAACACCAATAACCGTTGCAACCTCTTCAATGGGTAATTCATCACCCCATAATATGACCTCATCACCCACAGCAACATCTTTAACTTCTGTCACATCAACTGACATCATATCCATAGATAGTTTACCAATTACCGGCACTTTTTTCCCTCGAATTAAAACGGGTGTACCTTCTGGAGTTCGATAAGGATAGCCATCTGCATAACCAACTGGGATCGTTGCAATAACTGAATCTCGCTTTGCTTGCCAAATGCCATTATAGCCAACTGTATTACCTACTTTGACATCATGTAAAGCAATAACTCGACTTTTAAGCGTCATCACATAATCAAAATAAAGGCGTGTTTTTTCAGCCAATGCTTCAAAAGAAGATATGCCATATAATGCAGCTCCCGGCCTTATGATATCACAAGGTAAAGTATCATCCATTAATAAACCAGCTGAGTTTTCCATTGATATAGCATCTGCTGGATATTGTTGGCACAATTTTGAAAAACGTTTTTTCTGCTCTAATGAAATCGCTGAATCTGGAAACTCAGCTTCTGCTAAGTGCGTTAACCAAATCAGTCGCTTAAAGCGCTCTTTATTTGCTTTTACAATTTGATAAATCTTTTTTGCATCATCAAGCTCAAAACCTAGCCTATTCATACCTGTATTGATTTTAAGCCAAGCATTAATATACCAAGTGCTTTTTTCAGCTAAAATCCACTCTAATTGATAATAACTATGAATAACAGGCGTTATATCTAATGCTTTCATATGTGGTATTTGGCACTGAGCAACAAAGCCAGACATCAATACAATTGGTAAGTTAATGCCGCTATCACGTAATTTTTGTGCTTCGATAAAACTTGCTACACCAAACCCATTCACAAAGGGTTGAATAATTTCTGCTACTTCTACTAAACCATGCCCGTATGCATTACCTTTTAGCATAGCCAATACTTCATTAGGCTTTACTTTTTTTAGCAATACTTGAATATTCTCTGTTAATCTATCCTTGTTTATTAATGCTTCTACCCGGCATTGCATCACTAAAAACCTCCTGTTATTTGCTCCTCTGGTGCATAGTCACTAAATCGTAAAAACTGTCCTGTAAATGTTAACCTAACACTACCAATTGGTCCATTTCTTTGCTTGCCAATAATCACTTCACCAATGCCTTTTAATTCTGGCTTATCTTTATGGTAAACTTCTTCTCTAAATACAAACATAATCACATCCGCATCCTGCTCAATAGCGCCAGATTCTCTTAAATCTGACATCATTGGGCGTTTATCAGATCGATCATCAACTCCCCTATTTAGCTGCGAGATCGCAATAACAGGTACATGTAACTCTTTAGCTAACGCTTTTAATGACCTTGATATTTCTGAAACTTCTTGCGTTCTGTTTGACTCCATACCTGGCACACGCATTAATTGTAAGTAATCAACAATAATTAAGCTTAATCCGCCATGGTCTCTGGCAACTCGTCTAGCTCTTGAACGCACTTCAGCTGGTGATAATGCAGGTGAGTCATCAATTAACATCTTCATATCTTGGCTGATCACTTTCATCGCTGATGCAATTTTAGCCCAATGCTCATCATTTAATTTACCACTTCTTAATAAACTTTGATCAACACGTCCTAAAGATGAAATCATACGAGTAACCAAATCTTCTGCAGGCATCTCCATACTAAAAACTAAAACAGGTTTATCTGCTGTTCTTGCAATATTTTCAGCCATATTCATTGAAATAAGTGTTTTACCCATTGATGGTCGACCTGCGACAATCACCAAGTTTGCAGGATGTAAGCCAGATGTCATATCATCAAGATCTTTTAACCCCATTGGTGTGCCTGTAATACCATCTTTTGCATCCATTAGGCTATCGAGCCTATCAATAACATTAGGCAATACATTTTGCACTGACTCTGGACCAACAGCTGAAGCAGTACTTGATTCTGCTAGTGCGAATATTTTTCGCTCTGCTTCATCAATAATTTCATCACTTTTACGGCCTGATTGATCATAAACAAGATCAGCAATATCAGTCGCTGTATTTAATAATGATCTTAATTTTGCACGTTCTTTTACAATGCGCGCATAGGCTGCAATATTTTGAGCTGTTGGCGTATTTTTGGCTAATTCTGCTAGATAGTTTAAACCACCCGCTTGATCCAATAGTTGACTTTCAAATAACGACTCACTTAAGGTGATCACATCAAAGGGTTCTTCCTTTGAAGCTAATCGTGTAATTTCTTTAAATATAACGCGATGCTCTTTACGATAAAAGTCACGCTCTATTAATGAGTCTGCTATTTTATCCCAAGCATCATTATCTAATAATAATCCACCAATAACTGAGCGTTCAGCATCAATAGAATAAGGCGGCTGTTTTAATTGCTCTAATTTTTGGTAGTCTGAGTTTGCATATAAATTATTTATATTTTCCATTAATATCCATCCAAAATAAAAAAGGCTGTGTTCATACACAGCCTTCTATTTTAGTGTCTTTTAGAAAAGATACAATCATCAATTATAACGCAGCAACCACAATTGTTACTGTTACATCAACACCTGTATGTAAGTGAATACTAACTTGATATTCACCAATCTGACGAATCGTACCTTCTGGCATACGCACATGACGACGTTCAACTTCAATACCTGAAGTTTCTTTAACAATATCAGCAACTTCTTTTGTACCAACAGAGCCAAATAATTTACCGCCCTCACCTGCTTGAGCTTTAATTTCAAAGCTTTTGCTTTGAATTTGCTCTGCATCAGCCTGTGCTTTAACAATACGCTCATTTTCTAAGCGCTCAAGTTCAGCTTTTTGTGCTTCAAATGCTTTAACATTTTCAGCTGTTGCTTGAACTGCTTTACCATAAGGGATTAAATAGTTACGCGCATAACCAGCACGCACTCTAACCATATCACCTAGCTTACCTAGGTTTTCTACTTTTTCTTTTAAGATAATTTCCATCTTGAAAAGCCTCTTAAATCTAATTCAAATAAATTTCTATTAATAATGATGATCACAATAAGGTAACAATGCTAAAAAGCGAGCACGTTTAATTGCTGTTGCAATCTGACGTTGATACTTAGCACTTGTACCTGTAATACGACTTGGTACAATTTTACCCGTTTCAGTGATATAGCTTTTCAACGTATTTAGATCTTTGTAATCAATTTCTTTTACGCCTTCAATTTTGAAACGGCACATTTTACGACGACGATTTAGACGCATTAGTAATACTCCTTAAAAATTAAGCTGACGCTGTTTCAACTTTTTTCTTTGACTCAGACATCATAACTGATGGCTCAGTAATTGCTTCATCTTTAGTTAAAATCAAACGGCGAAGAATCGCATCATTATAACGGAATGATTCTTCCAACTCATTTAAGGCAGTTTGATTACATTCGATATTCATTAATACATAATGTGCTTTATGTAATTTCTCAATTGGGTAAGCTAATTGACGACGTCCCCAATCTTCTAGGCGGTGAATTTTACCACCATCTTTTTCAATAATTTCGCGATAACGCTCAAGCATCGCTGGCATCTGATCACTTTGATCTGGATGCGCAATAAATACAACTTCATAATGACGCATGTTTATTTTACTCCTTCCGGTTTATCTTATACATTGCGATAAGCGTTTCTACTCTTTTATGATTAAATCAAGAATGAAACGCAAAGAGCGGGTCAAATTCTATATGAAATTAAATAAAAAGGCAAATTTTATTAAGCGTTTATAACTATATTTCTTTTAGTATTATATTATATAGTTTAGTTCACCTGCCCCAATAGCGGCTGGAATATTACTTTGGAATGGACTTGGTGTAATTATTGGTCCGCTTGCTTGACTAGAGCTTTCTTCAAACTTAGCTATTTCTCCCACAGGCTCAGCAATAAAAATATTACCTGATTCTGCTGATTTTTTACTTGATCTACGTAAACCTGCTTCACTTAAAACTTTTCGGTATGCTTTAGTTGCCGTATTATTTTCCTCATGCTTTTCAAAAGAGCTACGAAATGCTTCTTGTAACTGATTAGTTAAATTTTGTGCACTTGCATTTCCATCAAGTTGCTGTTTAGATTTTGTAACCAATCGTAGCTCACCCATAGAGACTAAATCAACACCACCTTGACCATATTTATTGTCACTAGCAAATAATAGCATTGCATAAGGTTTACCACTGCCTGGTTGATTAAACTGCTCAGTTAAGTGATCTAAGTCTTGTTGTGTGCCTGAAGTCATATCAACTATTAAAACTTCAGGTCTATCATCTTCATTGATTTCTGCCCAGTCCTTCTTCCAAACTGTTTGCTTACTCTCTCCTGCCTTATGACGAGGAAAGGCTGCAATATCTGCAAATTTAATATGTGCTTTTTTTCCTTCTTCAGTTTTATTTATTTCCCAACATTCAATTTTTTGTGAAGCTTCTTCTTTAAATTGCTTCATTATTTCTTTAGGTGTTTCATGATCAATTTCAAAGTAAACTTCAGAAAGCTCACCACTTAGCTTGTCCCCTTCTTCAAACTTTAAATTTGAATAGGCATGATTAACGATTCTTATTGCGTGAGAGAATCCTGACATGCCACATCTTGTTGCCTCTGTTTTATAATCTTCATCATCTGTTAATACTGAATCAACAGATGCTTTAAGCGCTAATTCTTGTGGCTTCTCAGCTTGGCTTGTAATTCTTTTATTTCTTTTTACTTGTATCTCCATTTCATAGCGCATTTGTAATAAGCGACAAAGTGATTCAACCTTAGTTGCAATAACAGAGTAATTTTTATTTTCTGGTTGTTGAGCAATTACCCAGTCAATGATTTTATCTAAATCACTCACACCTTGATTTTCACTTGCCTTAAATTTTTGTTGATGTTTAAAATAAACATCAATCAAATTATGATACATTGCTAATAACTCATCTGGTGCTTGAGCTTTTTTTAGCCCTAGCTTCTCTTTTTCATTTTCTAATTGATGTTCTTTTTTAGCTTCAAATTGATTAAATTGCTCTAATATCATCTGCTGACTTTGATCAAAAATCTTGCAAATATCCTGCAAATTATGGTTATTTTTTGCTAAATCAGCAATTTTAATTCTTGCTGCATTTTTTGAGATCATTCTTGTACAAAATTCATCATCTTTATTTTGGGGATCTTTTTTGGCTTCTATACTCAACAAACCTAATAAAACTTTTTGTGTATCTTCTGAATTTAGCTCAACTATCAATTCTTGATAAGCATCGCAAACAACTCCACCAAAAGACTCTGGTACAAGCCCTGGTGATAATCGAAATGATAACCCAGTATCAGTAATCGAAGGCCTTATACTACCAAATGAACCTTGCGGTTGAATTTCAATATAATTTTTACCATAAGCCTCTAAGCTTTTTTGATTGATTTTCCCTGCTAGATAACTTAATAGTAAATTATTTAATACTCTAATAGTATTTGATGTCATTTCACCTTCTTTAAAAGCCAGCTGCCCTCTAAGAGTTCCATACTGCTCAATCTCAGGTAAATTTTGTAAATGATTAAGTAAATTTCTAAAATCAAATATAACACATGGATAGTTTGAAGCTGGTGCCTCCACTTCTATTAATTTATCTTTTTGTAAAGACTCAGCTAAATTTTCAACAATATCTTTACGCTTTTCCATAACTGCATAAAAAGTACCTGCTTTGTTAAATTTAAACTCTGGCTTTTCTGCTTTCTCTTCTTTCTCTTCTTTCTCTTCTTTCTCTTCTTTAGGTTTCAGTCGAGCATTTTCCTTATTTAATAAATATTCACTTAAATGATTAACTTGGTCAAAATTAAGTTGAGAAAAAATATTTTCAATGACTTCTTCAGGTGTTTTCCATTGCCCTAACCAATAAGCATTAGCACCATCAACTTTATTATGAAATAACTTTGATACATCAAGCTCTAACAGTTTTGTAACACAGCTAAGCTTTAATTGTAAATTTTTAAGATAGGCTTCTCCTAAATATTCTGCAGCTTGCTTTTCAGCACTATTACCCTTGGATAATGCTTCTAGTAATTTTTTAATTTCCTTTTCAATCTCTTTAATTTTTTTAGTACAGTTATCTATTTTTTTCTTTCTATCTTGAGCATCAACTGCTGAATTAATATATGCAGGAATTATCTTAGTAGTTAAGTCTTTTAACTTTGTTTTAATTGGTGTAATTTTTTTATTTGCAGCTGTAATTTGCTCATATTCTTGTTTAAGTTGATTGACTCTTTCATTCTCAGGAATGATCAACTTATGATCACTTTTACCATTTAAATACGATCCATTAAATTTTTTCAGAAAGTCTGTATCACTTTCGTTTTCCTTTTTAAGTAGATTTTCTAGTTCTATTTTAACTTGCTCTCGATCTTGTAATATTATTTGATCAAATTTTAAAAAATCTTGAATTGATTTATAAATTTCTCTAGATGGGTGATTGTTTTCACTACGAAGATAACGACCTGAATTTACTACATTCATATTAATTGCCGATTCACCAAAACTTAATACATCACCTTCCTCTCTTAATTCGGCTCGATTGGCAACATTAAAGCCATAGTTAATAACACTTAATAACTGAGCAGCATAAGCTCGACCAATTATTCCTGTCAAATCTGATCTCTTATATCCATTTGGTGGATTTAATTTTTGGTTTAATTGATTGACTATTAATCGCGATTTAATTTCTTTACTTACTAATGGCATCGTGCAACCCTCATTTCTTGCATGAATTAATAAACAAGAAAAAGGTAAAACAATATACTTAAATTTAAAATAATGAAACTATTGTAAAATATAAAATAATTATAAGTCCATTTGCAACAAAAATTCTCTTAAAATCTATGGGTTGCACCCTTCTATTTTTTCTTTCTCATTGATTTCTTTATTAAATAAAAATACACTTTTTTTGATATTTTTGTAATTTTTGATATCGAAATTGATATTTTTACCATAATCTATAAAAGTAAAAAATTCGCTATCCATTTCATTGTCAAATGCACTTTTATAACGATCAAACACATCTTGAGAGACAGCACCTTTAATTTCCACCCAAACTGACTCTGGAATTTCACCTGTTTCATCTAGCTGATTAAGTATCTGTTCCATAAAATAATTATCAGAATTTTGATTAAAACAAGCATCCAAATATTGGAGTAAATGTTGTTTTACAGCACAAGGTAAGTAAAGTGACGCTGAAGCCTTTGTAATATAGACTTGCTCAAATGCCGGATGATAACCAACAAACTGTTCAATCAGCTTATTAAATGACCCACCAAAACAAATAGGACGATCTTCTTCCCCATCATCAACAAAACCACTACTATTAATATTATCACCTCTAATAATTTCATAACAAGCTGTGGCTAAAATATCTACACCTTCCACTTTTGATGCTATAGATTGTTCCTGATCACAAATTGCTAAATAACACAATATAACTAACTCTTTTATATTAATAGACGAAACAGGATCAGATTTATTTGGATAAAATTGATCATCTCTAAGCAACTTAAGTAAGCGGCTTGCTGCCTGATATATCTCACTGTCTGTGCTTTCAAAATCATGTATCAGTTTATGAATTAATTCTTCACCTACATCACCCCAATAAAGTTGTTTTAAACGCTGAGCTGATTCAGATGCGCTTTTTTCAATGGATATAGTTTGTGTATTCTCTTTATCCTTTATTTGTTGGTGTAATATATAATCAACAAAATTACCATCCAATAAGTCCTCTACATCTTCTACATCACAAAGAACTTCTTCTAATTTGTCAAAGTCTATCACATTATGCTTTAATGCTCGTTGAACATTTTCATCGCATAATGCTAGATATAAATCATATGAATCTATTCTTAAAACCTCGTCCTTACTAAGGATTTGCTCCTCTGACAAATAAAGCATTTTTGATCTGTCATCTGTCAAAAATAAATAGGCATTACCGTCCATAGTAAGGATATCTTCAATAGAAAAATATTTCATTAACCAGCTATCTTCAGTGAATATTGCAGCTGCTGTCACTGACATTTGTGCAACTTGAAGTAAAGTCAACTCCTCTAAGTCAACCAGATCTAATATAGCTTTATTTTCCAATCGTTGCTGTTTAAATGAATATTTATTTAATTCACTAGAAATAGCTGCAGCTTCACTAACAGTGATTTTTCCATCACAAGCATACTTTTCTATTATTTCAAAATACATCTAATACACTTTTTAATCTAAGTTTTTTAATATTTAAAATAATAATAACAAATAATTGCAAACAATAAATAAATATTAAATAAATTTAATTAAAATCTCATTATGATTGTTGTTGATAAACAACTAAGCCATATCGTTGGTCATGTTCATTTTGTCTTTGCAGCTCATTATTCCTTTCAATTTCTTTTTGAAATAAATAATTCATAACTGGGTCTGGTGTTAGTAATTTTTCTAATGACGGCATTAAACCATTTACTTTAATTGATCTCATTGCATTTGAATCTTCAAAAAGATTATTTGGCATTGATTTATCAGAGGCCTTACTACTTCTGCGAAGTCCAGCATCTCTAAGTACTTTACGATACGCTTTTGCTGCCGTATTATTTTCTTCTTGTTCTTGATAAACTTTTTTGAATTCACTTTTTAAGCCTGCATTAAGTGTTTTTGCTCGAACATTAGCCCCTAATACATAATCTGACTTTGTTACAAGACGTAACTCTCCCATACAAGTTAAATCAACACCACCTTGACCATATTTATTATCACTTGCAAATAAAACCATAGCATAAGGTTTTTGTCTTTTTGATTGATTAAATTCTCTATATAGATGATCTAAGTCTTTCTGCGTAGCTGATGTCATATCAACCATTAAAACCTCAGGTCTACTATCTTGTGTGATTGTACGCCAATGATTCTTCCACATTGTTTGATTACTACTACCTGATTGATGACGTGGAAATGCTGCTATATCAATTACTTTAACTTGAGCTTGTGTGTTTTCAGCTTCATCTAATTGCCAACCACCATGAAAGTCTTGCTGTTTTAACTTTGGATGAAAATCATGAATTTCTTTTGGTGTATCAGCATCTATTTCAAAATAAATCTCAGCCATACTACCGCTATGATTACCATCTACTTGAGTATAGGCTCTATTAACAATACTAATAGCTCGAGTAAAACCAGCCATACCACTTCTTGATGCTGTTGTTAAATTGTTTTCTTCAACGGTTAATACTGAATCAACAGATGCTACCGATTCAACAGAATCTTGTCTTTGAAGCTGTGGCACTTCTGGTAATTGATCCTGATTTTTATGACGGTTTTGCCTTTTTACTGCAATTTCAATCTCATAACGTTGTTGTAATAGCCGACATAATGACTCAACTTTAGTTGCTACTGTTGAATAATCTGTTTTATCCTTATCAGAGGTCATTACCCAATTTATTAACTGATCTAATTTTGTTAAATCAGCATGATTAGATGTATCAAACTTATGTTTATGATTTTTATAAGCACAAACTAAATTATGGTAAATACCTAACAGCTCATCACCAGCCTTTGGATCTTTATTAGAATCAATTTCTTGACTTGCTCGTTGTGAAAAGTTTTGTGAATCCTTTTGAACTAAACCATCTAAATCTACTTTAGGTTCATTAATAAATAATTGACAAATACTAGATAAATTTGCTCCTGACTGCGCTAAATCAGCAATCTTAATACGGGCACGATTTTCACTGATAATTTTTGTGCCTTTTTTACCATTTTCAGTTGAGTTAGCTTCTTGATTTAATATATTTAATAACGCTTTTTGTGTTTCTGGCTTATTAAGCTCGCTTAAAAACTCTGCATAAGCAGCAGATAAAATATCCTGATATGATTGAGGAACGAGCCCTGGTGAAAATCTAAATGAATAACCTGTATCAGTAATTGAGGGTCTTAAGCTACCAAATGAGCCCTGTGGTTGTAATTCAATATAATCATTTCCATAGGCTTGTTTACTTTTTTGATTAACGATGCCTGCAAAATAGCTTAATAGCACATTATTTAGCACTCCAATGGATGATGAAGCCATGCCAAGGTCATCAACTTCAAGTGCTTTGATTAAATTTTTATTTTGTAATAGCGCTTTCTCTAATCTATTTTTTTCAATATTTAACTTTGCTACCAATGGATCACCTAAAGGTGCTAAATGTGAAAAACTTAACTGTCGTTGATGCCACTGTAGTGAACGCTCTTGAGACTCTACTTGTGCTGCAACTTCTTGATGAAATGAATTAATTATATTTCTAAGATCAAAAATAACACATGGATAATCAGTTTTTGGCGCCTCTACTGTAATTAATCCACTACCGATTGTTGACTCTACTTCATTTAACGTATTGCTAGATGCTTTTGTAATACTAACTCGCTTATCCATTACAGAGTCAAATGTACCTTTTTTCTTAAAATTAAATAAAGATAAATCAGGATTATCTGTAGGCAATACTTTTAAAGTACCTAAATTTTTTGCTTCTTTTTCTAACAATGCCTTACTTAAATAATTAATTTCATCACATGTTAAATGAGCAAATACATCTTCTAATATATCCTCTGGTGACTGCCACTGTCCTAGCCAATAAGCTTTATTACCATCAGCTTTATTATTAAATTGCTTTACAACATCTTGTCGAACTAAATGCTCAATACAACTAAGCTGGATTTCTAAACTATCTAAATAACTTTTACCTAATAACTGGGCAAGTTTTTGTTTATCACCCCCTGCTGCTATTCTTATGCTGTTAACTTCTTTTAATAAATTTGAAATTGCATCCCCACAGTCTTTAATAAGCGGATCTCTATTGACGCTAATTGAGGCTTTAATATATTTGTCTATGGCTTTATTCAATTTAGAAAATTGTCGATTGAATTTTTTCTTAAGTTCAACTTCATCTAAATATTGTTTTAACTGGTTAATTTGTGGATCATCTGGGATCGTTAAACTATGCTGTTGCCCTCTTAAATAACCACCATTAAATTCTTTTAAAAAACTTTTTCCTGCTTGTGTTTCAAATTGCTCGATAGCTTCAATTAATGCTTGTTTATTCCTTACTACTTGAACCTCTAACTCTCTTTTTACAAAATTTGCATCAAAAGGTACCCGCTGTGCAAATAGTGTCAGATGATTATCATAATACCACTTAAGAAATGTTTCAGTATATTCACTCTTAGCTACATTGTAGGCTATACAATTTTCTGCAAAAAATAAGTTTTCTAGCTTTTTCTTTTCTTGATTAAGTTTATCTTCATCAATCTCTGCCATAGTTGGTGCTAATAAATCAATAATAGAATTATAAACCTCTCTTGAAGGATGACCATTTTCACTACGTAAATAACGCCCTGAGTGAGATAGCTCCATATCAATACCTGACTCATTTAGACTTAAGTGTTGTAAATCACCTGATGATTCTTCTCTTAGCTCAGACCGATTTGCAATATTATAACCATAATTAATAACACTTAATAATTTAGCTGCATATGCTCTACCAACAGAACCTGTAGGCTTATCTTCATAGCCAACCTCTGCTTTTAATGGGTTTAAAAGCATATTATTAACTAAATGGGCTTTAATTTGTTTACTAATTGTTGTCATTGCAATCCCCTTTAATCTATCTTTTTAAATTTAAAACGATAGAATTATAAAATGACATTTATAATAATCAAACATTAAATAATAGACCATGAAATGCGATAATTAAATATTTTGTTATATTTAATTATTTTTAATAAGACGTTATTTTTATTATCTTAAAGACTATTTATCTAATTTTTATATAATTTTTTAAATTATAAATTTCACAAAACCAATATTATATTAAAAAATATTTGCACAATTTTTTGTAATAATTAAAGACTGCTTGATGGAGATAATCTTGCTTGAGCTGTAGTTCTAGAATCTTGATTACTAAATAATGTAGAAGGTGTTAATGGCTGTTCTGTAGTACTTGAGTGAGTAAATTTTTCATTTACTAACTGAGATAAGTTCTCTATTGTACTTGAACTAAGTAGTCGCCCTGAATCAATAAAGAGATTAAAATTGTCATTTTGGCTCCCATTAAATAAACAACCATAACGATCAAAAAACTGACTTGAAACTACCTGCCTTATTTCACTCCAAATTCTATCGTTAATAATTGACTCCGACAACATAAAAGCAACTTCACTGCCTAAAGCTACGGTACTTTGATTATTTTGCTTTAACATATCGAGCTGGTTTAATAAATATTTTTTCAATTCATTTTTAACTAAAGTCGGTAGATAAAGTGAGGCTGAAGATCTGTTTAAATATACTTGTTCATAATCTTCATGTAGGCTTACTTGTTTTTCAATAATTTTATTAAATGCACCACCAAAGCAAATTGGATCGTCTTCCTTTTTATCATCAACACCCTTGTCATTGTTTAAATTACCACCACGCATTATTTCATATAATCCATCAGCAAATGCTTCTAGTGCACTCTCTTTAGTAGCTACTCGTCTACTATTATCATATATTGATAAAAAACTTAATTTTAATAATTCACGAAGACCAATACCTGATAATGGATCTATTGCAGAGGCATAAAACTTATTCTTCTCAAAATAGTTAAGACAGCGAAATGCCGCTTGCCTTGTTTCAGATTCTTCTAATGTTAATAGTTGATTGCGAATTGCTGCAATTGAAGTATTACTTAGCTTATCTTGATAGTGCTCTTGCAACCTTAATGCAGATTCTGAGGCACTTTTATGCACTGAAGCTGTATGCGTACTTTGGTTATGATTAAGCTCAGGCTCTGGATCTACTTCTCTTCTTTGTTGTACTTCATTAATTAATACCTCATAGTCACCACCATTTTCTAAAATACAATCGACTAAATCCTCAAAGTTAAAATCTCTATTAATTAAACAGGCTCTAACCTCATCATCTAATAGGGCTTCTTGTATTTCGATCATATCTATATTAAGTATTTGCTCAATTGTAATAGGCGGATTATCTCCTAAGAATAATTCTTCAATATCAGCTTCAGTCAAACACAAAAATGCAATATCATTAATATTCAGCATTTGCTCTATAGTTAAATATTGCGTAACTTGATAATCACCTGAAAATAGTGAGCTAGCAGCTATTGACATCTCTAAGACTTGCCTAACCGTTAAACTTCGATCTTTTAATCTATTTTGAATCTGTTGATTTGATAATCTTTTAAAAACAAAAGCATAATTCTCAAGTGGTCGTACAAACTCTTCTAATGTTAAATCACTATCAAATAATGCAGTTTTAATTATTTCATTATTTAATAGCTCAACAAGCTTTTTATTTTTACGATTTTTATCTACTAATAAATTCAATTCATCCTGAGAAATCACAATCAACATACTCCGCATAAAAAAACAACTGATTATTTTATATTTCAAACTCATTGATTGTCTTTATTTTTAACAAAAATTATGTAACATATTTTATTAAAATTAAGATAAAAATAGATTTTACATGACTGATTATTAAGAATAATTCCCAAATGTAAATACTATCTAAATCGTCATAATTTTAAATGTGTCCAATGAAATTTTAAATGATCAGCAATAAATGTCGAAATAAAATAATAACTATGATCATAACCTTTCTGATAACGTATCGTTAATGGATAGTTTATTTTTTTTGCAGCCTTTTCTAATAATTCAGGCGCTAACTGTGACTCTAAAAACTGATCACAATCACCTTGATCAATTAATATTTTTGGCATACCATCTAATGCCGTTATACTCTGCATTAATGAAACACTATCATACTTAGCCCACAAATTCTTATCATCTCCCAAATAATTAGAAAAAGCTTTCTTTCCCCAAGGCACAACAGATGGGTGACAAATTGGACTAAAAGCAGAAATTGAAGCAAATTTTTGTGGATTTCTTAGCGCTAGCACTAAAGCACCATGCCCACCCATAGAGTGACCAGAAATCGCCGATTTTCCAGAAAATTTAAAATTATGCTCAATAACACTCGGTAATTCTTTTAGTATATAGTCATACATCTGATAATTTTCACGCCATGGCTCTTTAGTTGCATTTAAATAAAAACCAGCACCCAAACCAAAGTCATAGGCATTATCTTTATCATCAGGAACACCTTCTCCACGCGGTGAGGTATCTGCTGCAACAATTGCAAGACCTAACTCAGAAGCACACTTTAAAGCACCTGCTTTTTGCATAAAATTTTCATCTGTACAAGTTAAACCAGATAGCCAGTATAATAAAGGTACATCCTCTCTGTTATATTGTGGTGGTAAAAAGACAGCAAAGCGCATCTGACAGTTTAAAACATCTGATTGATGTGTATATTGCTGATGCACTCCATCAAAGCATTGAGTTGAACTAACTAAATTAATCATACGACACCTTTAGCTAAGTTAGTAAACGACAACACTACGAATACTTTTACCTTCGGCCATCAAATCAAATGCATTATTGATTTCCTCTAAAGATAATTTATGCGTAATAAAATCTTTTAAAACAAACTCACCATTTAAATAACGCTCAACATAACTTGGTAACTCAGAGCGGCCTTTTACACCTCCAAATGCGCTACCTTTCCATGTTCGTCCAGTTACTAATTGAAATGGTCGAGTTGATATTTCTTGGCCTTGACCTGCTACACCAATAATGACTGATTCGCCCCAGCCTTTATGACAACATTCTAATGCTTGGCGCATTACATTGACATTACCAATACATTCAAATGAGTAATCAACACCACCATCTGTTAATTCAACAATCACTTGTTGAATGGGTTTATCATAATTTTTAGGATTAATACAATCTGTCGCGCCAAGCTTTTTTGCTAAGTCAAATTTAGATTCATTAATATCAATGGCTATAATTCTACCTGCATCAGCCATTTTTGCACCAATGATTGCTGAAAGACCTATACCACCTAAACCAAACACTGCCACAGTTGCACCTGCTTCAACTTTAGCAGTATTCATCACAGCACCAATACCTGTTGTTACGCCACAACCTAGAAGACATACTTCATCTAATGGCGCTTCTTTATTAATTTTTGCTAGTGAAATCTCTGGTAATACAGTATATTCTGAAAAAGTTGAACAACCCATATAATGATAAATTTCTTCTCCATCTTTATAAAAGCGTGTTGTCCCATCAGGCATTAATCCCTTTCCTTGAGTTTCTCTGATTTTTTGGCATAGATTGGTTTTACCTGAAGTACAAAACTTACAAGTACCACACTCAGGCGTATAAAGTGGAATCACATGATCACCAACACTGACACTAGTTACGCCTTCACCAATCGCCTCAACAACACCACCACCTTCATGGCCTAATACACAAGGAAATATACCTTCAGGGTCTTCACCTGAAAGTGTAAATTTATCTGTATGGCAAACCCCTGTTGCAATGATCTTTACTAATACCTCACCTTTTTTTGGTGGCATAACATCAATCGTTTCAATCGTTAATGGCTCTTTTGGCCCCCATGCAATTGCAGCTTTAGATTTAATTGGTTGATCCATAATTACTTCCTTAAATATTTCACTAAATTCAATCAAACATCATGATTATGCCATAGCTAATTAGAGAAACAATCAAATTTGTGAATTCAATATAATAATCTTTCGTAAAAAAAATCCTTATGCATCTAGCGACTTAAGCCACTATAATAAAACTATATGACAGGTAATTATCTACATTTTATATCTACCAAGGTATGGTAGCAATTAATCCTTCATTAAAGGAGATCGTTATGACATTTAATAAAACAAGAGTTAAACCTCACTCACGTGCTTTAAGAGAAAGCCCTTATGTTAATGCTAAAGAGACTTGGAATTTATTTAAAATTATTGCTGAACTTGTCGAAGGTCATGAGCGCCTTGACCATATCCGTCCAGCGGTAAGTATTTTTGGCTCAGCTCGCTTAAAAGAAGGTAATTTTTATTACCAACAAGCACAAGAGATCGCCCAATCACTCTCTGATGAAGGTTTTAGCATTATTACAGGTGGAGGACCTGGTATTATGCAAGCAGCCAACGTTGGTGCCTCACTTGGTTCATCATTAAGTGTTGGTTTAAATATTGATTTACCATTTGAACAAGTTTCTAATGGTCATCAAGATATTACGTTACGTTATCGCTATTTTTTCACTCGAAAAGCAACGTTTATCAAACATTCATTAGCTTATATTGTTATGCCTGGTGGCTTTGGAACCTTAGATGAATTATTTGATATTGTCACACTAATACAAACTAAAAAGAAAAAATATATGCCTGTCATACTCGTTGGCAAATCGTATTGGTCAGGCTTAATTACTTGGTTAAAAGATGTTGTTGTTCAAGAAAAAACCATAAGCCCAGAAGATCTTGACTTATTAATTCTAACTGATGATACAAAAGAAGTGATTGATATTATCAAAGAGCATACCAAAGATACTCAACAACAAACCGTCGAAGAGTGTATTGAACAAGCTCGAGATGATTTTGAATTTTAATATGATTTATTAAGCTTGATTAAATAACAAATCATCAACCACTTCCATGGTAATTTCGGGTAATTTATTTTCTTGATCAACACAAGATTTCATCTCTAAAATACTTTGACGGATATCTTCTGGTAAAACATCAGAAGGCGCATCTTCTCCTGGCCAAGATGCATCTCGTGTTTGTTTATCTGGCCACCTTGAATAAGCAAGAAAAAAACCTTGATCTGTTTTATGTAAAACCGAACCTATTGCGCCTCGATACTCAACAAAATAACTTGCTACTTTACGCCATAATTTTTGATATTCATCTTCTTTAGATTTTTTTACATACACTCGATAAATAACTACAAACATAAGAGAGCCTTTGATTGCATAAATAAACTTATTTAAATGATTTTGTCTTATTTTTATGATAAATCGCCTTTGGAAATGTAAACGAACGCATACCAACGGATTTACGTAAATCATTTACCTGCATTGCGGTTAATTCCAGCGCCTTACCTTGAGCTAGATTACGTGGCAGTATAATATCACCATATCGAACGCGAGTTAGGCGACTAACTTTGATATGATCAAATGACTCCCACATACGTCTGACCTCACGATTTCTTCCCTCTCTTAAAATCACATGATACCAAGTGTTCAAACCTTCACCGCCTCTAAATTGAATGGAATCAAACTTAGCCATACCATCTTCAAGATTAATGCCTGTTTTAAGTGTTTCAATCATTTCATCAGTGACTTCGCCAAATAAACGTACGGCATACTCTCGTTCTAACTCATAGGATGGATGCATTAAACGATTTGCTAATTCTCCATCTGTTGTAAACAACAATAAGCCTGAAGTATTATAATCGAGCCTACCAACCATAACCCAACGGCCATTTTTAAGTTTTGGTAATGCATCAAAGACTGTTTTACGACCTTCAGGATCTGATTTAGAGCATATTTCTCCTGCTGGCTTATGGTATAGAACTACCCTTGGACGTGTTAAAAAGGTTGCAATTTTAACCAATGGCTTACCGTCTACTTCAATCCGATCATTTAATGTTACGCGCATACCCGTTTCAGCCTGGCGCCCATTAACAGAAATTCTACCTGCATCAATCCACTCTTCCATTTGCCTTCTTGAGCCAATGCCTGCTTGAGCCAATACTTTTTGTAACTTCTCAGGTTTTAGCACATCATTGCCACCTGACTTAGACATCTTCACTTTTTTATTCACATTTACCCTTAATTAATTGGCTTACTTCAACATGACTAACTATTTTCTAAATTGATAAATTAGCCATTATTGTGGAAATCTTATCCCATCTTGACTCATTCGCCAAGCAAAGTGTTTCTGAACACCAATTTTTCCTTGTTTAATTAAGGATTTTATTCTTTCAGAAGAAATTGAGAAATCCATTGCAGCTACATCTTGTGTATCAACAAATACCGTTCGATTCCAGTCATCCTTAGGTAAATGCCCCTTTACACTAACTTCTGCAATAAACTCCATTAATACCTTTGCATAATCAACTAAATTACCAACCTTCTGGTAACTTTTTTCTTGTTGCTCATAGTTTGGTAGTTTAAATAAAGGCTCTAATCTAAACCCTAAGGTTTCATGATTAAAACAATAATTATCATCTGTACCTTGGTACTTTGTATGGCCAACATTAATTGGATTTTCAATAAAACGCTTATCATCAAATAAATGAATTGGGTAATTCCACGTCATACCACCATCAATCATCACACAATCTTCTTTATCAACCTCTCTTTTAATGGCTCGATAATATAATGGAATACTCATTGACATGCGAATTGCATCACGGATTTCTACATCTGGCGTTTGATCAAATGAAAATACATCAGCACATCGCTTAGACATATTCGTTGCAATAATATATAAATCAAGCCCACCTAATGCCTTTAAATCACGAAAGGTAATATCACTTCTGCCTGCTTTATCTGCAATTCGCTCACTCATCCACTCATAAAAACGATCACCACGATACCAACCAAAGTCAGATAAAAATCGTGTTGTATTGGAAATAAAATTATTACCCTTATCCGTAAACTGCCTGAAATCTAATGGTGCAATTGTATGATAAAGCTCATCTTTATCATATTTAAGCGCCACTAAGGCTGCATAAATTGCACCAGCTGATACACCGGCAACCCGTTTGATATGCGACATAATACCTAAATCAGCTAAAGCACTGACAACACCACTATAAGCAATTCCTCTAATGCCTGCACCTTCAAATACTAAATTTCTAAATGCTGAGATATTTAAATGTTCAATAAGTTGATCACTATAAAAGTCAACTTGCTCATAATAATTCATTAATTCATAATCATCAGAAGCCAAAAATTTTGTGCGTAAACGCTTGATTCGTTTAGCATAATATTTTGCAATACTTTTACTAATAATCAGTGGGTGATGTTTACTTAATAATAATAATACTTGCTGTTTAATTTGATGGTATTCTATTTTTGGATTAAAACTAAGCATTTTTAGCGCATACTTTAAAGTAAGTACAGTACGCTTATCTTTACTGTCAATCTGGCGATACCACATACCATTCCAGAAGCCTAATCTAAAAAGTAATCGAATGAAAACTGCTGGTAATTGATGCCACCATTTTGATCTTAAAAGCTGATCTAACTCTAATGTAACTGGATTTAGCATAATAACTTTCAATACGTTACTTGGATAAAGTGCTGCTAAATTTAATGCAATTAAAGCACCATAACCATGACAGAATACTGTAATATGATGATAATCATGCTTTTCTAACAACGCCTGAAAATCCAGAATATACGATAAAACACTAAAATCATATTTACGCTTTGAAAAGCCACTATTACCATGACCATATAAATCGAGACTTAATACATTGTAACATTGTTCATAATGCCGCCATTGATAATGCCAATCACGTGCTTTACCACCTAATCCATGAATAAACAATAAGGTTTTCTTTTTAGGATCAAATTTTGTATGGTAAATGCATAAGCGCCGATTAGCTCTTAATGTCTGCTTAGTAACTTCTAATCCCATTATCCAAAAAATACCAAATAAGTAATTGCTATCTCTATTATTTATTTTAATCGAATTAGTCTAAATTAGTTAAAAAAAATGCACAATCCACATAATAATCATCAATTTATTTGTTAAATTTTCTCTAATTCAATCATGCGAGCCAATAATGTTTTCACGCCATAACCACCTTTAAAATCAATAATATAGCGCTTTTGATCACCCATGCCTTCTTCTTTAATAAAAACGCCAATACCAAATTTATGGTGACTAACTAAATCTCCTGATTTAAAAGCACTTGCATCATCTGAAGCACATTGATTAAACCCAAAGCCAAATTGGGATTTTAAAGGCTGTTGCTTTAGTCTTACTTCATCAATTAAATCTTCTGGAATCTCCTGAATAAAACGTGATTTTTTTTGGTAATTAACATCACCATATTGATGACGAACCTTTGCATAAGATAAATAAAGCTTTTGCATTGCACGAGTAATACCAACATAGCAAAGTCGACGCTCCTCACTTAGTCGATCTTCATCTTGTGCCCTATGGCTTGGGAATAACCCTTCTTCAAGACCTGCAATAAATACATAAGGAAATTCCAAACCCTTAGCTGAATGTAATGTCATCAACTGAACACTTGAAGTAAACTCATCAGCACGCCCTTCCCCTGACTCTAAAACAGCAAAACTTAAAAATTCTTCTAATAGATCATTTTCATCGACATCAATCGTTACCATCGGTGTAAATTCACTGACAGCATTTACTAATTCTTCTAAGTTTTCTAACTTTTGTAATGCACTTTCCTTCTTATCATTTCGATACATTGCCATTAAGCCTGAAGCTTCTAGCACAAAACGCATTTTTTCTTTTAAGCTAAAATCTTCTAGTTGTGCATCCATATGATCAATCAGTTTAATAAATTCAGCAACATTATTTCTTGTTCGTTGAGCAATATTTTTATCAATAGAGAATTCACATGCACTATGCCATAAGCTAATATTTTTCGTTTTAGCAATTTCTCTTAATTTTTCAACCGTTTTAAGACCAATACCTCTTGTAGGTGTATTAATCACACGCTCAAAAGCAACGTTATCTTCCCTTAAAACGATCAAACGCAAATATGCAAGCGCATCTTTAATTTCAGCGCGTTCAAAAAATCGCAAACCACCATAAATACGATAAGGCACTTGTTTTTGTAGTAGCGCTTCTTCTAATACCCTTGATTGGGCATTAGAGCGATATAATATAGCAATTGATGCCGGTGAAATATTCTGATTTTCAATTAAATCTTGGATTTTTGAAGAAATAAATGACGCTTCATCACGCTCATCTAATGCCTCATAAAGCTTTAATTTTTCCCCTGTATTTCCTTGTGACCATAGCTGTTTACCCATTCTTTGATCATTATGTTTAATAATGCCATTTGCAGCATTTAGAATAGTTTGAGTCGAACGATAATTTTGTTCAAGACGAATTACTTCAACCGGTGCAAATTCTTGTTTGAATTTAAAAATATTCTCAACCTTAGCACCTCGCCAACCATAAATTGACTGGTCATCGTCGCCAACAACCATAATATGGTTATTTTCATGTACTAAAGCTTTTAACCAGCGATATTGAATATCATTTGTATCCTGAAATTCATCGACTAAGATTGCTTTAAAGCGATTTTGATAATGCTCAAGAACACTTGGAATCTTCCATAATTCATAAGCATATAATAACAAATCAGCAAAATCTAATGCCTTATCTGCCTTTAATTGGATCTCATAGGCATGATATATTTTAATTAATTCATAATCAAAACGTTGATCTTTTTTATGTGATAATTCACCTGCTCGTATACCATCGTCTTTTCGAGCATTTATAAACTGCTGTACTGTTTTTGGCGGATAAAAGCTATCATCAATTTGCATGTTCTTAAGCAAACGCTTAATCACTTGTAATTGTTCATCTTGATCTAAAATTCTAAACTTACGATCCAAGCCAATTTGATCGCCATGACGTCTAAGTAGTCTATGTGCAATACCATGAAACGTACCAATCCACATACCAAAAGGATTAACATTTAATAATGATTCAACTCGTCCACGCATTTCATTTGCAGCTTTATTGGTAAATGTCACAGCTAAAATTTCTAAAGGTGATAAAGATTGCTGTTGACACAAATAAGCAATACGATGGGTTAATACCCGTGTTTTACCACTACCTGCCCCTGCTAATACCAATGTATTATGATTTTCTGCAATGACAGCTTCTTGTTGAGGTTTATTTAATCCTGATACTATTGTATTCATTCAATTATCCACTTGAACTTATTTTAATTAAGCTTTAAACGTTTCTTTAATAAAAAAACTTAGAATAAAGCAAACAAGAAATATTAAAGGCACAAAAATCAGTGCTTTTTGAAACTCTAAAGCACTATAATAAGGTGCGCCTTGAGCTAAAACGCCACTCCATAGCTCTTTTAATATACCACCAACAATTTGTACTAATAACATTCCAATAAATACTGAGGCCATATTAGTAATACCCAGTGCAGTCGCTGATAATGAGCCAGGCACTAGTTCTGCAGATACAGTATAAGATGCGACAATGCCACTATTAAAAATACCATAGACGAAATAACAAATGATTAAAAGCCAAAAAGGAATCGCAGATACATAAATGATAATACACATTAAAATAAAGCAACAAATTGCCGATAGGCGCATTACTTTGACTCGTGAACGCCAACGATCTGCTAAAGCACCCGCAATTGGACAGCCAATGGCAAGGCCTATAAAAATTAAACCAACCAAAAAGGCAGATTTATCAATACCATAACCGTGAAATGCTGAGGTATAACCAACACCCCAATTTTCAGCAAACATGGCTGTAGGGCCATATAATAAGCCAATAAATAAACAATTTAACCATAACTGCGGATAACTAAACGTTCTTTTTAAATGCTCAAATATAGTTGATTTACGTCGAATCTGTTCTGGGTCATCCTCATCTGTTAAATAAATACTTTTTGGATGATTTTTTAAGGTAAAGAACATCACTAATGATAATATAATTAGCAAAAGTGCAAACGCAAGCATTGAAGGACGCCAGCCAACGCTATTAAATAACAAACTCATTGGCGCATCACCAACTGCAGCACCAACCATCCCAGCTGCTTGTGTTAGCCCAGCTAATAATGCAAATGTTTTTACATCAAACCAGTTAATACATAATTTTAATGTACCAACAAAAGCAAATGCAGCGGAGAATCCCATCAAAAGCCTTGCTATTACAGCAGTTGTAATATCATTTGAAAAAGCAAATAATATACAAGAAAAAGCACATAATGCCGTATTAAAAATCAACATTTTTCTTGGGCCAAAGCGATCAGTAACTACCCCAACAGGTAATTGCATTAGAATATAAGCATAATAAAAACTTGCTGATAAAACACCTAAATCGAATGCATCAATGTGAAACTCAACCATTAATTGATGGTGAATAACACTTGGCGCTACTCTTAAGAAGTATTCAATAAAGAAAAATATTGCCCCTAATGACCATATAAACCAAGGGTATAGTGAACGCTTCTCATCTGCATAATAGTCATTCATTAATTAATCAAATATCCTAATAAAAAATATAATCTAGTTAGGCTAAGCTTTATCAAATTAGATGTCAATAACCAAAAGATAAGCTAAAAGTGATAATTGAATAAAAACACTTCGACTTAAGATAAAAATATGTTAATTTAAGCCCCGTAAACAAATTGCATGTCAATAGAAAATGTATCATTAAGATACGATAAATCGCGCCTCTACATGCAAAATACATTATACTATTGGCTACTAAATAAAATGGTATTTGCTTGAACTTTATTTAGTTTATGCCTATAGCATTAGATGTTACAAAAATTTGCTTTTTGCGCCCGTGGCTTGGGTGCTATAACAATTTAGACATTAATGTTTAAATTAAAAACTTACTTTCTGCGCCCGTGGCTCAGGGGATAGAGCGTTGGTCTCCGGAACCAAAGGTCGGTGGTTCGAATCCACCCGGGCGCGCCATATATAAATCAATATCTTAAGCCACATTTAAACTCACAAATATTAACCTAGTTTTTATTTAAAGGTAACATATAGGTAACAAGAATTTCTGACTTTTTGGTCTATTTTAATGTTAACTGGACACTTGTTTGGTATCCCTGTTTGCTTAAACTATGTGTAGCAGTCTTTACATACCACTGTTGCGGAATATCATCACGCAAGCCTTTAATAATAACTGGTACCCCAGCGATGATTTCTGGGTTCCCAACTATCGTAATATTTAGTGTATCTGTATCTTGTGTGTAGCCATCTAATACCTTTTTTGCTATTGCCTTTGCTGTTTGTTCATCTTCATACGTATATGACAATAAAAATTCTGGTTGGCCGTTACCTACTGTTACCTTTTTAGTTTCTGCTGTATCTACATCATGATATTTAGCTGTCACGCTTCTAAATTTAGCCTCTCGTTTAGTTGAGTATGTTAGTTGCGATATCTGATCTAAACTCAAACTTACTTCTGGTATATCTTCATCTTTAGTATTTTTACCTTTTTCATTTAGCATAATAAGCTTTGTATGTGTCGGTTTTAAAGTGCCTCCATATTGCCTAACAACTCGATATAAAAAACCGATATTACCTTCATCTGTTTGGTCAATATGCTTAATTAAGATTTTGCCTAAATCTGTGCTTACTGATGTCTCTAACCCATGCTCGTTTGCAATTACTGTAATTAGATTTTCAAATGTTATATTATCAAATGATCTTGTTCTTTGTGTCTGCATGGCTTTATAAGTATTTGATGCTGTAAAGGGTACACTATTTGCATTTATATTTAAAAGACTCGGTGGGTAACTGTAACTAATCGTATCAACAAAGAAATAACCAAAGTCATGTAAATTATCTTGATAAC
>JAKJJQ010000110.1:0-4042 GCA_021713415.1 Thiotrichales bacterium 19X7-9
CTGAGCATGTGTTTACAGTTTCAGCTATAACAAAGGCATTAGTTTTAAGAGCTGATGCACGTGTAAGTAAAACTTGTAATTGATTAATTGTAAGATCAGATAATGCACTTAAAAATGAATTAAATTTTGATTTTCTCATAACTATATACCCCAAAAAGAATATTACTGTTATAAGAAATATATTCAAGTTCAACATATATTGCCAAAATAGCCTATGAAAATACTTGTATACACTAATAAATTATGTTAAAAATAGTTGATAGTTTACATAGGGGGGAAATATGAAAGAATTTAAATATTTTGATAACATATCGCAAGAAAACCAATTTATCACAAAAAATACAATTATTTATTTGGTAAAACTATCAGATGGTACTTATCGACTGAATGCTATTGATAATGATGATATAGATAAAATTCATCAAGATACTATTACAAGAGCTAAAGATTATTATCAGTTAGTTTTAGATGATAATCGTTTATCTGATCAAAAGTTATCTTCACTATTATTTAATGATCAAGGTTTTTTAGTAGACAATCCGTTGAGCCAAGAAGATTTTAATTTTGTTAAGCAATTAGTTGAAGTTAAAAAAAAGTCATTTAAACAAGATATCGTAAATGCAATTCATGAGCAGTATCAGGAGCATTTTGACTCTACATTTCCTATGTCACGCTGTCAAGCCATAGCAGATCAATTAAATATAAGATTAGATAAAGATATAAATGAAATGATTAGTGAGTTAAATAGGCAACATTCAGAGTTATCGAGTGATCAGTTTAATGAGCTTTTGTTGGCTTTAGAGTATTTTTTGTCTATTGAACGTTATCCTGGATTAGAAGGTTATGTCGATTTTGATGATATATTTATCAATGAAGAGATTTTTCAAGAAATATTTACAAATCCAAATGAGTTACCACAGCTTTATTTAGCACTGGCAATTTTAAAATGTAATAATCTATTGTCATATTATATGGGTGAGGTATTAGATACTAATGATGTTGGTCGTTTGAATCATGCAATAAATATTAGTTATTATAAATACTTAGGTGAGTTATATAATGAAAAATTAACAAATTTTGATGAAAAACACCCTCAACAATCAGAGTCATTCTTTCAATTATTAGGAACATTAGTTACAGGGGGAAAGACTTTCGATACATTAGATTCTTTCTTGGATATAATTCAAAACCCTCCAAAAGTAAAATTAACTGACCAAATGTATAATCAATTACTTAACAAGCATGATACATTAAAAAGCGTTAATACAGTTTTGCAACTTCTAAGTGATAACGAGCTAAGTTATGGTGAACTATTTAACCAGGGTAATGTAGAGAAAATATTTAATTTTTTAGACAAATGTCATGAAATTGCATTTGCATTAACATGTAATGATAAATACACTCAAGAAGGTTTTGGTCAGATATTCAATAATGCTATAATCTTTTCTCCACCAGCATTATTTTCTTCCAATCAAATAGAGTCTTTTTCTAGTGAAAGTGAGACAGATTATAACAAATAAAAAATCATTATATCCCATTAACACCACTATTTATGCTAAACTATACGCTTGGTTATGTACTTGAAAATAAAGTAACAATAAGAGTTTAAGTAGTGAAAATTGTTTATTTAGATTATGCATCAACAACGCCTGTAGCACCTGAAGTTGCAAAAGAGATGTCACAGTGTTTAACCTTAGATGGCTGTTTTGGTAATCCTGCATCGAATACCCATTATTATGGTTGGCAAGCGAAAGAAAAAGTAGATTTAGCACGAGAACAAATGGCGGATTTAATTGGTGCTGATTCTCGTGAAGTTATTTGGACATCGGGGGCGACAGAGTCGAATAATCTTGCAATTAAAGGTGTTGCTTCGATACTAAAAAATAAAGATAAGAATAAAGATCATATTATTACATCAAAAGTTGAGCATAAGGCAGTTTTAGACCCTTGCCATTATTTAGAAGAGCAAGGCTTTAAAGTAACTTATTTAGAGCCTGATCATAATGGCTGTATTAAACTAGAGCAGGTTGTTGATGCGATTACTGAGCGTACGGCATTAGTTTCATTAATGTATGTTAATAATGAATTAGGTAGTATTAATCCAGTTGAAGCAATTGGTATTTATTTAAGAAGTAAAAAAATTCTTTTTCATGTTGATGCCGCTCAAGCAGGTGCTCGCTTACCAATTGATGTTCATAAACAAAATATTGATCTTTTATCATTATCATCGCATAAGTTATATGGCCCAAAGGGTATTGGTATTTTATATATTAGAAGAAAGCCTAAAGTTTTGCTTGAACCATTGATTCATGGTGGTGGCCATGAACGAGGATTTAGATCAGGCACGTTACCAACGCATCAAATTGTTGGTATGGCAGAAGCGGCACGTTTGATCAAAGAAAACTTAAAAGAAGATGCAAGAAGAATAAAACAATTACGTAAGCGATTTTTAGATAAAGTGCTATCACTTGATAAAGTACTAATCAATGGTGGTAATACGGTTAATGGTATTATGAACTTGTGCTTTAAAGCTGTCGATGGTGAAGCATTGATGATGGCATTAAATCAATTAGCGGTTTCAGCAGGATCAGCTTGTAATTCAGCAACGGTTGAACCTTCATATGTACTACAAGCGTTAGGCTTATCAGCACAAGATGCACACAGTAGTATTCGCTTTTCAATTGGGCGTTATACAACTGAAAAAGAAGTTGATTTTGCTAGTAACTTAATTGTTAAAGAAGTACAGAAATTACGCCATTTATCTCCACTTTGGGAGGAGAAGTAGGGTGTTGTATTCAAAAGAAGTCATTAAGTACTATAAAAAAGTCCCTGAAGCTATGGTTTTATGGCCAGATGATGAAAGTGATGTAATTACACTAAGTGCTGGCAGTTACTCAGCAGGTGAGTATGTTATTTTTCAATTTAAATTAAATAAAAAGCAACAAATTATTGATTGCCGTTATCAAGTATTAGGCTGTGGTTATATGATTGCTTTAGTTTCTTGGTTTGTTGAGGCAGTACATAAAAAGCATATTAATCAATTATCTAAAATTAATATTAGTACGATTAATCAAGTATTTGACTTACCCCAGACTAAACGCCATTGCGCATTAACTTTATTATCATTAATTGAGAAAATAGAAAAATCATGTTAGTGAGTGATATTGGTTATGTGTTGTATAAAAAAAAATACCGAGAATCTTCTTTATTAATAACATTATTTACTGAAAATTATGGAAAAATTAATGCCATAGTTAAGGGTTATTATCGTAAGAATCAAAAGCAGTTTAGCTTATTCGAATCGAATTTCTTATTGGCATTACAAATGAAGGAACCAAGATCTACTGATGGCTTATATACCATTTATAAATCTGAAATTTATCAGCTTAATCGTTATCAAAAGCTAACTTATATAAAGCAGATGTGCTGTTATTATATGAATGAATTAATCTATTATTTATACCCTAATTCAGTTGTGGAAGAGGGTTTATTCAAGGCTTATCAAACAACACTGTCAGATATGATTGAAAATGATCAGCATGAATTAAGTTTAAGAATTTTTGAATCATCTTTATTAAATGCATTAGGTTACGGTATTGAATTTGAAGTAGATCAGCATGGCTATCCTATTGATAGTGATGGTTTTTATCAATTAACACCGATGTCATTACCACAAAAAGTAGATGTCTTAAGTGAAAATATCCAACAGTTAATATTTGCAGGAGATACCTTAAAGTCTTGTTCTAAGTTTAATAAAGTTAAAGATTTAGAAAATATTAAAAATATATTTCAGTCAATTAAGTTAATTCACAAGTTATATATAAACCATTTATTGCAAGGGCGTCAACTAGAAAGTAGGCGTTTGTTATTAGAGTATATGGAGCAATTACAAACATAAAGGTTACATAATATTTGGCTATTTTGGCGAAATATGTTGAAACTTATCTGGCTTTATAAGAATTTCCAGCCATTGTACTGATTTATCAGACAATAAGTGAGTTCGCTCAATAATTCTTTGCCAATTAACATAATGGCTAAGGTA
>JAKJJQ010000111.1:0-1788 GCA_021713415.1 Thiotrichales bacterium 19X7-9
GCGCTTTAAAAGAGCCGTATAAGTTACCTAATTTTTTAAAGATCATGTGTATGAGGGAATGATACCAAAACTGGTAGAATTCGTCACGTATGGTGTTTACTAAAATACCCTTTTTCTGAACCATGCCAAATTTCCTTTTCTACTTCATCAATCAATTGATGTTCGTCTATATTGTTGTTAATTAGTTCATTACTACGAACTAAAGCTTGCCGTAAATGACGTTTAATTGCCCTACGTTTAACGATCTCAGTGTAAGCAATGCAATTACTGCTGGTTGGTGTTTCTTTGGCGATAAAAGCTAAATACGCAAGCCCTCCTGCATCATCCAGAAGTTTGGCATCTTCTAAAATATCACCAAGTGTTACTGCATCTAATGGTGTGCCTACTTCTAATAATCGTTGAATATGTGTGAATATTAGTTGATGACGTCTATCATAAAAGTCTTTTACTTCTATCTTATCGCTAATTTTATCATAGCAATCATTATCAATTAGAAGCGAACCGAGTATTGACCGTTCTGCTTCTATCTCGTATAGTTTTTCTTGAGTAGTCATTAATTTGATTCCTCACTTCTGCATTCACTCATGCAATCACCTAGATGTATGAAAGTTGTTTTTGAAATGATCCTTTAAAGCAGCTTCATACATCGCACCTGATTTTCTACCCTGAGTTTTAGATTTAATTTGGTTGTTAATTTTATTTAGATCGTCTTCAGATAAAGATTCTTTCCATAGCTCAAAATCTAATAAAAACATTTCTTCTTTTTGCTTTTTAACTTGTGCTAATTTTTTACGCTTCGCATCTAATGATTTTTGAATAGCTTCATCTATTGGGTCAATATAGCCATCTTCTGTCCAAGCATTACCTTTTCTTAAAACGCCAAATAAACCTTTAAAACGATTTTTCTCTGGAGCATATTTTTGCATTTCTTTTTTTCGGTTGTGTAGTGCCCATGCATAATGGTTAATACTCTCTTGCGCTATTTCAGAAGTTACTGTGCCAAAATTCTTAATTTGATCAAGATGACTTTTCTGAAAACCAAATTCAGATAATTCTGAAAAGTCTACATCACTAAAATCATCTTCTTTTGTATTATTATTAGTTGAAGACATATTATTTTTTGTTTGCTGTAATTCAGCAATTTGCTTTTGCATAGATTGAATTAAATCATCTTTATTGGTCTCACTATTCTTAATCTTTTCCTTATTTTTATCTATAGTAGTAATAATATTACTATTATATATAGAAGAACTTAGATTCTTATCAAACTCTGAAATTTCATCAGCTAAATATTTTAACAGTTTATTTTTTAAAGTTGTAGATGTAGAAAATTTAATAACTCCCCCCACTCCTCTTTTTCCTGACTCTCTTTGTATTATTTTCTTTTCTGTAAGACGTTTAAGTCCTGTTTTTAAACCATTTATTGTAGTTCCAACAAGCAAAGTTAACTCTTGTGTATTCATATCTTGAGTACAGTTTGATTCAGACTCTATCATTTTCTTTATTAGAACAACTAATATTTTTCTTTCATTCGTAGATATTCTAGGTAGAACTTCAACAAACAAATTAGACTCTAATTGGACCTTATTTGAATCCTTATTGGACTCTAATTGGACCTTATTTGAATCTTTATTGGACTCTAATTGGACCTTATTTGAATCCTTATTGGACTCTAATTGGACCTTATTTGAATCCTTATTGGACTCTAATTGGACCTTATTTGAATCCTTATTGGACTCTAATTGGACCTTATTTGAATCCTTATTGGACTCTAATTGGACCTTATTT
>JAKJJQ010000111.1:1798-3823 GCA_021713415.1 Thiotrichales bacterium 19X7-9
TATTTGAATCCTTATTGGACTCTAATTGGACCTTATTTGAATCCTTATTGGACTCTAATTGGACCTTATTTGAATCCTTATTGGACTCTAATTGGACCTTATTTGAATCCTTATTGGACTCTAATTGAACCTTATTTGAATCCTTATTGGACTCTAATTTATCATTATCAGAATCTTTTGGGTTTTCTTCTGTATCTTTATTCATTTTTAGTGAAGTTAATAAATCACTATCCCAGGCCCTTATTTTTTTTCTTTTAAAATCATCAATTTTTGGCATTTATTTTCTCCTGAAAAAGCATTACTGCTTTTTACACAACTCTATTAACTCATGACAAAGTAAATCAATATCTTCTTTTGCTGTAGAAGGTTTTAATGCGTCAAAAATACTAGCTCCCTTGGATATTGAGTTAGGAAACTCTTGGCTTGTTCTAATAAAAGATTTAAAAAGTTTTTTATTAAATTTTTCATCTGATAGAAGGGCTGTTAAAACTTGATGAGATAGATTTGTTCTGCCATCAAACTTATTAAGTAAAATTTTTACATTAACTTCTATGTCATAACGTTCAGAAATATTCTTTTTAATTTCATTTAATGTAATTTGCAATCCAGAGAGTGAAAATTTTTCAGGATCTGTTGGGAGGATTACGTAATCAGCACATAAAGTTGCAGCACATACAGATGAACTTAATGATGGGGGGCAATCAATAAATATGATGTCATAATTCTTTTTCAATGGTGTGATTCTTTTTTTTAATTCTCTATCTACAGGTAAACCATTAACAGCAAATAAGTTATCTAATAAAGCATTTTCAATTCGGCTAGGGAGTATATCTAAGCCTTCAGAAACATTTATAATACAGTCTGATATATGTATAGAGTCTTTTATCACATCAAACATTATAGGTTTATCTTCAGCATCTACATCACAAGCTTGAGTAAAATTACCTTGTTGGTCAAGATCAATAACTAATACTTTTAATCCATATGATGCCAATCTTGCCGCTGTTGCAAATGACAAATTAGTTTTTCCAACACCGCCTTTTAAGTTTTGCCAAGTAAAACAAGTAGGGCTAACATTCAATTTAAATATTTCTTTTGCAGTTTTATGGCCAAAGTACATTTTATTTTGACTTTTATTAGTTTCTAAGCTGTTTGTTTTAATATTTTTGTGAATTGCTTGAATAGTAACACCAAGATATTCTGCTGCATCTGAAACTTGCATTTTAGGGTTCATATAAACTTCCTTTATTTACATGGTTTATGTAATTGTAGTTTTAAATGCGGTTTATATCAACCTTGTATTTAGAGATTATTTTAATTTTTTTAGTTATGTCCTTACAGCATAATATTTGGATTAATTTGTTCTTGAATTTGATAAATTTGATTCATTATACGATTAGGCCTATACCTTCGTCATTTTCATTAATTCAATTATATTGATTAGGAAATTGCTATACAATTTATTATGTTAATATTTTAAATATTATAGTTTTGT
This sequence comes from Thiotrichales bacterium 19X7-9, assembly GCA_021713415.1. GTDB lineage: Bacteria > Pseudomonadota > Gammaproteobacteria > Francisellales > Francisellaceae > M0027. The sequence goes on from JAKJJQ010000111.1 coordinate 3,294, forward strand.
TTCGGTTGAATAATCATAAATCTAAACCTTATAGCAAATAATGGTATGACAAGTAAGGCAATTGCAGATTTATTGGTTTTTAAAGTTAATACCATTAAAAAATATGCTAATAAGTTAGGTGTCAATTTAATTGAAAATACTATTCAAAAAGATAAATATAATTGTTTTTGGGATAACTTTAGACAAAATTAGATTAATGAATTTAATGTACTTTCTAGGTATTGGTTTTAAATCTAACAGCTATGAGGCTAATATGCTAAAATCACATCAGAATCATTGATAAGGATAAAGCCAATGACTGAGTTTAAACAAGGAAGACGCAAGAATTTAAGAGAGCATTCCTAACACAGTTTATGTTTATTCTATTTTATGATACTCTATTTTTGTAACCTACAATTATGGAGTAACTTATGGCACTAAAGCAACGAATCGTAACAGAGATTTATGATGATCAAACACAAGATATAATTCATCGTGAAGTTACAGAGGAAAAAGTTATTAAATCTCCAAAATCAATAGATGATTTAGGT
>JAKJJQ010000112.1:0-3705 GCA_021713415.1 Thiotrichales bacterium 19X7-9
GAAGGTTTAAATAATAAAATTAAAGTAGTTAAGCGTCGCTGTTATGGTTTCTTTAAAACTGAGTCGCTTTTTCAAAGATTAATGATTGATTTGAGAGGATATAAAATGCTTGGTATTTAACCAACAAAAAATGGAAAAGAGCCACATCTTTTTCTTTTAGTAATAATCCAGTTATTCTTTTTAAGATGTGATAAAGCATTTTTAATAATTGTTTCTGTAAAACCTGTGTGTTCAATTAAATGGTTTAGATTAGGTAGTAAGAAAAATCTTTTACCATTTTCAATATATTTACTACCAGAAACTCTAAAGAATAAAAAATCTGCTATTTCAGCATAATTATGATTGCCAATTTCAGTGACCATTATTTTTCGGCCTTCATGAAATAATGTGAACATGCTTAGCTCCTTATATCTTAATAAGTTGATTTTTAGAGCTAGACAAACTATACTAGTTTTTGACGAGAGTAGTTTAGTTATCTAGCTAAACTCAAGTAATGAACCCTAGCCAATTTTGGTTGGGGTTTTTTATTTGTCGCCATATGGCGACTTTATTTTCTTAACTGCTTAAATATTTCATTGCTAATTCCTTCATTTAATGTTTCAAAATTTATTTTTTCTTTGTTTATAAGATTCACTATGTCATTAGGGAAATGAATTGAAGGTTTATTATTATTGTCTATACGCCAAGTAAATAAATGGCGTCCTTCTTTGTCGTATACTTTTTTGCTTTTGTTTATCTTGTTTTTATCTTTTGAAATGATTTTATTAATTTCTTGAATTATTTTATTTGCACCATACTTCCCATCTTTTATCTTATCTGCTATAGAGATTAAGGCATCAATATACTCTTTACCTTTTTTTGATAAACGACTTACTTCATAGGCTGTTCTAGCGGATACTTTGGAAAAGTCATTTATAGCATTGAAAACCAAATCATCAATTTTAGAATATGATAAAAGTCTAGATACTTCTTGCTTGGACTTTCCGAGTTTAAGTTCTAAGTCTTTTTGTGATATTATTTTCTTTTCAATTAGCTTTGATAGACTTATTCCTCTTGCAAAATCAGATAAATCAAGTCTACTGTCATTTTCAGCTGCCTGTATTAAGGCTGATGTGTTGTCATTAATATCTTTAATTACTACTTTCAGTAGTATGTTAGCTTTTTTTGCTGCAAGCCATCTTCTTTCACCTACAATTAGTTCATATTTATTATTTTTAACAGGCCTTACAATACAAGGTTGTTGCTGTCCTATGGTTTTTAATTCATTAGACAGAGAATCAATGTCACCTAGTTCATTTTCTGGCCTATCTTTAAATTCCCATCGTTGTATTAAATGTGGGTCTAGTTCATGAATTTTAAAATCATTTTCAATTTTGTTTTCTGAAGATGATAATTCATCACTTATATAATCATCAATATTTTGTTTTTGGCTTAAAGTATTAAGTACATTTAATGCTCCACTTAAAGATTTTTGATGTTTAGACATGAGTTACATCCTTTTTTAATGATACTTCAGATTGAGCGTTCCAAATGTATTTATATGATTCTATGATTTCATTATTTACTGAATCTAAACATGTAAGAGCGCGAGAGTAAGCTTTTGTAGATTTTTTAGGCATTTCGTAAACAGAGCTAAAGCTAGATGATGCCTTTTCTATTTCTACAGAATTAACAATATTTTTTTGTAATATATAAGCACCAAACTTTTCTCTCATTAATATCTCAATTTCTTTTGATAACTGTGACTCTGGGTGCTTAGTAAGGACAACTCTAAAGAAATCAAAATTTTTATCTAGCTGTTTAAATAAAGCTGATAATGTCCCAGTAAAAGTAACAAATGAACCAAGGTCATTCATCATTGGTGGAATAGGTACTAGCATTGAGTTTGCAGCAGTTACTGCATTGATCGTTAGCATGCCTAAATTAGGACCACAGTCTATAACTATTACATCATAATTATCCAAGATTAAATTTATTGCGTTTAACATTCTCAAATTTGGCATATCAAGAGTTTTTATTTGTTCTTGTTGAATTGCTATATTACTTAGGGTGATTTCTAGGTCAGATAAGGATAAATTACTTGGAATTATGTCAATTCCTTCAAAATATGTAGGTTGAATAATATTATGAATACTTTGAGGGTCAGTAATCAATGCATCTTTAATGGTTTCTTCAGCTTTAACATCAATATCAGGAACGTAGCCAAACTTTAAACTAGTTGTAGCTTGTGGATCAATATCTATAACAAGACACCTTAAGCCATCTAGTGCACATTTTTGTACTAAATGAGTAGAAGTCTCACTTTTTGCAACGCCTCCTTTAAAGTTTGAAACAGCTAAAATAATTGGATTTGATCCTTTTGGTCTTTTATATCTTGTTCCAGCTTTATCTCTAATTCTATTTATTAGTTTAAGGTCATAATGCCTAGTTCCATTCTCATCTCTTAATGGAATAAAATCATTAGATTCCTTTTCTAAGTTACGTATATAAAATTCACTTCTGCCTACCATTTTACAGACATCAGTCATTTTCCATGTTCTTAATGTTTTTCTTTCATGTGGTTCTGAGTAATACTTTAGAAGATTACTGAGTAACTCATTTCCCATAGTATGGAAGCCTTGCATTAGTGCTGAAGCATTTGATGTACCATAATGCGTTATAGGTTTAGACATTGTAAATTCCTTGTTTAATGTATCTATTTCTAAATATATATAAAAATATAGGCATTGCAAGATAAATATTCAATAAAAGCCTATTTTAAAGTTCGGTTTATGTTTATCTTAATTAGATGATTTTTTAATGTTAAAAAGCGATATATTAAATTATATTAGTATTCGAATCATAATATACGTATTAGATTATTGTGAAAAAATTTTGGAAAAGATTAGATTAACCGCTCACAGCATGCAAATGATTGATTTTTATAATGTATACTTTTTGACGCTTGTTTACGCAACTATGCGGTTTTAAAAACTAGTATATAAATCTTTATTTTATTATTTATGGGGTTACAGTGCTAATTAATTACCATAAACATAAATCTTATACCAAAGACTTTAATATGCTAAATTTGCACCCATATTTGAACATAGGTAATAATATATAGTGGCTAGATAGGAATCATAGTGCCTAATCAATTTGGAGGCTCAATTACAGCAGTAGTTGAGAAGAAATATAAAAAATCATTAAAGGAAGTTATGCAATCCTTTGTTGATAATGGTATGACAAGTAAATCAATTGCAGATTTATTGGGTTTTAAAGTTAATACAATTAAAAAATATGCTAATAAGTTAGATATCAGTTTAATTGAAAGTGCCATTCAAAAAGATAAATATAGTTGTTTTTGGGATGACTTTAGAAAAAATGAAATTAATGAATATAATGTACTTTCTAAGTGTTGGTTTTAAATCTAACGCCTATTAAGCTAATATGCTAAAATCACATCAAGATCATTGACAAGGACAAAACCAATGACTGAGTTCAAACAAGCAAGACGCAAGAACCTAAAAGCAAGTGCATCAAAAATTGATTACATTAAACTGTACTTGAATAATGTTAAAGATGAAATTATTAAAAGGGCGGGAGATGCTCAATTTGACAGCATATTAAACACACTCAACGAAACTTATGAGCAAATTGAAGATGAGATTAAATCTTTACCGTTGCGTCATGAATACAGAGGTACTTTTTACATTAGAAAACCTT
>JAKJJQ010000113.1:0-3703 GCA_021713415.1 Thiotrichales bacterium 19X7-9
TTTAAATTTTCTGACAATGGCATTCATGTTATAATAATTAATTGCTTATGATGAAATAATTTTTAGTTTATTTGTTGATCTAAATTGCATTTCATTGGGTAACCAACTGACTTATTGGATAGTCTCTAAGAGACCATCTAGCACATAAAGTGCTTCCCGCGGCATACAAGATACTGCTTTTGTGTTAAATACTGAGGATTGATCTGAAACATGAGTATATATTCCAATGGCTTTCTCATAATAACCATAATACCTTGGGTAGTGAGAAGCTAATAACGAATCAGCCCTTATTTTAAAACGCTGTGCATCAGATGATGAGATTTCTCCACTTCCTTGAGTTGCACTGAGAGGATGCAAATAATGGTGATTAACTATCTCTGCACTTGCTGCTGTTAACGTCTCTTCTCTGATATACATATTAATTACGTGGCGCAGCATATCGACAGTAACACCACGAACACTAGAACTAGTTGCCTTAATGCCTAAATTGGTAGCCTGAGAAATAATTGCAGCTAATAATGTTTTATGAAAATTATCAGGGCGAGATTTATGTCCTTGTTCTGGTTTAAAGTGTTTGGTAAACCCAGTTATTTTATCAACTTCCATGAGTAACTGTTCAATACGAACCATAGGAAGCTGTGACTCTATAACTTTTTGAAGTTTAACTACCTCCTCAGGAGGCACAATTTTATCATCTTTCTTAAGTTTTAATTTTCCATTTTTAATACTAGCAAAATTATCTTCATCCCACTTTTTACATGAGATCGAGATGCTTTTATTGAAATCACTTTTGAGACTACTTTCTAATTCATTAGAAGAAGGAAAACCTAATTCCACATGGACATGGTTTTTTATATCTTTCCAATGCAAACCTCCAATCATCATATTCCAAAATGAAATGTGTTGTTTGCTTTCAGGGATATATAAGTCGCCTGACCTGAGCTTATCCCGCATTTCTAAAGCAAGGCCCAATTCCCATGCGTTACGGTTAATTTTTCCATTATCAGAAGTTAAGGCTGGTATTAAGTCTTTTGAGATAAAGTGTGTATGCACAGAATTAGGCATACCTTTTACTTCACCAGAATCGAGCTTTCTTATAACTTCAATAGACTCAAGCAGATATTGACTACCATTTGCAACTTGAAATGGTAGTTTTATGAAACTTGAGAAGTATTTTCTAAAATTTGGGTATTTTCGCAACAAGATGTCACTAAAACCTCTTTCTTCAAGACGTTTAAATGTTTTCATGTCGCTATTAGATTGCTTTAGCTCTTGGAAGTTAATTTCATTTATTAAACTTGAGCTGTCGATTTCATCGGCTTCCGAAATGATTAATAAATAGTCACTGATAGATATCATCACATCCACTGCTTTCTTGTGCCGCTTCCTCAATAGCTTATGTTGCTTTTCATGGGCATTACGGCTAGTTCTGCATATCTCCATCATGAATTGATCATGCATATTTACAATATGATCGAGGAGTGCTTTTCTGCTTTCAATCAGAAAACAGATCATCAATGCGTAACGTTTATATTTATCAAATCTTTTAATATCCCTGGCGTTATACTTTTTTGCCATTCTAAACAGATGTTCTATGAAACGCTGATCAACGAATTGGGCACTCACATCGTCCAAATTGAATTCACTCAGCTTATTATATTTTTCGATGAATTTTTTTATTGCGTTTGCCTTAGCTGATGGTGGGTAAGCTTTTAGTTGATTAAAATATGTATTCTGATCTTGGCCACCAGACTTTAAGGCTAAATCTATATTTTTAAGCAGATCAGGAGATAGATTGTCAAATATTGCCTCAAATGTTTCCTGATGTATTCGATTACAGACATTGATGAGAGTTCGTTCAATCACCGTGTCGCCTGGTGCGATAATTTTTCTGTTCAGAAAATATGACTGAGCCTTAGGCATTATCGTGTCAGGAAGTTCTCCTTTACGAGCATAGTCTTCAATCCATTGATCAAACTCATCTGAAATTTTTTTGTCAAACTTTTTAAATTTCAGATATGTTAAAATAGAACGCCGTTGATCTGTTAACGTTGCCTTACGCTCAGTTGCTTTAACTTCCATAGTTGGAGGAAGATCCAACTGACTTGCAAGGTAATTAATAATCTCAATAGGCAGTTCATTGCAGTTATAGAGGAATTTTCCATTATTACGGACAAAACACAATTGTATTGATATAAATAACCTGCTGTCTGTACGATATCTTAGAACTTCTTTCTTATCCTTGTCAGATAAAGTCCAGTACTGAATTATGTATTCGTGGCCTACATTTTTTTGCTTCATTCAAACATAAACTTATTTGAGGTTAACATAGCGATAGAAGCTGGCACGAGATATTTTTAGAGTTTTGCAGATATCATGGATTTCCATCCCATGATCACCGTGCATTTTTTTTGCCATTAAAACTTTAGGGTCATTAGTGGTAATTTTTTTACGCCCACCTTTTTTACCTCTGGCTCTGGCAGCTTCTAACCCAGCTTTGGTTCTTTCCTGAATAAGGCGTCTTTCAAATTGTGCAAGCGAGGAAAAAATATTGAAGATTAGCTCACCTGAAGCAGTAGTTGTATCAATTGCACCGTCACATAATGATTTAAAGCTAATATTTTGTTGCCCCAAGTCTTCAACTAGCCGAACCAAATGTTGCATCGATCTACCAAGCCTATCTAAACGCCATACCATTAAAGTATCTTCTGGTTCCAAAGCTGCTAAACATTTATTTAAGCCAGGTCTTTCTGATTTTGCGCCTGATATTTTGTCTGTAAAAATGTAATTTAAATCACATCCTGCTTGTCTTAAAGCATCAATCTGAAGCTTAACATCTTGATCTTGGGTACTAACTCGAGCATAACCTACTAGCTTTGCCATAAATTCTCACTTACTATTAAAATAATGGGTTTTAAATACTTTGTTTTATGAGATGGTAAAATGATACAGAATTAGATGTATTTTAGCTACGGTTATTACATGCATTATCAAACGTTCGTTTAATGAGATAACCACTAATTACTTTGCTTAAAATAACAATTTTTAATAAACTAATTTATTCATTATCTTATTGCTTAAAGGATAGTAAAATGAAATTAAATGAATTTGTTGAGGAAACTTTGAATTCAATTTGCCAAGGGATTAAAGCAGCAAAAGAGCATCAAAATGAGGAAAATGCTATTATTGCACCTGGGTTTGTGAATGGTGAAATAGTCACTAAAAAACAGTATATTGACTTTGAAATATTACTAACTGTTAGCGAAAATAATCAATTACAAGTTGAAGGAAGTTTAGCTGGAAGAGCGGGAATATCAGGTGTTATAAAAGGCGAAGGATCTGCTTCAACAAATTATACTAAGAATGGACATACAGGAAATTCACATAAGGTATCATTTAGTGTTCCTTACGTACCTGAGGGTATTGGATACAAATCAAAAAATATCAAACCGTAACTTTCTGTTAAATCGCTCCCGCTGGTCCACTTTGCTAAACTTCTGCCAGATTAAGCACAGGATGTTTTAAATGATCAGTTTCAAATGGCGTCATTTTAATAAAATGGTCATCATGTTAGCTATTCGTTGGTATTTGTCTTATTCCTTAAGTTATCGAGATGTTGAAGAATTATTGTTAGAACGTGGTTTTAAAGTGGATCATACAACTGTATATCGTTGGGTTATTAGTTATGCAGATCAATTAGAAG
>JAKJJQ010000114.1:0-3642 GCA_021713415.1 Thiotrichales bacterium 19X7-9
GCCCTATCATTACTTAGTTACCAAAAGATTAATCCATATTGGGAACATAATGGGTACATATTAGGTACACTAACGATTAAGCTTATAGCCCTATCATTACTTAGTTACCAAAAGATTAATCCATATTGGGAACATAATGGGTACATATTAGGTACACTAACGATTAAGCTTATAGCCCTATCATTACTTAGTTACCAAAAGATTAATTCATATTGGGAACATAGTGGGTACATATTAGGTACACTAACGATTAAGCTTATAGCCCTATCATTACTTAGTTACCAAAAGATTAATCCATATTAGGAACATATTTTAGCTATAAAATAAATTACTGTTTATTTTAAAAAAACATTTATAGAATGTTTTTATATTTTTCAAAAATGTAACAACGTTATCAATTCCAAAATTTTGCAAATTATCATTTGATCTTATTTAACATATTTACTAGAATTTAATTAAATATGTTAAATGGAGATTATTTATGGATACATTAAAATTAACTCAAGTGTCCGAATTAACTGGAATTAAACGACATACTTTAAATGCGAGGGTATCTAACCTATTAAATAAATCTGACTTAGAAAGAACAGCTGGAAATCAAATTATATTAAACCCTACTCAAACTAGAACACTAATTTCAGACTTAATACCTACCAAATCAGGTCGAATAATATATATAGGTAATTTAAAAGGGGGAGTTGGTAAGACAACACTTTCTTATCTACTAGCTTCAACTCTTTCATCTTTAGGCTTTAAAACATGTGCTATAGACTTAGATGTTCAAGCAAACCTTACAAATCAATATATACCACAGAACAGTGACTATAACGTATTTTTTGACGTTATTGATAATAAAGCTAAAATAAAAGATGTCATTATTGAAATAAATGAATACCTTCACTTTTTACCATCATCTCTTAAAAATAGTCTAATTGAAAAAGTATTAGCCATGCAGGCTCCGAAGCACCATCTTAAATGGATGAAAAGCATAGCTTTAAATCATTTAAGATCTCAATATGACTATATAATTATAGATACTCCACCAAGCCTAACAACACTAAATTCAGTTTTTTGTCTATGCCTTGATCCTGACGATAATATTATAGTCCCAGTTTGTCCTGAGGAATTTTCTATTTTAGGAGTTCAAATGTTCTTAGATGATGTTAAAGACATTCGTAGCTCCTATGAAATAAAGAATAATCCTCAAATCTCTATTATCATGAATAGATTCTTTCAAAACCAAAAAGCTAATTTAGAAATTTTAGTTAAGATGTCAAACTTATATGGTGATTATTTCTCTGACGTTGTTATAAAAGATAATGCAAAAATGAGAGAAATAATTAATAACAAAACTCCGATAGGGGATATGAAAAGGGGTAAAGAACTTTATGCTACTTTAAAAGACTTACTTTACTCTATTAACGTATTTGTTAAAGGTGACTCTTATGACGCTTAAACTATCAGATCTCTTAAAGAAAGCCGAAGATAAAGGCTTAGTAAAATCTGATAATTCTTCCTCTAAAAAGGAATTAATCAAGCCATGGCAAAGGGAAAGTGTAATATTTAAGGATGAAGCAGAAGAATTAAATACAGAAAGTCCTAGTCAATCAAAATCTGCTCAAAATAAATTGGGAACAAATACCCCTACATCTGGGAACAAAGTAGGAACAGAATTGGGAACAAATACCCCTATATCTGGGAACAAAGTAGGAACAGAATTGGGAACAAATACCCCTACATCTGGGAACAAAGTAGGAACAGAATTGGGAACAAATACCTCCACATCTGGGAACAAAGTAGGAACAGAATTGGGAACAAATACCTCCACATCTGGGAACAAAGTAGGAACAGAATTGGGAACAAATACCCCTACATCTGGGAACAAAGTAGGAACAGAATTGGGAACAAATACCCCTACATCTGGGAACAAAATAGGAACAGAATTGGGAACAAAAATAGGAACAAAAATAGGAACAAAAGTAGGTACAATTAACAACAAAAATCGAGATATATTATTTAGTAGAATCCAGCTTTTAGAAGGTGTTCAATTACATATTTTTGATTACATAATTGGCAATATGAGAAACTCTAATAAAGAATATTATGCACATATTAACACAACTGACTTGGCTGATAAACTAAGTGTAAGTAAAGATGTTTGTAGGGTTTCACTAAAAAGGCTAGTATCAAAAGGAATTATCATAAGAGATACTGGTATTGTAGGAAGATATGGATTTTCAATTTTTAAAATTCCTTCAAATTCAGTAAAGTATTATGGTGAAATAAAAAGCAAGCATATTAGGAACGATACTGGGAACAAAAATAGGAACGATATTGGGAACAATGCCTTTCCTATAAATAATAAAGAAAATAAAGATTATTTTATTACTTCTAATGAAAATCAAAATTCAACTAAAGGTTGGTGGTCTGATATTGATCTTTCACCCTTAGAAGAGTTTGGCATGACAAAATTAAAATTTGAAAGTGCTGTCAAAAATAGAGAAACAACCTTTGAGCCAGAAGCAATACAAGAATCAATTTATCATTATGCATATACTATTGAACATTTTCCTGAAAAAGTTGAGCGGTATAAAAATTCTAATGGTGGAATTCTTTCAGGTTTGTTAGGTATGCTAAGAAAGGGTAGTGTATGGGTAGAGGATAACTACCGATCAGCAGAAGAAGAAGCACTTGAGAAAAAACTTAAAGTTGAAAGAGAAAAGCTCAAGCGTATCAAAGAACAGAAAGAAGAAATGTTTAAACTTCAATTTGAGGTATGGCATGAAAGCTTAAGTGATGAAGAGCTAAAAAAAGTTCAAAAAGAAGTAAAAGGCAAAACATCGGGGAAAACTTCAGGAGCGATGTATGATGCTGCTCTAAAAGCATACTATAAGCAGCATATTCATACACCCAAGTGACATGTTCCCAACCAACGCTAATTTTAGGGATTCATAATGCACACTCAGGAAAAATTTTACGAAATAGAAGCAGAGCGGTCAATACTAGGATCGCTTTTAATCGATAACAATTGCTACGATAAGATCAGTGATAAAATAGAAGTAAAAGATTTTTATGATCGACGACATCAACTGATATTTAGCCATATTCAACGGTTATTAGAGGCTGGCACACCATTAGATGCTGTCACACTTGGTGATATTTTAGAAGAAACCAATCTTTTAGATGATGCAGGTGGGCTTTCATACTTGGCCGATATAGCGAGGCATACCCCAACCAGCAGTAACTGCATTGCTTATACTGAGATCGTTAAACGTAGGGCAATTAAACGGCATTTGCGGCAAGTTTTGGTTCGTAGTAATGAGTTAATTAACAACCAGATAGATGAACATCAATTGATTGATGAAGTAGAAAAAGAAATTTTATCTGTAAGGACAATGGCAGAGTCAGATCAACATGATTTTAAATCTGCTAAAGAATTGTTACCCAAATTTCTTGATCAATTAGAAGCCAAACAAGAAAATGAAAATGGTATTACAGGGATACCAACAGGCTTTAGAGACTATCCAATAAGTCAGTTGGTTACCCAATGAAATGCAATTTAGATCAACAAATAAACTAAAAATTATTTCATCATAAGCAATTAATTATTATAACATGAATGCCATTGTCAGAAAATTTAAA
>JAKJJQ010000115.1:0-3632 GCA_021713415.1 Thiotrichales bacterium 19X7-9
GCAATGTTCGACTATTGAGATTATCTCGTACAGGTTCACACTCAGAATTATTCAAAAAGTAGTAAAACAAGTACTTCACTCTAAGTAAATTTTATCTTATCAACTGACCCAAACTAAGCTTCATAAATCGGGATAATAGGAAGGTAGAACTAAATTTATGAATAACTAGTGGGGGAGCAAATGAGTGAATTTTATCATGGTGTAGAAGTAGTAGAAATCGATGGTGGTGCAAGACCAATACGATCTGTTAAATCAAGTGTAATTGGTTTAATAGGTACTGCACCTGATGCTGATGGAAATGCATTTCCGTTGCATACACCAGTATTAATTGCTGGTAGTCGATTAGATGCAGCAAAGTTAGGTTCAATGGGTACATTACCTGATGCTATTGATGGTATCTTTGATCAGATTGGTGCAATGGTCGTTGTGATTCGAGTAGAACATAGTAAGGATAATGCACAGATGCTATCAAATATTCAAGGTGGTGTTGATGTTGACACAGGAAAACGCATGGGAATTCAGGCATTTTTGGATGCTGGTTCAAAGCTTGGTTTAACTCCAAGGATATTAATTGCATCTGAGTTTTCAAATGAAGTCGGTATTGTTCAAGAAATGTTAAGTATTGCTGATCGATTAAAAGCAATTATTATTGCTGAAGCACCAAGCACAACAGATCAGGCAGCTATTGCTTATCAAAATAATTTTGGTTCAGCACGTGTTTATGTTATTGATCCCAAAGTTCTAGTGCTTAAAGATGGCTTGGAAGTTGCTAAAGCATCATCGCCAAGGGTTGCAGGCTTAATTGCGCGTATTGATAAAAATTATGGTTGGCATTATTCACCATCAAATCATGAAATTTATGGTGTAGTTGGTACTGAGCGACCAATCGATTTTGAGCTTAATGGTGAGTGTCGAGCTAACTATCTAAATGAAAACAGGGTAGCAACCATTATTAATCAAAATGGTTTTAGGCTTTGGGGTAATTTAACTTGCTCTAATGACCCTAAGTGGCAATTTCTTTCAGTTAGACGTACAGCTGATATGCTGAATGAATCGTTGTTATACGCACATCAATGGGCAGTTGATCGAGGGATTACTAAGACATTTGTCGATGATATTGTGATGAGTGTGAATAGCTATATGCGTTCATTAGTTGCACAAGGGCGTATTTTAGGTGGCAAGTGTTGGGCAGACCCAGAATTAAATAATGAAAATGAAATTGCGGATGGTCATGTAACATTTAGTTTTGATTTCTCACCAGTATATCCCGCAGAGCACATCACATTTAACAGTCATTTGGTTAACGATTATATTTCAGAAATATTTTAATTTTAAGGGGGGAGGCTATGTTTAAACATGGATTTTCTAAGAGATCTGGTAGACACCCATTATATTGTGTTTGGACAGATATAAAAAAACGGTGTAATAACCATAATAGTAAAATTTATAAATATTATGGAGAAAGAGGAATAAAGGTATGTGATGAATGGAGCAATGATTTTAAGATTTTCTATGATTGGAGCATGTTAAATGGATATAAACAAGGACTTGAAATTGACAGAATAGATAATGATAAAGGATATTCACCAGATAATTGTAGATTTGTGACTACTTCAATCAATCTGAGAAATAGAAGGGGTAGAGGTAAAAGTAAATTTATAGGGGTTACTTGGCATAAACAGTCAAAAAAGTGGCGTGTTCGGCTTGGTACTGAAAATGGACGCATAGGGTTGGGGTACTTTACTAATGAAATTGAAGCTGCTAGAGCTTATAACATTGCATGTGCAAAACACTATCCAAATAATCCAGAATTTTTAAATAAAATAGAGGGGGTAATTAATAATGTACAACAATTTGCTTGAAAACTTTGGTGTTTATGTTGATGGCGTTGCCTACCTTGGCTTAGCCAGTGAGGTTCAACTACCAAAAATAACTGTACAGACTCAAGAATGGACTGCTGCAGGTATGTCGGGTACGGTTGATATTGATACGGGTAAAGTAGAAAAGATGGAAGCTGTAATTAAGCTTAAAGGTATTCAAACGGATCCAGTTAAAGCTATTGGTAATACTGAAGCACCATTGATTATTCGTGGCAGTTTAAGAAACAAAGATGGTGACAGCAAAAAACTTATCATTGAAATGCGTGGATTACTTAAAGAATATGATACAGGTACGATTAATGTTGAATCGTTAGGTGAAACGAGTATTACTCTATCACTAAGTTATTATCGCTTGAATGTCGACAATGAAGACTTAATCGAAGTTGACCCAATTAATAATGTTCGTAGTATTTCAGGTGAGAATTCACTTGAAAGTGTTTTAGCTAATATATCCAATTAATAGTTAGGGGGGAGTAATATGAAAATTAAATTAAGAGAAAAAGTTAAATTAACTGATGGTACGTATAGCAATGAAATTGAAGTAAGAGAGCCAACACGTGCAGATTTAAAAGCTATAGAACATATCGAAGGTAATCTTAACCGAGAGGATTTAATGATTAGTCGCTTAACAAAAATATCAATATCAGCGTTAGATCAAATGGTATTTACAGATAGCCTAAAATTACAAGATTTAATGAGTGAGATGATGGGTGATAGCTATGACCCAAAGTCTACGGTGAGTTAATATTTGTTATAGCAACTCAAACATCTTGGCAGATCAGTGAACTTGATCAATTACCACTATCAGAGTTAATGAAATACTATAAATTATCCGTTAATTGGATTAAGTCTAAATATGGGGTGGAGTAATGACTAATTGGAATAAAAAAGTATCTTTGCAGTTAGGAGGAAGTCTTAATCCAAGTTTTATTAAAGCCAGTGAATCAGTCGTTAAAAATCTTGATAGATTAGGTCGAAAAGAGCTTAAGCTTAAACAAAATAAAGCCTTAATTGGTAAGTTACAAGCTGATCAAATGGCAATTAATAAGACAAACGCGAGTTATAAAAAACAAGTCCTTGAATTAAAAGAATTACAACGAGCATATAGTAGTGCTTCTAAAAATGATCAAAAGCTAGCTCAGAGAATTTCCAAAAAACAACAGCAAGTGAATAAAACCAATGCCAAATTAAATGAGCAACGAAAAGGATTGAAGCTATTAGGCACATCACTTAAAAAGGCAGGCATCGATACAGCAAATTTAACTTCAGAAGAGAAACGCCTTAAACGAGGATTAGAAAAAACACAGAAGCAAGCCAAGTTAAAGAGTAAAACATTTTCTGCACTGGGTTCAGGTTTAAGTAAGGTTAAATATGCAGCACTTGGAGCAACAGCAGCAATCGGCGCTATGGGTGTAAGTGCATTTGTATCAGTGAGTAGTTTTTCAAATCATGGTGATAATGTAGCAAAAGTGGCTGATAAACTAGGTATTAGTACAGATGCTTTACAAAAACTTAGATATGCAGCAGAGCGGACAGGAGTTACAACACAAACACTAGATATGGCCATGCAGCGCATGTCTCGACGATTATCTGAAGCTGCAAATGGTAGTGGTGAAGCAAAAGGCGCATTAGAAGAACTAGGCTTATCAGCAGTTGAATTAAATAATATGAAGCCTGATGAGGCACTAGCATTAATAGCAGATCGGCTAGATCAGGTAACAAATCAAAAAGATCGTATGCGTTTAGCTATGA
>JAKJJQ010000116.1:0-3590 GCA_021713415.1 Thiotrichales bacterium 19X7-9
GGATGCATTAAAGCGTCAGTACAAACATGAGTCAGGCTTTATGATGAGTATTGATTTTGCTTGCTTAGATACAGGTGGTACAGATAATACAACTTCAATTGCTTATGATTATATATTAAAGAGACCATTAGGTAGACCTTATGCAATTAAGGGTCGAGGTGGTGATTATCCATTTACTACAGCACCCAATCGTAAAAAGACAGGTAAAAGCAGGCGTAAGGTTAACCTTTATATGTTGGGAACAAATGAAGGTAAAAATATTTTATATAGTCGCTTAAGGATTGAAAATCATGGTTCAGGCTTTATTCATTTTAGAAAGGATATTTGTGATTTAGAATATTTTGAGCAGTTAACGGCAGAGAAGCGAAAGCCATTGAAAAACAAGAAAGGTTATCAGTGGGTTAATACGCGTTATAATGGCAGAAATGAGGCATTAGATACGTATCTTTATGCTTATGCTGCACTAAAGATATCAAATGTTAATGTTAAATTAAGACAAAAACGTATTATCGATAACAAAGAAATTAAAAAGAAAAAAGAGTATCAGAAATTTTCAGTATAATCTGATCTGTCATGTGTAGATTCAGTTACAGTACTGCCTTTAATAAGATGGCGTCAGTTTTAATTAGTATAATTATAAAATTTATTTATGAAAAAATTATATTTTTTTTCAGTATGATTTAAACCTTTTTCATATTAAATTAAATTAAAACAGTTAATCATAGTGAGAGAATCGTATGCCAACTAAGAAAAAAATTCATGTTGAAATGGGAGATTTTAAAATAGCTCAATTAGATAAAGTCCAACTTGAAACTGATGACTTATCTTCTTGCTATGGATTATGTCTTTATAATGAAGAAAATGGTATTGGTGGCCTTTTTCATGTTCCTAATTTTCCTGTTGATTTAAAATCAATGCCAAGAACTACTAAAGGTGAAGCACAAGCATGGTTAATTCAACAAATTCCTACTGAGACCATGCTCCAAATGCAACAAATATTTAATGAAGTAAACCCAACTAAAATCCGTTTTGTTGATGGTGGTTATGCTAACCAAGATTCCCTGTTTCTGGGTGATGATGATCTTAAATTATCATTAAAAGGACAAAGAGCTGCTACAAATGCATTTTTACAAACTTTATGGAGTCCACCAAAAGGAAATTATCAAGAAAATACATCAGTAGTTGGTAGCTCTTCTATGGTTGTGATGACACACAATAAAAGTGGAGGTTTACTAGTTAGTTTAGCACCAATCAGTGAACATGATAGTGAATTAGTTGAGTCAAAGGATGCATCTGCTAAATCACCATTACTCCCCAATTTTGAAGAGAGTGAACGAAAAAGTAGTAGAGATAAAGGTGGTTGCTGTCAAATATTATGATTCACTCCAGATAGACGTTTTCTAAATAAGTTTGTAAATTTAGTATGATTCAAACTCAGTGTAGAGATAAAGATAGTTTTTGATAGCATTTAGAAAGAGCTGGTTAATGATTATTGATGATTTTTTTGTTGATTCTATTGATTGTTTTTCCATTATCTCTATTTTATTTAAAATAATCAAATAGCCCTAATTTTTATATGTTTTACTTATAAGATAAGACTATATAGATATAAATATAGTATATGATGACGAGAAGTTTTTATTATTCTAGTCTTTTAGCTTATTTTTCTTTCATTAGCTTATCCATCGAGAGTGCTAGATAAATCATAAACTGGTTGTAATACAGATTATGAGATTAATTGATGGATTACACAAAAGAGTTAGCTTATTGGCAGGCAGAGTTAGAAAAAGCGCATACATCCTTATCTAAGCGATCAGGTTTCGCTCATATTGATAATTATGAGCAAAATGGCACTAACATGCAATATAGCGAAATTGAGAAATTACGCGTTCATTTATCTTACTGCCAGAGACAAGTTAACTATTTTCAGAAAAAAGTTGATGGCAAAAACACTTCTATTTTAGGCAAAGGGGTGTTTATTCGATGAAATTGCCAAGCTTCTTTAGAAAAAAATCATCTAAATCACAAGTTATCTCAAATCGTAGGATTTATCGAGGTTTTGATGCAGTTGATTCGCAGTTAATGAGTGATATAAGTAATCTGTATGTTTCTAATTCTGATATAAATGATGTTATTTCAAGAAGCTGGTATACGATTGCATCCAGAGCAAGGCAAGCTTATAACAATAGCGATTATCCTAAGCATTTTGTATCGTTAGCCTGTGTCAATGTGATTGGCCAAAAAGGTATTAGTGTTCAATGTCAAAGTAATTCTAAAGAGCTTAATTTAGATGTAGAAGGTCGATTTAAACAATGGTCAGAAACTTGTGATGTTAGTGGTCGATTAAGCTTTATTGATGTTCAGATATTGGCTTTAAAATCGATGATTCGAGATGGTGAATTTTTCTTAATTAAGCATATTGATGACGATAACCAACTTAAACTACAGTTAATTGATGCATCGAGATTAGAGCCATCAAAAAATATTGATTTAGGTAATGGTCATAAGATATTAAATGGTATTGAGGTTGATACATTAGGTAAGCCCTTAGCCTATCATTTCAAAAAAAATAATGCCAATGAGACGGTTCGTTATAAAGCAGAGCATGTCGTACATGGCTATTTAAGTGATTACATTGGCCAGATGAGGGGCATTTCATGGTTTATTACACCCATGATAAGGCTTCATCTATTAAAAGAATTTGAAACAGCAGCAGTTGATCATGCAAAAACAGGTGCAAAATTTTTAGGATTTTTTAGACGTGATGAAGATACACCTGATTCAGATGATACGCCAGAGATACATAAATATGAAGGTTCAGGCATGTTTGAGCTACCACCTGGTTATCAATTTGATGGTTTTGATCCAGCTTTTCCAAGCGGTGATTATGCACCATTTAAGACAAGTATTTTACAGGCGATTTCAGGTTCATTAGGTTATGGCGTATCGTATGTATCTTTAGCCAATGATTTAAAAGGTGTCTCTTACTCGTCTGCTCGCCAAGGTGCATTAGCTGAACGTGATGCGTGGTCTATGATTCAACAGCATATGATTAGCTGTTTAATCCGTCCTATTTATCGAGCATGGCTAGAAGTTGAAAGATTAAGTGGCCGACTTTTTTGTTCAGATAGTCGTTATCAAGGTTTGAAATTAGCTCATTACATACCAAGAAGTTGGTCGTGGATTGACCCTCAAAAAGAAGCAAAAGCATTAGAAATTCTACTTAAAAATTTCCTTAAATCCAGAAAGCAAATTGTCACAGAGCAAGGTATGGATATTGATAAGGTTGATCAAGAAATCTTACAAGATGCTAACCAATTTAAACTCTGTAACGACATAAGTCCTGAATATGTTAGTTACTTATTAGGTACATTGCAGATGTCATTAGAAGAAGATAAGGCAGAAGACGATGATGGAAAAGATGACGAAGAGTAAAACATTTAAACGTTCAGCAGTATTTGAATATCGAGCTGAGGATAATCAAAACAATGATGAAGATAGAACTTTAATTTTATCATTTTCATCTACAAGTCCTGTTGCACGTTGGAATGATGTGGATGAAGTTTTATTGCATGAAAATGAAAATGTTG
>JAKJJQ010000117.1:0-3566 GCA_021713415.1 Thiotrichales bacterium 19X7-9
TAAAACAAGAAGTGAATGAATATGTTCAACTGTGATACCATTTGTCGCATGATTACGCTTGTGTGGTGGGCTTCGACTCCCAACATCTGAAATTGTAGCAAGCTATAATTATAAATCAAGTTCATATGTGAGTCCTTTTCTACTTTTTTACAATTATCTCAGAAATCCATTCTTCTATTTGGGCCACTTCATGGCATATGGAAACTTTACAAAAATTGTTAATTATCAGAAACCCTAAAATTAGGGTAAAATAACTTTAAAAATGAAACTGACAAGAAATTTACATATGTCACATATTAAACCAGAAAAATATGCTCACTCTAACAAGACTCAAAAAGATCATGCATATCCAATATTTTCCAGAATAAATAAAGATCAACAATATTTAAAAATTTTAGATATTGGATGTGGTGACGGACACATAACTGATGAAATTTATCAGTTAATACCAAACTGTGATGTCACAGGAATTGATATATCAGAGGAAATGATAAATTATGCTTCATCAACTTATCCACACATTGAATTCATATGTAACAATGCTGAGATAAACTTTAAGGTTGGGGAGTTCAACTTAATTACAAGCTTTAGTACTGCTCACTGGATTGAAAATCAATACGTTCTTTTTAATAATATATTACTAAATCTTAAACCAAATGGTCGATTTTTAGGTTTCTTATACCCAATTTGTAATATACAAATAGAGAGCTTAAAGGAAGTAACTAGTCTCAATAAATATAAAATTTACTTTAATAAATTTTATCTACCTTACTTTGATCATACCGTAGAAAAATATGAACAAATTTTCAAAAATTTAAAATTTAAAATAAATTTACTAAAAAAAACACCTATTGAATTTGTTTCTTACCCCTCTAAAGATGATTTTATAAGATTCTTAAGCTCGTGGCTACCTCATATAAATGATGTACCTAATGATATGCGTGATGAATTTATGTGTGATTTTGTTGATATATATTTAAAAAATGTAAATAAATCACATTATCACCATTGTATTCAACAAGATAAACCTCTTAAAATACCCTTCAGTAGGATTGAAATTGATCTTATAAGGGAATATGAGAGTTTCAATTATTGATGAGTTTGATATTAATGCAATTGATCTATCTGCTAATAACAATATCCTATCAATTAAACATAAAAATTATATAAATGAGGTTTTTTCATCAGCTTTCATGAAAATGCCTTATAAAATAAACTATATGACTATAAAAATTGAGTATCAAGGCTCTAGCATATTTATTTCAAACACACCAGTCGAAATTATAGTTCCATATAATAAAGCTCAAATTTGGCGCATTGATACTTCTTATGAACAAATTAGAAGATGTAATAAACCACTTCTTTTTTCAAAAATAAATAAACACTTTGACCAATTTCAAATTTTACTATCTGATAAATTCAACATTCATAATTTTTTAGGATTTACCACTTTTGACAGCACATTTAAAATAACCTACATACTGGGTGGGTATAATCAAGATTATACTAGGACAAAGCTTACTCAAACACAACTATTTGAAATAAATAAACAAGTTTCACTATCTTTGCATAGGTTAAAAAATCTTATTATTGATCAAGATCACCGTCTTAAAATTAGCTCTATTGCATTATGTGACAACTATCTAAAGACATTTTTCACTAATCCTAAAGATAATCTTGCTGATGTAAAGTTATCTAATGGTGAACTTAAATGTTTACACTTGTATTCAACTGGATTAACAACAGCACAAATTTCAAAAGTCACAGGTTATAAAAATTATACAATTAATGCTTATACAAAGTCAGCCAGATCAAAGCTTCAAGCACAAACAACTAATGAGGCTATAAGAATAGCAATTAAGAATGATCTTATAATTTAACATTTTCAACTAACCCACTGCTCTTTGCTTATGCACATTTAATATGTGGCATTTTTCCAATGATAGCAAAAATTTGGGCAATAGATGTTATTGTTAAATTTGCTTCACCCTTTATAATTTTAGACACTTGTGAAGGACTTTTACCTAGCTTACGCACTATGTCATTAAACCCAACATCATTTTTTGACATATACTGAATTAAAGCCTTAGAAATATCTTCTCTAAGCGCTTTAATCGCTGCAAGTTCCATTTCTGCGGCAGATTCTATTTCAGCAATATCTTGCTTATTGAGTCTTGACTCTAAGTGCTCTTTAAAGCTTTTTACTTTCATATCACTCACCCTTATACTGCTTCAAAATTTCTCTTGCTTTTACAATATCTCTTTTTTGGCTAGATTTATTACCAGCGTTCAAAAGGATAATTACTCTACCCTGGTCAAATGTGTAGTAAATTCTATAGCCAAACTTTCTTTCTCTTAACTCGAAAAGGCCATAACCAAGAGATTTACTATGTGGCAACCTTAATTCATGACCTGATATTTCTAATAACCTAAGTTCTTTAGCAACTGACTTTAATTGCTGTATTGTCAAATTATCTAACCACTCTTGAACTGCATCAACGTATTTAACATCCCAAGTCATATTGCCAAAACACTCAACTACTTCTTTATATAGTAGTATACTATATTGTAGTGAATTTGCAAATTAATTGAATGCCCTACAACAAATCTACCGCCCTTTGCTTATGCTCTGGTGCTAAATGAGCATATCGTAAAGTCATTTTAAAATCACTGTGACCAAGTAATTCACGCACAACAGACAAACTTTCACCTTTCATTACTAGCTGAGACGCAAAATTATGGCGAAGATCATGAAATCTAAAATTCTCAATTTCAGCTTTTTGCATTAGAGTTGCCCATGACTTATTTATATTATCTAATCTGCCACCAGTAACAGGTGATTTAAATACAAAACCCACTGATGTATTACTAGAAAGATCAAGCAACATTTGTCTAATATTCCCATGCATAGGAATACTTCTTGTTTTACCAGACTTGGTATTATTCTTATCTAAAGTAATTTGATTAGTTTTAAAATCTATATCTGACCAGTCTAATGAAAAAATTTCCCCCCTACGCATACCAGTATAATAAGCTACTAAAACTATATTTCGAATGATTTCTTCTGCATCCTCAAGAGCTTTCATAAGTGCAGAGGTTTCTTGACTTGATAAATAACGAACTTTATTTTCTGATACTTTAAACTTTTTAAATCCTTTGAGTTTATTATGCTCTATATAACCAAATTCTTCAGCTCTACTGATTGCACCCTTTATAACTGCTGCAGTATTATTCAAGGTGTTATCACTTACATTCGATTCATTTCTATACTTAAATAAGAAGTTATTTAATACTTTCAAATCTATAGAATCTAACGGCAAATTATGAAGTGGTTTACAAGTTATCAAAAGTCTATTATGAGCATCTGTTATAAAAGTCACGCATTAATCTGATTTATTTTCATCCAAGGTACCCTTCTTTTTATTACAGAACTGATAATAGCAATCAACTTGTTCATAATAGCCACTAATGCAACTTTAGATGGCTTACCTTTAAGTTTTAAGCGTTGGTAAAACTCCTTCATTTCCGGTGAATGTTTCAAACTGGCTACGGCAGCCATATATAAA
>JAKJJQ010000118.1:0-3533 GCA_021713415.1 Thiotrichales bacterium 19X7-9
AAGTAATTATAATCATTTGGTGCTGTATTTTAATTGAAATTTTTGAAGATAATTTCAATTGTTTATAGGGGTTTCCTGAAGAGGGTTGTAAGAGGCTATCCAATAAGTCAGTTGGTTACCCAATGAAATGAAATTTAGATCAATAAATAAACTAAAAATTATTTCATCATAAGCAATTAATTAGGTTGTGTTGCAACAGATCCCTCTTTATTGCTTATTCAGGGGTTACTAAAGAATGTGTACTTTCAAATGTCGGGGTTGTTTGTTCATTAGCAGTTAGGAGACTTAATAAATAATCAAAGGCTTTGGAATTAAAACCAAATGAATCGTGATCATTAGTAAACCCTTTATTATCAACAACTTCCTGCAGCATCTCATCATTTGATACGTTATTTAGATAGTTTTTTAGATATAAATAGTAAATAATATCATCAGCAATAATGCTATGCATCTTACTAGTTGGATGGATCATATCATAAACCATCCTTGAATTGGGTGTATAACCACTACCATTGTCATTAAGCTTTGCCAAATTATAGTCAACCACAGGTTTTAGAGAACTAGATGAGCCCCATATATCAGTAGTAGTGTTGTTAAACCCAATAAAAGTTGTTGGGTTATAAAATTGATAAGCATCAGGATTAGACTGGCCATATACATGGCATACTGCTTGCGAATAACTACTAGAAGATATTCCTTGTTGATAATATTCTTGAGTACACTGGTCAAATTCGAGTGCTTTCCAATTAAACTTTGCCAATGCCTGCCAATCATTTAATGGAGCAACCATAGTTATATTTG
The DNA here is from genome assembly GCA_021713415.1 of Thiotrichales bacterium 19X7-9. Lineage (GTDB taxonomy): Bacteria > Pseudomonadota > Gammaproteobacteria > Francisellales > Francisellaceae > M0027. The sequence continues at coordinate 802 of JAKJJQ010000118.1, forward strand.
CATAATGAGATAAATCAGGATCATTACTCATATTATTAACTAGCGCATTTAGCTCATCATTGTATGCCAACGAAAACTCTCTTGCGCTTTCATTGATTGCATAATATTGATTATTATTAATATCATAGTGTGAATATGCTGGCGTCATGCTAATATCAGGCATTTCTAAGAAAATGATAACAGGTTGATTTCCTCCCATTTCAGCAACTCCTTTTCGAACACCATTCATCATCTCAAAAAACTCTTCATTAGCAAGATAACGGCCTAATAGAATTGCATTATCCACATTCTGTTCAATTGAGTCATGCTTACCACTGTACCCCATGATAGTCTTCAAATCATCAGGATCTTCTTGTCTATCACACACTTTCTTATTTGCAATATTATTAACAGAATCTTCGACCGTATAACAGTCACTTCCATATTTACCAAGATCTACAGAGGATTTAAGGAGCCCAGGAAAATTTTTTCCTCTTGACCAAGCTCCAAAATCGTTCCCACCCATTAATACAAAAATAACAGATTGTTTGTCTTTAAGTTTACTTGTATCTTTTTGGTTTCTAAGTTTAGCAAGAAAAATGTTTATTTGATGAGCTAACGATGGTACACCAGAATTGGCATTTTTAGTTATCTCCTCTAAAGTCCCATTATTAAGAATATTAACACTATTTCCTTCATCTACTTCCGATGTTATCGTAGCACCTCCAACAGCTAGATCAATCATAGGCAGTCCTGTATAAAATTCCACATCATCAACCCAATTAAAGCCATTGCTAAATCTACCGTCATAGTAAATTCCACGAGGAAACATCCCTTTTGAAAATGTGAAAGCATTTCCTCTATCTGATAAGCTATCGCCAAACACATACCCAACATTAAAACCGGTAAAATTATGTTTTACTGGGTACACATCCAGCTTATAGTAGGAAAAAGTTGTGCTCATTTCCCATTTGAAAAGATATTCACCTTCTATATTTCCGTTATCATCTTGAATTACAACTGTTCTAGAGCCTTGTGGATCAACGACCAAATTCGCTGAACCACTATCTTTTTCTGTATATGGTTGATGTTCATATTCATATTTAACATCTGTCGAAGAGTAATAAGCATTTTTAGCATCTGGAAAATAGCTAACATAATTGGTATAACTATCCCTTTTAATTTTATCTATGCTCATGGTTCCGTAAACATTTAATCCATATGCTTCTTGCATATTTAACATATCCCAATAAGGGTTATCGCCAACGCCCTCTACTGAGCCATTTATATCAGTCGTTCCAGCAACAGCTACTACAGCAGTCATTGAACTTAAATCTCCAGGGACGATGGCTTTAAAGTTATTACCATCATTTGAAATTAGAAGCTGAGCAAAATTATTATTATTTGAATCAGAAATATTAAATTCACATCTTGTAGAATTGGAACATGCTGAAGAGATTATGGAGTTCCCCGGTGAATCTCCTTCAAGTGCAGGAATAGTATAAGTATTTGAATTACCAACAAATGTTAAAGGTGTTTTCGTATGATTATAAATATTAATGGTAGCAGTTTCTGCAAAAGATGTTGAAAAAAAAGTACACAAAAATAGTACTGGAAAATATTTCGCTGTTTTGGATATAGACATGATTATCTCCTATATAATTTTAGTTATGCATGACATAGATTTCAGGATTACCATTCCCTCCCGAAGATCTAGCCATATAATGCGAGTATACACAAGATGTAATTACTGGTTCCTTACCTGATCCTACATTGTCATAAGGCTTTTGAGAACTATAACCATTGTAATAAGTAGGGTTTCCGGATATTGATCCAGATGAGCCTGTACCATAACATTTTTCTACTTGTAGACAACCTATTCTATTCGGTGAGTCATCCGAATTTCCTGATGGTGCGACATAGTAACAAACTGCGGCTACACCTACTTTGTCATCGCTTTCTTTGTATTCAAAAGCTACAGCTACACCATCATACTTGTTGACACTATTGTGAGCTTCAATAGAATACTTAATAGCAGTATCATAATCACTTACATCAGCGTATGGCATGCTGGATGCATGGTCACATCCACCTGATTTAGGACAAAAAGTTCCAGCAGACTTACCATCAGCACCAAAATAAAAATGCTGGTTAGTATCCTTACCATTATTGGTATAACCTGATGTATATCCTGGTGGTGCTGGAAGATTAACTAGATGAAGATATACCTTTTGATTAGTTTGATTGGAAATGTAAAAAAACGCCTTATTATGTGTACTTGCATTTGCCATAGAAGTGCAAAGGCCAAGAGTTAGAAGTAAAATACTATTTTTAAATTTCATAAATCTTTTCCTATTTATTTAAGTGTTATTGACCCGCTGTAATAAAATCTTAAGGTTGTGATAAATCAGCATAGAACAAAATAATCGTCCTATGCTTAGAGGATCGCATAAGCCATAATATTGAAAATATATAATACTTCCAATAGATAAATTAATTATATTTTTCTAGCAATTGGGTCTAACTGCATATTTGGGGCTTTGTTGCAAAGACTTCTATCAGTTTGTTTTTTATACAGTTATGCATCCTCTGGGTACAATTAACCTGCAAGTGAGTTAAATTGTTCATGCATAGGAATTTCAATAATATTTACTATCTAATTATTTTATATAATAATTTAAAATTATTTACTTTTAATGATTACTTACTTTGATAAAGGATATTGAATAGACAATATTATGGCAATAGAATCT
>JAKJJQ010000119.1:0-3511 GCA_021713415.1 Thiotrichales bacterium 19X7-9
AACGAGCGTATTTATCAATTTCAGGTAAAAACTTTTTACCACAAGAGTCACAAATAACAACAATTCCAACACCAAGAGCTAAAAAAGCGACACGAATAGAAATAACGCCCAGTCAATTAACCTTAATTCCAAATCATACCCAGAAGTTAACAGTTAAAAACTTAACATCTAATAAGGCTTATCTTAAAGAGATAGATTTACCAAGTTTATCAGGTGTTTTAATTACAAATAACTGTTCAGATGTTGACTATCTTACAAGTAAAGGTAGTTGTGAGATTATATTTCATTCAGGCAAGCAAATAGGTTCATCAAGTAATACAGTTAGTGTTTATGGTAAAAATTTCTTATCAAAAGAGGCGCATATAACAGCGAAGAGTCCTCATCTACCAGGTAAGCCAACGAGTATCGATTTAATCCCGAATCAAATTACTTTATTACCAAATCAAAGTAAAAGCATAGTGATTAATAACCAAAGTAGGGTGGCAACTAAAGGCTTATCGATTAACATACCAACATTAGATGGTGTAACAGTTACCAATAATACTTGTGGTGATGAACTATTAGGTAAAACAAGTTGTACGATTGAATTTAAAGCAAGTAGTGATGTCGTTTCAAAACAGAGTGAGTCCTTATTCGTAACAGGTAATAACTTTTTATCTAAGCAAGCACAAATAGATACGAATAATCCTAAGATACAATTAAAGAAATTAACACGAGTAGAAATTACACCAAATCAGTTAGTTTTATTACCAAGTCAAACAAGAGAAATGACCATTAGTAATATGACAGCTACGACAGCGGATATTAAAGAATTAAATATCCCTGATTTATCGGGTGTTACTATAACCAATAATTGTGGTAGTGAAATTGCAGGTTTAAGTAGTTGTACCATTGAATATAAAGCAGCTAAAAAACTACCAGTATCAGCGCATGGTGATGTTCTTATTTATGGAAAAAACTTTTTATCTGAAAAAGCACAAGTAATAGCTAAGGCAGTTAACCCACCAGTTATACCAACGAGTGTTGAGCTAAATACAAATCAAGTAACCCTATTGCCAGGAGAAAGTAAGAAGATTGTAGTTACAAACCGTACAAGAGTAAAAACAGAAGGTTTAACTGTAACATTGCCAGAATTAGATGGTGTTAGTATTAATAATGGTTGTGAAGGAAAAGTACTAGCTAAATCAGAGTCTTGTATTATTCAATTAGAAGCAAATAAGAAATTTCCAACACAACAGGCGAACTTACAAGTCAGTGGTGATAACTTTTTGGCGCATAGTGTAGAAGTAAATACCAAGATGCTCAATCCATCATTTAAGCCAACAAGTATTGAAGTTAGTCCGGGTAAGTTAGTTTTATTATCAAATCAGACTAAAACAATAACAGTAATGAATCGTACACAAATAAAAGCAGATATTAAAGAGATTCAGCTACCTGATTTAACAGATGTTAAAGTGATTCAAAATACATGTGCCAATGGTCATATTAATGGAAAAGGTAGTTGTATCATTCAACTTCATGCAGGTAGAAGTATAGAATCAAAAACAAGCCAGCTAGTTATTACTGGTAAAAATTTCTTATCTGAAAGCTCAAATATAGTAACGCATAATACAAACAATAGGGGTTTAAATATTAGTTTATCCAAGCATGAAGTGACAACAGCCACTGATATAGATAAGCAATTAACTTTAGTTGTGACGAATAATAGTGGTTTATCATTAAATGCATTAACATTAATTCAAACGCCAAATGATAATCCTAAAAATCCAGGTAATCCAATATTAACAGTTGATACAAGTAATCCAGATGATTTAAATCAATGTGTTAATATAAGTTATTTATCACCAGGTGCATCATGTAAATATATTTTAGATTATTCACCTGGAGAAGTTGATTCAGCATATTATTTAAATGTTGAATTGTCCGTACAATCAAGTTTATTGCTTTCAAATACTGAAGATTTAACGATTAATAGTTATCCATCTAATCCACCACAGGGTGGAGATAAAATATCTACAGTATTTGTAGATCAACATGATAACATTTATACGGGTAATGATGCGGGCCATGTACAAATTAGTCTTTCTGACAGCTCAGGTGATAATACTGGAAGTATAACTCCTATTACAATTGGTACAGGAACTAATACGGCAGTTAATGATATATTTGTTGATAAGAAAGGCTATGTTTATGCTGCTGCTGGTAATTCTGGTTATCTTAAAATTTATCAGCCTGATCCGAGCGATAAAAGGCATTATATTCTTTATGCTGAATTACCTGTAAATGATGGTTCTCCTGCAGGAGTGACTGCGGTATTTGTTGATCAGCATGGTACAGTTTATGTAGGTAGTGCTGATCATGGTTTATACATTTATCAGCCAGATACATTAAGTGATACCCACTATACTCAAACTCCAAAAATTTTAACAACAGATGATGGTCTTGCTAGTAACTATATTCACAGCATATTTGTTGATACAAAAGGTAAAGTGTATGTAGGGACGAAAAATTTTACGACTACTGTATTTGATCCAGATTTAGTTACATATCATTCACTTTCTATAGGCGGGCCTTCATATAGTATATTTGTTAACACTGATGGAAAAATATATATAGGTTCAAGTAATGGTCTTCATGTTTTTTATAATGAGGCAAATAACTTTGCATTAATAAAACATCTTTCAATTGGTAGTGTTTTTGGTATTTCAGTTGATAGGAATGGTAATATTTATGCTGGGACAAGGGATAGTGGCGTATTAGTTTATAACAAAAGTTATGATTTGATTCAAACAATAACTTCAGATGATGGACTTGTTAGTGATAGCTATAGTTATGTTAATGATTTATTTGTCAAAGGGAATATCTATGTAAGTTGTGGAGATCCCCAGCAGAGTTATGGTGGGTTATCAATTGTAGCAAAGCCTAATTCATAGATATTATTTATATTTATTTTATTATTTTACTTATTTTTTATGCGCTATTTTTGCATAGTTATATTTTTTGTTTGATATAATCAATCTGTTTTAAATGAAACAAAAATAACAATTATAATTTTTTAAGATGTTTTTATATAAATAAAAAAGTGGGGATGCAACTGTAATGTTAAGTAATAATTTAGCTAAGTTATTTAAATATACAATAGTTAGTTTAATATCAATTACCTTATATGGTTGTAAAAGTGAAATACCATCATCTTCTGATAATTCAGATCAACCAGCAAATCAAACCATTTATAATTTAACGGATAGTCATAGCTCAGATACAGCCGTGATTGCTTCACCTTATGAAGTTGACGTTAATTTAGAATCTGAAACAAGTAATTTGCAAGTAGGTGTAGAGCCAACAGCAGAAGCTCAGGCAAGTAATATTCAATTACATTTTTTAGACCCGCAAAATACGAATCGTTTTAATACGACTTACTCAGATGCTTGTAATAGCCTTGATACAAGTTCAAGCTGTCAAATTACACTAGTGCCTAATAATAATGCTCAATTAATTGATAATCAAACGG
>JAKJJQ010000012.1:0-69485 GCA_021713415.1 Thiotrichales bacterium 19X7-9
ACCTATCTCTTCGCAGATTGCCTTTAAACGGCACTCTACTTTTGAGATCAGCAAGGCCTTCCTGTATTTCACAGGAAAAACTATGTGGTAATGAGTGCTATAGGCACAATGAAATGATCTTACTAGCGACATTTTTTTAGTTTAACATGAAAACCTCTTCGGTTTTCAAACTTTCCCGTTTAATGTACCGCGTGGCAAGCCACGGGGTAATTGCTCAAATATCTAATAATCTATCAATTGAACAGCAAAATAATCATGATTATATTTTTTATGATTCACAGCCTAAATATATTAACCCAATGATTGAAGAGTATAATGGTAGAAACTTATTATAATGAACATAGACTACCATCAACTTCTACCTGTAATGACTGATCACTAACTTCAGATCCTTGTGGAAAAGACATCACAAAACCAATATCACCAAAACTTGAGCTTTGTGGAATTGATGCATTCCATGCTTTAGGTGTAATCGTTAAAGTATTACCCTCTAAACTATATTGACCTCCCCATCCATTAGATAAAGTAGCTTGATCAGGTAAATTTGTTTTTATTATCCAATTATTTATTTTTGAGTTGGATTGATTGGTTATATTTAATCGAATCGTTGCACCTGTGGACCACTGGTCTTTTTCAATTGATATAGCACAAATGACACTATCATTATCTGAGTTATTATCATTACTGTTATCATTGGTCTCTCCTGTATTATTATCTGTTTGATCTGTATCTTGACTATCATCAGTTGTATTATCTTGTGAGTCATTACCGGTATTATCATCATTTGAATTTGTACCAGAGTTTGATGACTGGCCATTAATGCTACACAAATGATTAACTGAACCATTAATTAAAGTAACTTCTGATGGCAGAATAAAGCTACCAGAACCTTGATATCCAAAGTTAACAGATTCTTGATTGGATATATTTCGATTATAATTCATTGCTTCAACTAATGTTGATTGACCATTTTGAGTGAAAATAGCGTTCCAACTGTTTACCATTGAAGTAAGATTATTAGCCTGTAATACCCAGTCAGTTAATGTTGAACCAGAAAAGTTAGTCAATTTAACTTGAATAACATGACCACCATTCCACTGACTATCAATAGTAAAATCAACATTACATACTACATTAGAATGATTAGTTGTATCATTATCTGAAGTATTATTGTTATCTGTATCAGACTGTGTATCATCATTTTGATTCGTATTATCTTCTTGATTTTGGTCATCAGTAGTATCTGAGGAATCTGAAGAACCAGAAGCGTCATCTGTATTAGAATTATCATTATTATCTTCTTGTGAGTTATCATTTGTATTGGTCTCTTGTTCGTTTGGTAATAAACCATAAACAAGCTGAGCATTTTCAAAGATAGTAATATGATTAACTTCAACTCGATTATTAGACTGATTAGCTAAATCAATACCAAAAGCTGACCAATCACCTGAAAAATCATGCTCAGCATAACCTTCTGGCATTGTAATTCTAAATTGAATTTCACGACGATGCTCACTCTGCCCACCTGGTCTTAATAATCCATGATTACTTGAAGGCAAAACTTTTAACTCAACATAATAAATACCCTCAGATTCATTATACGCTCTTAACCCAGGCATGATTGCACTGCCATCTAAATTGTTAATTCGTAATTGAACATTACTTGGATTAACACCACTTTGTATGTCATCTTTTAAATTAACATAATATCGAACTGTTAATTCTTCTGTTGCTCGTGCTGGATAAGCCGTTTTATTTTTAATGAATAATGAGTATTCTCTAAAATCTGCTCCCTGAGCATTAACTTTTGCTTCAACTGAGAACTCTAGACGTTTTTGCTCATCTGTTAATGTTGGTGGAAAGTTATTTAGTGGTTGGCAACTAGTCATATTAAAGCATGCTTGATACATTCGCGCTAATGCACCTGTAAAGCCTGCATTATAATCCAATGCAACTTCATTTTTGATATAATCATCGCGATTATCTTGATAACTACCATCCTGTGAAGGACCACCAACTAATGCACCATAAAGTGTATGTAAATTATCAACTGGATCATGATTGATATTATTTGTATAAACACCAGAAGCTCCACGATGGTGAGGACGTAATGGCGGATTATTACCAAAACCGACAACATAGCTTCGACTCTGTTCATTATCACCTAACATATAATTAATTTGTGATTGTGCAAAATTTTCATATTTTGCTGCACTTGAATCATTTGCTTGTTGTAAATAATCTGCAAAAATAAACGCTAATAAAGATGTATTGGCACTATAACGTAAAGCACCCCACTCTGAAAGCCACGCTAAACCTTGTGGTGTTTTATGCAAACTATCAACCCAATAATCTAACCATTCTTTAGACTTATTAATATAAAATGATTTATTAGATGAATTGCTGTACATAGCCAATAATATTAATGAACCATAGCTTGCATCATCCCAATTATGTGTCCATCTAAAATTAGCATATTTTAAGTCATCAAAATAAGTTTCTGCTTTTATCAGATAAGTATTATCTGATGTTGCAAGATATAACCATAAAGCACCCCATACTAACTCATCTTGATAGCCACTCCATGAATTATAAAACGGTTGAATTGATGGAATACTATCAGAATATTTACCTCGATATTGATCTGCAAAATTATAAAGTGATATTGCATGACCTAAATAGTCTTTAGTTAATGCATGCTGATAATATAATTGATATTTTTGAGGATTGAGTTGAGCTGCTAATTGAAATAAATGATGCATTGATGCTAAAGCTGCTGCCGTTGCCGCAGTCACATCAGAGCCTGGGTTATTTTCATCAACAATAAATGACTCTCTAATACTTGCTGACCCTGCAAGATGGACAATTTCAGGTGCACCCCAAAATGTATGATCTAAATTACCCTCACCAACTCCTGCAACAAATGTTGTATCATTAATATGGGCAGCTACAAAATAATCACCCGCCCATTTCATATTTTCTAATAAATATACAAGCTGATTACTTTTATCATAAGCATCTAAATATTCAATTGCACCTAATGCTAAAAATGAAAATGTTGCAGCCATTGGTAAACCAAATTTACCATGATCACCAGCATCAAAAAAACCGCCAGATAAATCAACATTGATATCATCTCCATCGCTTAAAACAGAATCAGAGCGCCAAAATACTCTATTTTTACCTGGCTCACTACCATACTCTGGTAAATTACCCGCTCGTTGCACATCATAAAAATAAATTGATTTTTGTAATGCCTCACCATAATTATATGGCTCACTTTGAACCGTTTGAAATAATGTAGTTCCTATGAATATAGAAAACCCTAAAACTAAATTTAATGTAAAATATTTCATCTATCACCTCCAATATGCAACCTTCCCTTAAATTTAAATATAGGTTAATATATTATTAATTCAATATATTTGATTATTTTTTACTTAATAATTTTAAATTCAGATTAAATTAAACCATATAAAATGATTAAACATTTGACTTACAATGTAATTAGTTTTAAAGTGTATAAAACACTTAATATCAAATTTCATTACTTATGAATAAACTAATAAAATTTATTTCTTGTATTATACTTTTCGCTATTCCATTTATATCAACTGCCAATCAAATTAAGCAATTAGCTTTTGAGAAAAAAATGCAACAAATTGAATCTCAATATGGTGGTAGAGTTGGTATTGCAGTAATTGATACCTCAGATAACTCAAACTTGAACTACCATGCAAATGATCGATTTGCTTATTGCAGTACATTTAAATTTCTTGTTGTTGGTGCAATATTAAATCAAAGTAATAACAATCCAAAATTATTAACGGAGCAAATTCACTATAGCACTAATGATTTAGTTAATGCTTATTCGCCTTATACAATTGCCAATTTAAAACAAGGTAAACCAAGTATGAGTGTTAAAGCACTTTCACAAGCTGCAATGTATAGTGATACAACTGCAACTAACTTATTAATTAAAAAGCTGGGTGGCAATGATAAGATCATTCAATTTGCACACAGTATTGGTAATATACCATTTAGACTTGATCGTTGGGAGCCAAATATTAATACTGCAATTCCAGGTGATAATAGAGATACATCAACGCCATATGCAATGGCTTATAGTATGCAACAAATAGCACTTGGTAATGTACTCAATCAAATGCAAAAAAATTATTTTCAACAATGGTTAAAATCAAATAATACAGGTGATTATCGTATACGAGCTGCCGTACCAAACAATTGGGTTACAGGCGATAAAACGGGTACTGGTGATTATGGCACAACGAATGATGTTGCAGTGCTTTGGCCACCTCATTATAAACCAATTATTATTAGTATTTATTATACTCAAGATAAAAAAGATGCAAAACCTAATAATAAAGTGATTGAGTTAAGTGCTAAAGCCGCAGTTGATATTCTTAATATTTCTTAAATAAATAAGTCAAACTTAAATTAGCAAGAAGGATCCCCTTGCTTTGGTTGCCCTTTTTCATTTAATAAACCAAAATGCATATTGTATAGTGATGATGTATTAATACCATACCAATCATCAAACATTGAATAATAGAAAACAACAACTTTATTCTGTGCAGCCCAAGCAGAGACTAAATTAAAATATTCTTTAGCATTATGAAGTCCTGATTGGCATTGTTTTGGCGGTGCTACTCCAACTACCCAGCCATACGTAGTGGGCCAACCAGTTTCTGTGACAACAATTTGCTTTCCTGGATAATTATTAACCAAACCATGATATTGTGATTTAAAACTATCAAACCCTTGAACTGGTGTTAAAGAATTTCCATTTAATTGCGGTTGGTTATTGGCATTTGGACTTTCCCAAACCCACTCTGGATAAATATTTACTGCAATAAAGTCACTTAGTGATGCTAAATATGCTACATCGCTCGATCTTTTCATCCAAAATTCTTTTGTCTGCGCTGTACCCACAGGCATATTTGGATTATCTTTTTTCACTTGTTTTAAATAATTGATAATTGTACTTTTAGTTACATTATTATAGTCCTCGTTTCCTATTAAAACACCAATAACACTTTTATCTGATAAGTAAGGCTTAACATAACTATTATAGTCATTCAATACCTGATCTTTTTTATTCACATAATCATTATCTATATAAAGACCCAATAGTACTGTTAAACCTTTTGTTTTATTAATTTCTGGTACAATTTTTACCGCACCACCTACATATGCTGAATAATAAGTTCTTATTGATTTAAACATTACATTATCAGGTGGTTGATGTGTTTTAATTATATTTAAATCTGCATTGACAGTTGTTACACTAGGACTCGTTGTATCATGTAACCCATTATAAGTTACACCTATTGGTTGATAAGGAATGTTTGCTGCGAAAATTTTAGCTATACATAGTACAAATAATAATATAGTTAATGTTAATTTCAAGCTTATTAATATTTAATATTAAGTATATCAATAAAAAATTTAATTAAGATTAATGCAAAGAAACAATAAAATTTTACTCTCTCTACTTTAATCATTATTTTTCTTCTGTAAAATTTTTTAAATACTTAAAATTATTGCAACTTTAAATGGAGTAATAAATATGCATTATATTTGGACACTAAAGCCTGAATCAGAAAAAATATTACAGACAATGAATCAGTGCCTTGAATCTGGTATCAAAGTTAATTTAGATGATATCTTCTATGATATTACAGATGAAGTGGACGACTTACTTTTGCTCAATGAAATTCCTGCTAGGACCTACTTACAACAACTACTTAAAAATACATCTAAACCTAAAGAAAAAATTGAACAATTCCGCTTATTTATTCATCAACTTACTGAACAAGTAATAAATGATCCTACTCCTTCGCACGAAGTTAAATACAATTTATTGCAATCATTTACTAGTATGATGCTTAAAATTCATAAGCTTAATCAACAGTATCAAAAATATATCAAATACCAACTTAATGAAGTAAATTTTAATCAACTAACTGACTCAGCAATCTTATTAACAGATAAATTAAAATATAAAGATTATAATGACAAATGTGATATCTATTTAAATGTATTGAATAAATTTGATTTTATTTCAGTTCCTTATCAATCCAAAAGAATTTCTGTAGAAGATGCTTTTCAACTAGAATTAAATGAACTTGCTTTGTTTGATACTAGCGAAGCATTACTGCAATTAGATCAAACATTCATTAAATTTATCTCTCAAATAGCACAGACAATGCAAGAAGGTAATATTACCTATACCCAATCTGATATAAATCACTTCTCGTCTACCATAAAAAAAGAAAAACCACATGATAAATCTAAAATTAGCTTTCCACTTTTTAGTTTTAAGCATGATAAATCTAAAGAGAAAAAAGAGCAGCCTGAACCTTAATTAAATATTAGCCATAGGTTGATAATGAGGTAGTATTACTTGTACTAGCCTGCTGATGACTCTGTTGTTGCTGAACTAGCATAAAAGGTGTTTCTGGTATGTCAGTATGACCAATGCTACTAATAACAGTATCCTTATGATCTTCACTATGTGCATTATTTATTTTAGTTGCAATTTCTGCTGATCTTTTATAATAATTATTAACCTGGCCACCTAAATGATATACTTCTTCAAATGAATCACCCCAGTTATCTTGTATAATATCTCTTGCTTGAGACTCCACTTTATCTTGGAAAAATGGCTGACTATCTTCATAAGCATCTTCAATTTCTACCCTGTTTTCATGACTTTTTAATAATCTTTCTATTGCTAAAATACCATCTCGCCCCTGATAATATTTAATTAAATTATTTACTGATACATTATCTATCCGATTTGGATCAATAAAAGCAGTCGGCATAAAACCATTTTGCACTAATAATCTCTGCAACAAAATAACTGAAGTTCTTAAGTTTGCATCATAAAATGGATGCGTTAATTCGACACCTTTAACAGTTTTAAAAATTAATTCTAAGCGCTCTGTATCACTCTGACAAAGTGGTAATTTTGTATTATAATTATCAATTATTATATATAAATTAGCTAATATATCTTCTTTAGTTAAAGGTGGAATGACATAATATGAATATCCTGGTTTTGATCTACCTAGTTTAAAATCATATTCTTTTGCATCACTATAATATTGATAACATAATTTATTATAACTTTTTTTTGAGTCTGCTGCTTCTAATTTTTGTTCCAATTGGTTTGCTTTTGTGCATATCAATTTTGCTTTATTAGTTTGAATACTCTCTATATCTACTTCTAAATCAGATTCACAAGTTGGCTCACATGCATTAATCTCAAAATAAACAGGTGTTATTCGTATGCCTTGTTTAATATGATTAACTTCATTATCATCTAGTTTTTTATGTCTTAACTGAGCGCTATGTAATGGGTACGGATTAACATCTTCTGTAACTTTTTGATGTATAGATGTAATCAAATCAAGTGAAATAGATTGATCATCCCAATTTTCAGTAAATGCATATTCAAGTGCATTTAACCCCGCTGTTACTGAATTAGTTTCCCTTTTTGCATATCCCAAAAAACCATATTCTTCATAGCCAAACCAATATTGTTTATCTACCAATAAACTAAAAGCTAAACCCTTTTCAAATAAATCAACTACACGTTGCATTTCTTGAGTGCGAGGCATATACCAATCCTTAAGTAAAACAATAAAATGTTCAATTATTTTACCAAAGATTATTTGATTATATTAATTAATAAATTATTTCAATTAAATCAGAGTGAAGTATCGATTAAACCGTTAAAACAATTTTACCTTGCGTCTGTTTTTTATCTAATAAATAATGTGCTTCTTTTGCAGAAGCAAGTGGAAACTCAGCTGCTATATTAATTTTTAACTGTCCTTCAACAACTAACTTTGCAAGAGCTAATAAATCTGAGCGACTATTTTCAATTAATAATGTTACTGCCTGTTTATGTTGTTTTTTTGCTGCTTCTATGACATCAGAATGTGTAATTGTTGGTACAGTGACCAATAAACCATTTTGATTTAAAACAGCTAATGATTCAATACCAGTATCACCACCAACTAAATCAATAACAAGATCTATATCACGGATAACTTGATTAAATTTTACCTCTGAATAATCGATTATTTCATCTACTTTTAAAGATTCTAGAAATTGATGATGTTTTTTTGTTGCAGTGGTAATCACATAAGCACCAGCATATTTTGCCAATTGTACTGCAATATGCCCTACCCCTCCAGCACCTGCATGAATTAATACGCGCTGATCCTTTTTTAAATTAATATCTTTACGAAATAATGACTGCCATGCTGTTAATCCGGCAATTGGAATTGCTGCAGCATCGATATTAGATAATCCTTGAGGTTTTAATGCCATATCAGTTGCGTTAACAATGCAATATTCACTATAGGCACAAGGGTTTAAATTTCGATCTATAGCACCAAAAACAATATCTCCTATTTTAAAATCACTAATATCATTACTACATTTAATAACTTTACCACAAACATCAAAACCTAACCCAGCTGGCAAATCCAAACGCTTTGCAACAAAACTAGTACCCTCTCTTATTTTTGCATCAATTGGATTAACGCCTGCAGCTAGTACTTTAATTAATAATTTATTTTGATCATCATCAGATAAATTAACTAAAGGAGTTTCAGATAGTTTCAATACTTCAGGATTACCAAATGCCTCAATTTGAATTCTTTTTGTTAAATGTCCAAGATCTTGCATTATCATTTCCCTTATTTTTTATGGTTTATATATAACTAATCTTTTTTAGTTTGCCTTAATTTTAATAACTTCTCTTTAATTGATGCTTCTAGGCCTCGATCTACTGGATGATAAAAAGTTTCAGCTTTTACCCCTTCTGGGAAATAATGTACACCTGCAACAAAAGCATCTTTATAATCATGTGGATATTGATAGCCTTTACTATAGCCCATCTCCTTCATTAACTTTGTTGGTGCATTTCGTAAATACATAGGGATTGTAGGATTATGATGCTTTCTAATCATTGCTTGTGCTTGTGAAAAAGCTTTATATACTGCATTACTTTTTGGTGCAACTGCCATGTAAATTATCGCTTGAGCTAATGTTAATTCTCCTTCTGGAGAGCCCAAACGCTCAACAACTTGCCAAGCATCTAATGCAATCTGTAATGCTCTTGGATCAGCATTACCAATATCTTCTGATGCCATTCTAACCACTCGCCTTGCAATATATAAAGGATCAGCTCCACCTTCTAACATAGCTGAAAACCAAAAAAGCGCAGCATCTGGATCTGAGCCTCGAACTGATTTATGCAATGCAGAGATTAAATCATAAAAATACTCACCCCCTTTATCAAAAGTCATTAAACTTTGACCTAAAACCATTTTAATTGACTCAAGATCAATTTTTTTTGTACCATCAACTTCAGGCGCCATCTCTAAAATTGATTCCAACCAATTTAATAACTTACGTGCATCCCCATTACAAGACTCAATTAATAATTTCTGATGCTCATCTGTAAACTCTACATTTTCATTTTTTATGACACGTTCTAAGATATTTACTAAATCTTTTTCTTCTAATGCTTTTAAAACATGTACTCTAACACGAGATAATAATGCATTATTCAACTCAAAAGATGGATTCTCAGTTGTTGCACCTATAAAAATAAACGTCCCATTTTCTATATGTGGTAAAAAAGCATCTTGTTGTGATTTTGAAAAGCGATGCACTTCATCAACAAATAAAACTGTATTTTCTCCAGTTAATTGCCTTGTTTTAGCTCGCTCAACTACTGCTCGAATATCTTTTACACCCGATGTTACAGCAGATAGTTCTTCAAGTTTTGCATCAACTGACTGCGCTAAGATTCTTGCTAAGGTTGTTTTACCAGTACCAGGAGGCCCCCAAAAAATCATTGAATATAATTGAGCTAACTCAATACAGCGTCGTAATGCTTTGCCTTCACCCACTAAATGTGCTTGGCCATAAAAACTTTCTAAAGAGTCAGGGCGCATCCGTGCTGCTAACGGCTGATTCAGTTGATTAATTTTTTCGCATGTACCTGATATATTTTCAAACATTAAAACTCTCTAATTCGCTAAAATTATTCTTTTAAAAAACCTGAGCTAAATCTAAACACTCTTGATGCTCTATTGACTTTCTGCCTAAGTCACCCTGATTTGGGTTAAAACATACTTCTGTAATTAAATTAACAATATGCTGTGCTAATTTAACTTTTGTCGTTGAGTCAAACTTATAAACTTTACCACTTGATGTAATCATACTAACTTGGTTATATTCACTATGAAAAGGCTCACCTGTCGATTTTATTTCATTTGCTATGATCATATCTAAATTTTTATTGATTAATTTTTCTTTTGCATAAGTTAGAAGGTTTTGTGTCTCTGCTGCAAAGCCAATAACTTTTGGTCTTAAATCCTTATCTAACCGACCAACTGAAGCTAGTATGTCAACATTTTTAGTTAATTCTAATGTTAATAAATCTTGGTCATTTTGTTTCTTGATTTTTTGTTGGCTTGGCTGAGTTATTCGATAATCACTAACTGCCGCTGCTCCAATAAATACATCACACTGATTGATATGATCAAATACTGCATGATACATTTCTTCTGCTGTATTAACTTTGATTAAGCATTTAACTTTAGGCTTTGGGATCGATGTTGGCCCACTGATTAATATAACTTCTGCACCTGCTTGTGTTAATACTTCGGCAATTGCATAACCCATTTTTCCAGAACTATGATTACTAATGTATCGAACTGGATCAATTGCTTCTCGTGTCGGACCCGCTGTAATCACAAATTGTTTAGCAACTAACTCAGGGATAATCTGTGATGGCTTTTGACTATTATCTACTATTTCAAAAATTCTCTCAGGCTCAGCCATTCTACCTGCACCCACATCACCACAAGCTTGTTCACCACTTTCAGGTTGAATAATTTCATAATCTAATGTTATAAGCTTTTCTATATTTTCTTGGGTAATTGGTTTATGCCACATAATCTTATTCATTGATGGTGCAATAAACACTTTAGCTTCTGTTGCAAGTATAATTGTTGATAATAGATCATCACAAATGCCATGAGCTAATTTTGCAATACTATTTGCTGTTGCTGGTGCAATAACAATTAAATCAGCCCACTTTGCTAATTCAATATGTGCCATTGGATTAAAGTCATTTTCATAACATTGATCATATGCTTTATGACCTGTAATGGCATGAAAGGTATTTGGGTGAATAAAGTTTTTTGCATGCTCAGTCATTACAACTTTCACATCATAACCTGACTGGATAAATAATCGTGCAAGTATAACTGATTTATATGCAGCAATACCGCCTGTAATACCAAGTATAATATTCATTATCTTTTTAAATGTTTTAAATTTACTGATAACTACTATTATATACTTGCAATTGACTAAGTTATAGATGATTTAGTTAAATACCTTAAGTCTACAGAAAAAATTACGATAGTAATTAACCAACAAAAATGCAATACTGTATAACCAGACATAATGAAACATACAGGGGTTGATTGATGAAACATCTCACTAAAGTATTCTTTATATTATCTATATTTGTATACAATCATAGTTTTGCCAATACAGATAGTGATACAACAAATTGGATGAATCAACTATCTGATAGTACTAAAATTAGTCAATTGGTAATACCTGGCAGTCATGATGCAGGGATGTATTTAACGAAACACTGCACGTTTTTTGTCGCACCTCAATGGGCACAAGCTCAAGGCGCTAATATCTATGATCAATTATCTTATGGTTCACGCTATTTTGATATCCGTGTTAGTGATGACTTTGATGCTAATAGATTGACAACATACCATCGAACTGATGGCATTGGTTGTGATGGTGATTTTTTAGATAATATACTTGATCAAACCACCGAGTACTTACGTCAACACCCAAGTGAATTTGTCATTTTAAAATTTTCACATACCCGCAGTGATGGAGATTATGACCCTAAAAAAGAAACTCAAGAAGTGATTAATTTATTAA
The DNA here is from genome assembly GCA_021713415.1 of Thiotrichales bacterium 19X7-9. Classification (GTDB taxonomy): domain Bacteria; phylum Pseudomonadota; class Gammaproteobacteria; order Francisellales; family Francisellaceae; genus M0027. Next base: position 12,028 of record JAKJJQ010000012.1, read on the forward strand.
AAGAGAAATACAAACAATATTTATATGTTACAGTTAACAAAGATGTCAACTTATCAAACTTACAACTTGGACAAGTCAGAGGCAAAATTATTGCAGTTTTTGATTCAGAATATAATCATGATAATTTAATTAATCCCAATGAAGGAACGTTTAGTTATAGCGATTATCACCCTGAAACTAAAACGATTAATTCTAATATTTCTGTATATGATGAGTATTCAGATAAATCAGATTATGATCAAATGAGAAGTGATCAAATAAATAAATTAAAACAATATGGTGGTCTAAACCAAAACTATCTATTTTTACTATCATGGACTTTGACTGGCTCAATCACTCAATTAGATATTAAAAAATTAGCAGATACTGCAAATGGTCATCTAAAAACAGAATTAAATAATTTAATTATTGATCAACATTATCCAAAACCTAATATTGTTTATATTGACTTTATCAATCAAGATTTAGGTAAAACTATAATTCAATATAATGATATTTAACGTTATCCTATATCAAACTTTGTATTATATAAATCAACCATTGATTGATCATAAAAATTTGATTACTTTAGTTATCAACGTAAAAAAATTTAATAAAATATCCTGGATGATTTATGCTTAAACGATGTCATTACTTTTTACTACTTCTTCTATTCGTTTTACCTTCATTTGTACTAGCTCAAGAAGCTGATCAAATTAAGACATTACCTGGTATTAGTAAGCTTAATCAAATTCAATATGCTGGTTATGCTAAAAATATCTATTACTGGTATATTCAATCGAAAGAAAATAATGATCATACTCCCATTATTATTTGGACTTCTGGCGGACCAGGTACCAGCAGTTTATATGGATTATTTAAAGAAAATGGCCCATATAGCTGTCATTTAAATAAACAAAACCAACCTATTTTCCAAGCAGCAACTGATCATGCTGACTGGTCAAAATTTTCTAACTATTTAGTTTTTGATCAACCACTTGGTATTGGCTTGTCATTTACAACAAAGAAGAATTTACCTACCTCACCTGAAACTGGCAATTTACAATACTATAATGCGGTTAAAGCGTTTTTTAATAAGCATCCCAATTTGAAAAGTCATGATATCTATCTTGCTGGTGAATCTTATGGTGGAACTTACATGGCTTTATTAGCTAATAGTATTTTAAATGACCCTGCCAATCAATTAAAGCTAAAGGGCATTATTATTATCAGTGGTTGGGTTGCCCCTAAAATACAGTATAAAAGTATGCCAATGTTTGCATATACCCATGGATTGATAGACTTTAGAGAACTAAAGCAATCACAAGCTTTATACCAACAATGCGCAACATGTAACAATCAATCGACTGACTGTAATCAGACTTGTTCAAAGCTTGATGATTATATTACTCAATCAAGCGGTCTAAATTTACATGATATAGCTGATACCAACCAAGACTCTAACTGGCAAAAAGGTGGTTGGGTTAATTGCTTGAATTCTCCAATAACACGCCAAGCAATTCATGCAAAGCCAAATCAACCCTATCAACCAATGACTAATATCTGGGATTTATATGGTAGATTACAACTTGACTCAGTCATACCTATTTATCAAAAACTATTAAAAAATAAGATTAAATTACTTGTTATTTCAGGTTTGAATGATGGTTCTCCAAGTGGCTATTGGGGAACCAGACTTTGGATAACAAGCTTAGGTTTGAATGATAAGCAGCTTAATCAAACTAAATGGTATCATAAGAATAAATTATTAGGTTATAAAGTACAATTATCACCAAAGCTATTATGGGTTAAAGTCTTAAATGCAGGACATACTGTGCCAACACAACAACCTTTAATTTCAGAAATTGTTAAAAGCTTTATAGCTTAATGTACCGTCGCATTAAAGATATCATGATTATCGTTGATAGATAATATTTCAAAGGGTTTAATTAGTTGATTAAATAAGTAGCCATCAATTTCATCTGCATCAACGTAGTATTTATTTAACCAAATACCTTTACTAGAAATATCTTTTTCATAAGAAACACCATAATTCATTTCAGCAATACATCTAGCTTGCATTTCATCATCTGCTTGTACAATTGCAGATTCAAAATGTACGCTATTGGCATTCCAAAGAGCAGTTTCCAATATCTCTTGTTTAGGTGTCAATTTATAATATTTCATGGCAACCCCTTTGTCATTTAAGTAACTTTAAAATATAATTGTGATCAGAAAAAATAGCTCAATTTTTCATAATTAGTATGATAACCGATAATATTGCTATAATACTAATTTTAATTTGAAAGTTTTGCAAATAAAATAGAAATACTGTATTTGAAATTATTATTTCTTAATTAAATCATACAACGCTGCTTCAATAATTGGATAATCAAATTTAAATCCACTTTTAAGCAATTTTTCAGGTTTAATATTTTGTGAACTGAGTAATAACTCTTCTCCCATTTGACCAAAGAGTTTTTTTACTAAAAATTTTGGCATTGAAAAAATTTGTGGTCGGTATAATAAATTGCATAATACCTGAATCAGCTTCTTTTGTGTACATGCTTTAGGTGCTGTAAGATTAAAAGCACTATTGATCATTTCATGATTAATTATATGTACAATTGCACGACATAAATCATCAATATGAACCCAAGATATTAATTGCTTACCATCACCAATTTTCATACCTAATCCAAATTTAGCAGGTGTAGTTAATTTAGAAATCATTCCGCCATTTTTTCCCAATACAACACCAAAACGTACAATACTATATTGTTTTAAATTTGACTCTGTTAGTATGCTTTCCCATTTGTGTGTCACTAGCTGACTAAATGAATAAGTGTCTTCAGCTGTTTGAATATAGTGATCTTCAGATTGAATTTCATCAGAAAAGGCATAATAACCAATTGCACTGGCATTAATTAACCATATTGCTTTATTACCAATTAATTCAACTAACTTTTTAGTCGGTTTAATACGGCTATCAATAATTTTAAACTTTGTTTTAGGAGACCATTTTTTTTCAGCAATACCATAACCACATAAATTAATAACAATATCAAACTGTGAAATATTTGATTTGTTTAATTCATCCCAAATTAATACAGCGGTATAACCTTTAATATCTTTTTTTTTCTTTCTTGATAGCAAAGTTAATTCATGCCATTGAGATAAACATTTAGCTAAAGTGCGACCAACAAACCCTGAACCACCGGCAATTAAAATTTTCATAAGCAAACCTTTTTATGAAATTAAAAGTACGATTAAAAAACCAATAAAAAACATTGAAGTTGCAAACTTTGTATCGTGTAATTTATGTGCTTTAACCAATAACTCTTCAACAACCAAATACAATAATGCCGTTACACCAAAAGCAATAATTCCAATCTGCCAATGGCTGGATAAATGAGATACAACACCATAACCTATCACTGCACCAATAATAATTAATAATGCCATAATTAAAATAATACTCATGCTTTTTGTTTTAGAGACAGATTGTTTTTGCATATCAATAATAACAGATACACCTAAAAATAATGTTTCTAAGGCTAAAGCTAAAGCAATTATAATCCCACTTCGCTCATTTGCTAAATAACTCACCCCCACCAATAAACCATCAATAAATAAATCAATTGCTACAGCTAAAATTAACCCTAATGGCAATTGCTTTTCTTGTTTATCTGCTTTTTCAAATTTATGATTAAAGTGATCAATAATTAGCATAACAATAATACCTAATATAAAGCCTATTGCTATATCAAGCTTCATCATATGTGATAATAAAATCGGCACTAGTTCAACTGCAACTGCTGCAATAACGATACCTGCAGCAAAATGTTGAATTGCGCTTGTTAGTGTTTGAGACGGTGTTTTATAAATCGCAATTAAACTACCTAATAACATTAAGACTGCTGGAATTGCTGTTATTGAAATAATCACTGCATATGTCATCATATCGACCTTTGAATAATCCTTATAGAAATTTCACCTATTACTTTAAATTAGATAATAAAAAGAATCCAGCTATGTTATTTTAATCAATAATCATAAAATTTTTCTCTACTTTTTGAATCAATTGGTTATAATACAGCCTTTCACAATGAAAAATAACTACATATGAGATAACTCAATGCAAATGATCGCTCGATATTTTAATTTTAATCGTGAACAAACTAATTTTAAAACTGAAATTGTTGCCGGCTTAACCTCTTTTCTTGCTGTAATGTATATTATTATCGTCAATTCAAAAATTCTATCACTTGCCGGAATGCCATTTAATGCACTAGTTACTTCAACCGTTATTATTAGTGCATTTGCAACGATTGCCATGGGATTATATGCAAAAAACCCTTACGTTTTAGCCCCAGGCATGGGTATGAATGCGTTTTTCACATTTACCATTGTTAAACTATGGGATATTGACTGGCATGTTGCACTTGGTGCTGTACTATGGTCAGGTATTATTTTTCTACTTCTTGCAATTTTTAATATTAGAACGAAAATCATTCAAGCAGTACCAAAATCCATACAAAATAGCTTAGGGGCAGGCATTGGTTTATTTATCACATTAATTGGTCTTAAAAATGCACATATTATTGTTCCTTCTGAAGCAACTTTAATTAAATTTGGTCACTTAAGCCCTGCATTTTTCGTTTTTTTAGTCTCCTTTCTACTGCTTATCATTTTAACGGTAAAAAATATAAAAGGCGCAATGATTATTAGTATTATTTTTGCAACGGTTATCTCATTACCATTTGGTCGAATTGTTGATTCAACACCCCTATTGGTTTCATTACCAGATCATATATTTTCAAGCCCTGATTTTTCATTATTTTTTCAGTTGGATTTATGGGGTGCTTTAAAGCTATCGATTGTACCTGTAATTTTAACTTTTTTATTTATTAATATTTTTGATTCAAGTGGTACTTTAATTGGCTTAGCTCATTCTACCAACTGGATTGACAAAAAAGGTGAACCCTTAAGAATGCGCCAATCTCTTTTGGTTGATTCAGCTGCTTCTTCTGTCTCTGGTATTATTGGAGTCAGTCCTGCTACTGTATTTGTTGAATCTGCTAGTGGTATTGCTGCAGGTGGTAGAAGTGGCTTAACCGCTGTAATAGCAGGGTTTTTATTTTTACCTTTTATGTTTTTAGCACCTCTAATTGATATGGTTCCATTATCTGCTGTAGCGCCTATTTTAGTGCTGGTCGGCTGTTATATGATGCGCAGTATTGTCAATGTAAACTGGGATAATATTGAAGATGCCATTCCTGCATTTTTAACTGCAACTTTAATTCCTTTCGGCTTTTCAATTTCTGAAGGTGTTGCTTGGGGTATGATTGCCTGGTTTGCTATTACACTTGTACAGAATAAAAAACAAATTTCATTAATGAGCCTTTTTATTACCATTTGCTGTGCTTTGATTATTATTAATAATATGGCTTAATTTAATTAACCAACTGACATTACATCACTATTAAATTCTTTATCACTACCATCAGTTGAGTAACTATAAAATGGTGTATCTGGGCCACTACTTAATACCAAAGAAGAAGGCTTATCTTTACTTTCAGGTAATGGTGGTTCATCATCTACAGCCATAGATGTATCTAAAGAATAGTAAGGTTGTAATTCCTTTAAAAGCTCTACCCATAAAATAAATGATGGATGATCAATACCAACACCAGCACCTTCTTTACTTTTGTTTTTTGTTGTTACCACATTCTGTGTTGCTGTTCCATAAGCAGCTCTAGCGCCTTCATATTCTGCAAGTGTATTATTCTGCATAAAAACTGTCATATTCTTAGCACCACTAGAGGTTTTCATTACTGAACTGTTTTCAGTCTGTCCATGAACAGTCGGAGATGTCCCACTCATACCTAATGAAGAAAAGTTCGTATCGCCATGATAGCCAATCATATTAATATTGTGTTCAATTTTTAATTTCTGTTTGACAGCTATCATCGCATTATTAACTGCTTCTTGATCATTAGCATATTCATTTGGTATATGCACAATAACATTACAATAAACTTGATCATCAATTTTATATTTAGTCATTAGACACTTATGTTTAAGAAGCACTCTTTTTTCATCTGAATCTGCATCATTAGATGGTATTTTCTGATCCAAGCCTATAGCAACATCTAATTTGCCACCTTGCTCGCTTACTTCAACTTCTAAAGTAGAAACACCAAAATATGCCAAATAATCTTCTCTGATATAAGCTGACATAGACTGTTTGTGATCTACTTGGCCTAAAGAATTTAATCCATCAAAGTACTCTACTTTAATAAATCTATACTCATGATCATAATTTTTAATAACCATTTCATCTGGAGCTATATGTCCTTCCAGTACACCTATAATATGTGGTGTTGCTTTACCCTCCAACTGTAGCTGAACAGATTCAATAAATCCTTTTTCATCAATAGCAGCAGGAATTGATTTTGAATTACTTAGATGTTGATTAACTAAATACTGTTCGCCTGCTTTCATAGCTGAATATTTTTCACCATCACTGCTATTAGATGAAGCAGATAATGAAAGATCTGATGACTCACTCGTTCTAAACGACGTTCTTTGTCTAGCTGTCGATTGATATTTTTTAGCAAAACTATGCGTTGCTTCTCTTGAAATTACTGCTATACGGATATAGCGCTGATCACCTTCATGTCTAACTTCAGACATTGGTTTTAAATTTGTAGGTTCATCACTTGATACAAAAACACTATCACTCAAACCAATAGATGTTCGTATCGATTCTAATCTTTTTAGTTTTTTCTCTTTTACAAGACGTTTAACTTTTTTTGAATGACTTTCTTTTTTTGGTATGCTAATAATTTTTGCTTTTAAATCATTTTTTTCATTAACGTCAGTAGCAATTTCAGACTTTTTATTTGGCATTTACGTTTGCAACCCACACATATTTCATTATATAAATTTAAAATATTAATTTTATTATACAATAATCAAACGTAATTTGAAATTTTAAAGTAGGTTTTTTATTATAATTTTATATTCCTATATTAACTATAACCTTTATAGTTTAAATAGGTTGTTGCAACAATATAAATAATAGAAATAGCCAAACCAATCACGCATAATATCACTGCGATACGAATCATTGAATTTGTTGTTTTGCGACGAGCTAATACCCCTGAAATTAACCCCAAAATACTCACAGGAAGCCCAATATAAGGCCATGACCAAGTGATTAGACTAATAATACCTAGAATTAATGCAATCACACATTCAACTGTTACTTCAGTACTCATTTGAGCTATATCATCTCTACTTTCCATGATCTATGTACCCTCATTATCTAGTTATATAATTTATAATCGAAAGTATAGTTGAAAAATCATATTTTTGAGCAAGAAAATCAAGTCGTGTTTATAAAGTTATATGGTTAGATTTCAATCATTTCAAAATCTTCTTTACTGACACCACAATCAGGGCAAACCCAATCATCTGAAATATCTTCCCATTTTGTTCCTGGTTCAATACCATCCTCAGGCCATCCTTCAGCTTCATCATAAATAAAACCACATACAACACACATATAACGCTTATAATCAAGAGATGACATAATAATAACCCTTTTTCATTTTTTAGTATTACAATTTATTTTTAAACGGTCCTTATCATAACAAAACTTGTGCATTTTTCATATCATCAAATGACAATGAAGTCTGTTTAACATCTTCCATTTCTCCAAACCTAACACCAATACCAACTAAGCGTACCGCTTTTTGATGATGATTCATTGCATAAGTTAATAATTCAATAAACTTAGTCTCATCTGCAGAAGAAGAAATGCATTCATTTGTTGTTTGGGTAAAATCTGCAAACTTTAGCTTAATAAACTGTTTATGAATGGGTTGATTGATTTTTTCTAGGCGCATATGAAGCTTTGCCATTAATGGCTTCATATACTCTAATGCCCCATCAAGTGATGCTGTATTTCTAAATAATGTATGCTCTACACTAACTGATTTACGTTTACGGTTAGGTTTGACTTCTCGATTATCAACACCTCTAGCTTGTTGGTATAACATCTGACCAAAAGAGCCAAATATTTCATTTAAAATTGTTAGATCATAGCGCTGTAAATCTCCGCATGTTTTAACACCTAATCGTGATAGTTTTTCTAATGCCGACTTACCAACACCATGAATTTTTTTCACTGGTAAATGATAAATAAAAGCATCAATTTGCTCTGGCGAGATAACAAAAATACCATTTGGTTTATTCCAGTCACTGGCAACTTTAGCTAAAAATTTACTAGGGGCAACACCTGCTGAAGCTGTTAAACCTTCAGAATCTGCTATTTTTTCTCGAATACTCTCAGCAATCCAAGTTGCGCTACCTTTATATAAAGGACAATCTGTTACATCAAGATAAGCTTCATCTAATGACAATGGTTCAACTAAATTCGTATAAGTTTTAAAAATCCGACGTATATTGTCAGAAACTTGACGATATTTAGCCATATTTCCTGATATTAAAGTTAAATGCGGACAAAGTTTTAAAGCTTGTGCTGTTGGCATGGCTGAATGTAAACCATACTCTCTAGCCTCATAATTACAAGTTGCCAAAACACCACGCTTTTCTGCACTACCTCCAACAGCAACTGGTTTAGAAATTAACTTTGGATTGTCTCTTGTTTCAACAGCTGCATAAAAACAATCCATATCAATATGAATAATTTTTCGCATCTTTTGCATAGATTACCTCTTAAGTAAAATAGTATTATTAAAATAATGATATTTATAAAGATTCAATTGTCACCTGTTTATTATTATCAACAATAACGATACAATTTTCATCAACTTTCTTCCATTTATGTGCGTTATAATTACTCAGTGGCTCTGAAGCAACAATAACACTTTTATTATTATTCTTTTCAAGTTCTGAATAAAATAATGAACAATGCTCTGTCTCAAAAGCATACTTTGTTGCATACAATACATTACCATCTGTTAAGGCAATATTAATTTCTAACTTTTTATCAACATGATTATATTGTTTTTGCAGTTGTGTAATTCTATCTAATGCATCTATAATTGCCTCTTTCATCGATAAACCTTTTTTTATCATCCTTTGCAAAATCATTGCAAAGAAAAACTCACTGTCCGTATGCCCTGCAATATGGGTAAAAATATCATCATCTAACTCATCTATAATATGTCTTTTTACCGACTTAAAATCATGAATTGAGCCATTATGCACCATAGAATACTGTTCATAGGCAAATGGATGGCAATTACCAATACTCACATTACCTTCTGTAGAATAACGAATATGCCCTAAAACACAGTCTGATTTTACTTTTGCAGCAATATTACGCAAATTCATATCATTCCAGGCTGGTCTAATTGATTTAAAAATACCTGGCTTATCATCAATATCATGATTATACCAAGCGATTCCAAAGCCATCTGCATTAACACGATGAAGACCTTTCTGTGCATGAAAACTCTGCATAATTAGTGAATTTTCTGGATCTTCTAAAATTGTTTTTAAACAAATTGGTTCATCTGATAAATAAGCAACAAAACGACACATATACTTGGTCCTTCTTTTAAAATATATTGATTACTTTAAGTATAAAGTACTATTCTATTGATCATATAATTATTTAACAAATTTAGCTATTTCTAAATTAGTGAGGCATATTATTAAATAGTATGTTGAATATGTTGATAGAATTTTTCCGTTACATCACTTCTAAAAAATAAGTTAGTCACTGATTTGAAACCTTGTGGGTTGGCTTCTTCATTAATAATATGCTTTATATTAGCTAAAGTAGCAACTGAATCATCTGGTAGCATAAAATTACCATTACTATCTGCAAGTTCACTCCATAGTCTATTTACACCATTAGAATCAATTACACCTGAATCTAGTTTTGATCTAATATCTTTATAAATGCTATATAACGACTTTAAGCTTTCTGTTTGTTCACCTAACTCTATATTTCTTGTTGCATTTATAAATGCATCTACCGCTTTATAATTACCAATACTTAAACCCATTTCGATTGACTCATATGGTGATAATAATTTTAATTGGCTCTGAAAGTCTAACTGGCTATTTAAAAGTGACTCAATATAAATATCTACCATTTCATATTGATTTAAATAGATCATAGTATCTAAAACACAATAGTTACTATTACTAACCTTTCCACGATAGATTTGTTCAAATTGTTCACTTGTAAAATCAAACTGATTTATTTTTTCAAAATATGCTTTAACCGTTTGAGTTTCCCCTCTAATCATAGCCGCTGCTACACCTGCAAATTTACCTAAAATTTCCGCATAACAAAGTTTAAATTTTTCATCTAATGGCATGTTTGTAGTTCTAATCGTTTCAAGATAAGCTGATATGGCTTCATCATACCCATGCTCTAAAGCTAATTTTAATAAACTACTGTCACCTGCAGCATTAGATATATTTTCAATCAATGGTTCTTCAAAAAATTTTTCAATGCCATTAACTGGCTTGGTACTGGTCATCAATTCAACATTAACAATGATTTCTTTTTCATCATTTGGCGTCATTGCCAGACCAATATAACCTAATAAATCTCTAATATTTTCTTTTATTATTACTTCATCATGATCTACTAAATAATATTTTTCTCCATCAAAACTTAAATTAATTCTATGCCCTATATTAGAAATATGTACAGAGTTACCAGGGTTTGTTAATAAGCCTTCAAGGTACTCAAGCATCGATTGTCGATTAAATATCTTAACTGCCTTAGCTTGAAGATGAACCTCGTGATCTAAGTTGTTATTAACACTGCTTTTATTTATTAATTGATTTGCTTTACTAATATTTTGCTCATCTTGAAAGATAGCTATACTCTCTAAAAATGGTTTAACAGAGAGAAGTAATTGTTCTGTTTGACTTAATCCGTCTTGTTGAAAGCGTTTACTTTCGATCTCATTTAAAGCATTAATCAAATACTTATTTTCAAGCTGTTCAACTAATTCAAGAAATTCAGCATACTCTGGATTATCTGGATCACCATTAGCTTCATGATATAATTGCTTGAAAGTTTGTATATCATACCCCATATCACTTGCAAGTTGATCAAAACTTACAAGTATATTTTCATCATTAATACGAATATCATGGTGCAATAAATCTAAAATATTTAAAAACTCTTTAATTTTACCATTTGTATTATAATGAGCAGCTGTTGAAGCAATACCAGCACAGGCACCCTGTTTATTATATGGAATATTATATAATTCTAAAGCTTGTAAAATACGCATAATGCAACCCCATTTTAAATCTTAGTCAAACAATACTAATTTACTTGACTATATAGCTCAACAATCTGCTCCATATTCAAATTTTTATTTATTTCATGATATAGTAATATTAAATCACTATTTGAGTCCTGAAGATTAAAATAACCACGTTCATCAGAAAGTCTTTCTAATAATAACTTAACCTTTGTAGATACGATATAATCGTTACCTTGAAATTTAGCCAATACTCCATCTAAGTGAAGCTCTGTATTTATTTCACTACAAATTATACTTTTACCCATTTGGTCATAAATATAATATAATTTACTTATTATATCTAATTCAGGTATATAAAAATCTTCAATTTGATCAAAATATAGTGCCACAACTTGATGCTGATTATTCCTTATTGCAGCAGATATCGCATTCATACCATCGAAATTTTTTGCTAAGATCAACTCAATTTTATCTTTTTCAGATAATTGTGAATATTTAATCAATTCAATATAAGTTTTAACTGCCTGGTAAGATCCATTTGTCATAGCGACATAAAGCCCTGGCGTGCCAAATGGTTGATTTAATGCTAATTGCATTTTCTTAGTTTTATCATCACTATCTGAATCTAATATCTCATTTACATAAAAATAAACGAGTTGATAATAGTCATTGATCAATGATTGATATAATAAATGGTGTGCTGTTTGCTGAAATTTATCATTAATTAATAATAACTCTTTAACATCTTCTAATACTAAATCTGATTCAAGTATTACCGTTACATAAGCATTGACAATCTCACATTTACTATCTAATAAAGCTGACATTAATCCAGGCATTAATGTATGATTTTTTGCCAATAGTAAATTTTTTCTCTCATTCAAGCTATAATCTGAATTAATAATCTGCTTCATTAATTGCCCAACTGCACTGCAATTATCATCATTTTTAGCATTCATTAATTCAGCTAATTGATTTAGACTCATTTCACAACCCAACACATTATTATAATTATTTCAATAATAATACAATACTTTAAATAATATTAAAATAAATAAAATGTAAAATAACTAAACCTAACAAGAAATTCATTGGATTGAAACTATTAAAAATTTCCGAAAGATTCGAAAAAACAAACACTTAGTATCGAGACACGTAAATTAAGTCTCTACAAATAATATTGATTTCTAAACGTATTATTAACTATTATTTAATTAAAGCCACAGCAGCCATATCCTATACTATCAGCAATATCATCTTGATTACTAAAATGGGTAGGTGGTTTAGATTCTGCCCTTTTTGTATTCATACCACTACGAGGCACACCAATGATTTCTTTATCTAAAATATCTAAAAAATAACGCTCATTAATATTTTGAGTATCTTGAATGACATTTGTTGCAACACCTTCAAATTCAACTAGTAAATCTCTAGATGCATATTGTTTATATTGATCAACAACCGTTTCAAAATTTCTTCTTGATTTCGTACCAAATTTGATAAAAGTACCTATACTGTCCCCATCTAGACATACACCTTGATCTTTAATAAACCACTGATAGAAATTATCTATTTCTTTTAATTTACTATCTGGAGCATCCGATGTAAATACAATAAACTGACCTAATAAACCTTGCATTTGTTCGTTAGAAAAATTTGCTTGAGCTAATTTTTCTGTTTCAATTACCAAATCCATTGCTTCTTTAAACTGATGATTTACTAACAAACCAATTAGATCAAAGTTTATTCTACTTCCATTAATAGCTTCAACATGCGCACATTTGCCAAGTTCTTTTTTTACTTCTAGCTTATATTTTGTATCATATATTTTTCTAGGCATTAGCATCTCCCCTACTTTTTAGCAAATAGTACATTATTTACACAGATAAGCACATAAATAAAATATAAAATTAGGGTAAAATAACCATAAAATAATTAAATATATTCCATCGTATTATTAATTTGCTAATGAAATTGAATTCGCTATTTTCTCAGCTCTTTCTTTTGCTTGATCGACTGTATCAGCTAATGCTAATGCAACGCCCATTCTTCTTAGTCCATTAATATTAGGCTTTGCAAATAAACGAATATCACTTTCTTGAATAAGCAATGCATCTTCAATACCACAAAATTGTGGTTGATTCGATTGACCATCTAATAAAATAGCAGCCGATGCGCCAGGTCGTTTTGTTTTAATTTCACCAATTGGTAATCCTAAAATGGCTCTTAAGTGTAATTCAAATTCATTCATATTTTGAGAACATAAAGTAACCATTCCCGTATCGTGAGGTCTAGGTGAAACCTCGTTAAAATAAACCTCATCACCTTTAATAAATAATTCCACACCAAATAAGCCACAACCACCTAATGCATCTGTAATTTGCTTTGCAATGAGCTGTGCTTTTTTAATTACATTATCTGCCAATAGATGTGGTTGCCATGAAAGTCGGTAATCACCTTTAACTTGTATATGTCCAATGGGATCACAAAATAAAGTACCTTCTTTAGGATGTCTAACTGTTAATAATGTAATCTCACTATCAAACGGTATAAACGTTTCAACGATAACTCGTTTTGAATGACCTCTTGCACCTTCTTGTGCATACTGCCATGCTGAGTTAATATCTTCTTTACTTTTTAGTATTGACTGGCCCTTGCCTGATGAACTCATTAACGGTTTAATGACACAAGGAAAATCAATTATTTTAACTGCATCTAAATAGCTTTCATAAGTATCAGCAAATTTAAACTCTGAAGTTTTAAGATTTAATTTATCTGATGCAAGCTTTCTAATACCCTCTCTATCCATCGTTAATTGAACTGCCGTAGCACAGGGTACTATTTTAAAGCCCTCTTCTTCTAATTCGATTAATGCATCTGTTGCAATTGCCTCAATCTCAGGCACTAAGTAATCAGGTTTTATCTCTTTAACAAGTACTTTTAGTTGATTTTTATCTTGCATATCCATTACAACTGATTGATGTGCAAGATGCATTGCAGGCGCATTATCATAACGGTCAACAGCAATCACATAAATACCTAAACGCTGTGCAGCAATTGTAAATTCTTTACCTAATTCACCTGAACCAAGTAACATTATTTTTAATTGTGACTGAGTTTTTGCCGTACCAAGACAAAACATAGAACTTATCATCCTTTTATTTATATTTTAAATCTAGTTTATGACCAATCAAGAATCACTTTACCACATTGACCAGATTTCATAATTTCAAAACCTTCCTTGTAGTCTGCTACAGGTAATTCATGCGTAATAACATTAGAGACATCTAACCCACCATCTAACATGCTAATCATTTTATACCAAGTTTCAAACATCTCACGGCCATAAATACCTTTCAGCTTAAGGCCTTGCCAGACAATTTTATTCCAATTAATCTCAACTTCTGAGTTACCTGCAATACCCAATATAGCAATTCTGCCTCCATTACTCATCGAGCTAATCATTGCATTAATTGCCTCATGATGGCCTGAGACTTCAAGACCAACATCAAACCCTTCAGTCATATTAATTTTTTTCATTATCTGCTGTAGTTTATCTGCTTGATCAGATGCTTTAGGTAGATTTTTCACATTTAATGTAACATCCGCACCCATTTGCTTTGCCATTTCTAAGCGATAATCATTAATATCTGTAACCACAATACGCCTTGCTCCAACATGGCGACAAACCGCTGCTGCCATGATGCCAATCGGGCCTGCACCAGTAATTAAAACATCTTCACCAATAAGATCAAATGATAACGCAGTATGCACAGCATTACCAAATGGGTCAAACATACTTGCAACACGGTCTTCAACAAATTCTGGAACTTTAAAAACATTGTCTTCTGGAATCACTAAATATTCAGCAAAAGCACCTTGACGGTTAACACCCACACCAACCGTATTAGGACATAAATGACGCTTACCTGCTCGACAGTTTCGACAATAGCCACAAACGATATGCCCCTCACCTGAAACACGGTCTCCTACCTGATAGCCTGTTACTTCAATACCTGTCTGAACAACTTCACCAACAAATTCATGACCAACTGCCATCGGGACTGGAATTGTTTTTTGTGCCCATTCATCCCATAAATAAATATGTAAATCTGTGCCACAGATCGCTGTTTTTTTAATTTTAATTAAAACATCATTATGACCGACTTCAGGTTCTTGAATATCAGTCATCCATATGCCAGGTTCAGCTTTTAACTTAGATAGCGCCTTCATATTTTATAATTCCCATTTCTCGTGCAACAGTTGTAAATGCTTTAATCGTTTTTTCAATTTGCTCTGGTGTATGACTAGCTGACATTTGAGTTCTAATTCGCGCAAGCCCTTTAGGCACAACAGGATAAGAAAATGCAATTACATAAATACCATGCTCAAGTAATTTATCAGCAAAAACACTCGCTTTTTTCTCATCATAAATCATGACAGGAATAATTGGATGCTGACCAGGAATTAAGTCAAAACCAACTTTTTCCATACCTTCTCTAAATAGTTTTTGATTTCTTTCTAAATTTGCTCTTCGATCATCAGCATTTTCAGCTAACTCTAATGCTTTAATTGAAGTTGCGGCAATCGCTGGCGCTAATGCATTTGAAAATAAATAAGGACGAGCCTTTTGCTTTAACATCTCAGCAACTAACCCTTTTGCCGAAACAAAACCACCTGAAGCTCCACCTAATGCTTTACCTAATGTACTTGTAATGATATCAATACGACCTTCAACACCACAATAAGCAGGCGTACCACGTCCCTTATCACCAATAAAACCGGTTGCATGAGAGTCATCAACCATTACTAAAGCATTGTATTTATCTGCTAAATCACATACACCTTTTAAATTTGCAATAATGCCATCCATTGAAAATACACCATCGGTTACAATTAGTTTAAAGCGGCTACCTGCTTGATCTGCTGCTTGTAACTGTGACTCTAAATCTGTCATATCATTGTTTTTATAACGAAAACGTTTTGCTTTACATAAACGCACACCATCAATAATACTTGCATGATTTAATTGATCACTAATAATTGCATCTTCTGCTGTTAAAAGTGCTTCAAACACACCTCCATTTGCATCAAAACAAGAAGGAAATACAATCGTATCATCCATTTTTAAATAACGTGTAACTGCATTTTCCAAATCTCTATGTACTTTCTGTGTACCACAAATAAAACGTACTGAAGATACGCCATAGCCATACTGGTCTAACGCATTTTTTGCTGCTTGTACTAGCTCTAAATTATCTGCTAAACCTAAGTAATTATTTGCGCAAAAATTAATGACTTCAGCACCATCTGTTAGGCCTATTTCTGTCGATTGAGGTGTCGCAATAATACGTTCAGCTTTATAAGTTCCAGCTTCTTTAATTGCCTCAATTCCATCATTTAAATACTCATAAAATGCTTTATTCATAATGCTTTGTTCCTTATTTAATCAATTTAAATGTAATGATTTATTCATAACCAAATTGTTGCCTTGGATTATAGCGATGACAAGCTGAAATAACAAATTAAAAGCATAAGCAAAAACCATTATGTTCTATCAAAACATATTAAGTATATTAAAAGTTTAAAATAATACTTTACAAAATCAGCAAATCATTATACTCTAAAAATAAGAAGCATTGCTTCTTGATTAAACTATTAATTTAATTTAAAAAGGGGAATGCAAAATGCTAAAAGATATTAATGAAAGTAGCTCTAACAAACAGGTTGAAGATACAGGTTTTGAACCAACTATTATTACTGGTCATAGCGAAACTAATAAAGAGGTGCAGTTTCTTGATCCTTTTTTCGAATGTTTGTCAGAGTCATCAGATTCAGAGTCAGATTCAGATTCAGACGATAAATTTTATGATTGTGAAGATGAAGACAAAAATCCTCAAACTTTCTTCTTTAACTATAATAAAGAAGAAAGCAATTCCAATAAATTAGAAATTTAAAAAGCTCCATCAAAAAATGCTTGCTTACCGGCTTGGTCATTTTGTTGTTGGTACTGATCTGCTTGAGAAATAGTACTACCTTGATTTGTGTTGTTATTTGCTGGAACCGCAACAATACCAGTTGGCGTTGAAATATATTGTGGCTCAACACCCATATTTTTCATTACAACACCAGAAGTCACTGCAACTGCAGTCTGCCCTGCGCTGATTGCAATTGCATCTGAAACATTATCTGCATAACCAACACTTAAACATGAAGCAAATATAAACATTACTCTTTTTAGTAAATACATAACTAATCTATCTCTAACAGTATACTACCTTATAAGTTTAACGCTTTTAATCTTGAATAAAAAGTCACATTATTTTAACAAATAGGTTATTGAATAAACGATTTTGAAATTATCAAACCTTTTGATAAGCAAATTATTGTTTTCTGCCTAAAAACAATAGTAATTTAGCTTTTTTGTTCTATACTATCGTATGCATATTAAACCATCTATAATGTAAATTTTGGGATTTTTAAAAACGTGACTAAAAAAGGCAAAATGCGGCTATTTTATTTTATAAGCTTTCTTATTGCAGTATTTGCTGTTGTGTTTGCTGTGTATTTTCAAATCACAGACCATTTAAGCCCTTGCCCGCTATGCATCATGCAACGCATTGCCTATTTATTAATTGCTATTTTTTCACTGATTGCATTAATACATGCCCCGATAACTGAAAAAGCAAATCTTACCTATTTAGTCTTATTAATTCTATCAACCGCTTTTGGATTATATATTGCAATTCGCCAAGTTTATTTAGAGTATTTCCCATCAGCTGATAGCCACGGCTGTGGTGTCGGCATTGGTTATTTATTTTATAACATGCCATTTAAAGATTTTTTATTGTTAATGTTTAATGGCTCAGGAGATTGCGGTGCATTGACTTGGCAATTTTTAGGGTTAAGTATGGCGTTTTGGAGTATGATTGTTTTTTTAATATTAATGATACTTTACTTTCTTAGCGCAATGCATCATATTATCAAGTTTAAAAAGTTAAGTTAATAAAAGAAGAAGGATACTAAAATGACAGAACATGAGCAAAAATCGGGAATTAGCCGAAAGAAATTTATTATCTTTGCTATTTGTCTAGTAATATTTCTAGTCATTTTATTTGGTGGCATTTTTGGCTTTGGTAGCTTTATTAATGCCAAAAAGAGTGAGACATTAGCTAGTTTTGTGTTCCCTCCAACTGAAATCTCTGCTACAAAAGCCAAAGCACAAGACTGGCAGAAATATATTGAATCAGTTGGTACTGTTGCAGCTATTAATGGTGTTAATGTTACCTCTCAATCTTCTGGGAAAATTACTGAAATCAACTTTAAGTCTGGACAGATGGTTAAAAAAGGAGACCTTCTGTTTAAGATGGATACAAGCGAACTTGAAGGACAGCTAAAACAAAATAAAGCAAATTTAGAAATCGATAAAATTACTTACGATAGAAATAAAGAGCTGTATGACCAAAATGCAGTTTCTAAACAAACATTAGATACTGACTATGCTAATTATCAGGGGTCAATTGGTAGTGTTGAAGCAACACAAGCGCAGATTAACTACCTTCAAGTACATGCACCATTTAGTGGTAAAATTGGCATACGTCAGATTAATTTGGGCGAATACTTTCAGGCAGGCAGTAATGCTGCAAGCTTAAACCAAATTGATCCAATCTATGTTAATTTTAACATTACAGAATCTGACGTTGATAAGATTAAACTTGGACAAACTGTTGAATTAACAACTTCTAGCTTCCCTGGAAAAACATTTAAAGGCACAATCACTGCAATTGATTCTCGCTTATCTGATGATACACTTGGTCTTCAAGTCCAAGCTACTGTTAAAAATAGTGATACTAAAGCACAGTTATTACCTGGCATGTTTACTGATGTTCATGTCATGCTAGGTGTTGACAAAAATGTTGTTGTTATTCCACAAAATGCGATTACTTATACTCTATATGGTAACTCTATTTATATCTTAACAGCTGATATGAAAGATGGAAAACCTGTAAAAGGTAGTTATACTAGCATGGCTAGTGGTAAGGCTGAAATTGTTGAAATGAAGCAAGATCAATATACAGCAAATGTACATACGATAAGAGTCGGAGAAACTCGAGGAAATCAAACTGAAGTTTTAAGCGGAGTGAAGCCTGGCGATATAGTGGTTACATCAGGACAATTAAAACTTAAAAATGGTGTTAAGGCTGTAATCAATAATGACGTAAAACTTGATGATGCAACTTATCAACAAACGGAGAAAGCTAGTGGGCTTAATTAAAGTGACATTTAATACTAGTAGAAATTTACCTTTTAATTTAAGCTTAAAGAGGCAAGCTATATGAAATTTACCGATATATTTATCAGGCGACCAGTACTGGCAACGGTAATTAGTTTATTAATCGTTGTTGCAGGGTTAGGGTCGGTTTTTAGACTGCAAGTGATGCAGTACCCACAGATGACTAATACAACCATTACAGTAACCACCTCATACCCAGGTGCTAGTGCTGATGTAATTCAAGGTTTTATTACCACCCCACTTGAACAGTCAATTGGTAGTGCTGATGGTATTGACTATATGACATCATCAAGTGTTACAGGCCTAAGTACGATTACAATTTATATTAGACTTAACTATGATCCTAATGCTGCCCTGACTGATATTACTGGTAAAGTTAATGCTGTATTAAATCAGTTACCTGATGCAGCAGAATCTCCAACAATTACAAAAACAACAGGTGATACTTTCCCATCACTTATTTTAAGCTTTACAAGTAGTGACTTAAACAAAGAAGAAATCTCAGCTTACTTGAATAATGTGCTAACGCCTAAAATTTCAGCACTTGGCGGCATTTCACAGGTTCAAATCTGGGGTGACAAACCTTATTCAATGAGAATCTGGCTGAACTCAAAGAAAATGGCGCAGTATAATATCACTTCTTCTGATGTTTATAATGCTTTACAAACAAATAGCGTTATCGCTAGTGCTGGTACACTTAAAACACCATTTCAAACAATTACCATTAATGCTAAAACAGATATGCATAGTGCGGATGAGTTTAAGCAATTAATTGTTGCAAATTTCAATGGCAACCCAATACGTTTAGGAGATATTGCTAAAGTAGAGCTTGGTGCTCAAGATTATACATCAGAGGTAACTTATAACGGCATTCAAGGTGTATTTGCTGGTATTTTGGTTGCACCTGGCGCAAACCAGTTGAGTGTTATTAATAATGTTATGGCAAATCTACCAAGCCTTGAAAAACAATTACCAACTGGGCTAAAACTTAATGTAGTATATAACTCAACAACCTATATTAGCTCAGCTATCGAAGAAGTTGTCAAAACATTAATTGAAGCAGTTATTATTGTAACCATTGTTCTTTTTGCTTTCTTTGGCTCTCCAAGAACTTTAGCAATTCCAATTATTACGATCCCATTATCTATGATTGGTGCTTTTTTCCTTATGGATTTGATGGGCTTTTCAATTAATCTATTAACCCTACTATCGATGGTATTAGCTATTGGTCTTCTCGTTGATGATGCTATCGTTGTACTCGAAAATATTTATCGGCATGTTGAAGAAGGCAAAACACCATTTGAAGCTTCTATTATAGGCGCTAGAGAAATTGCTGTGCCAGTTATTGTTATGACACTAACCCTTGCTGCAGTTTATGCGCCAATTGGTATGCTTGGTGGTTTAACAGGTAGTTTATTTACTGAGTTTGCTTATACCTTAGCAGGAGCTGTGATCATTTCAGGTATTATTGCATTAACATTATCACCAATGATGTGTTCTCTGCTAATCAAACCATCTGTGTTAGAAAGTCCAGTTGTTAAGTTTGTTGACCGTGCTTTTGATAAATTAAAAAATATCTACCACAAAGCACTTGTAACTGTATTGCATGTACGAATCCTAATGATTATATTAGCAATTGTTGTTTTTGCTAGTATTTATTATTTATTTGCTGGCACAAAATCTGAACTAGCGCCTCAGGAAGATCAGGCATTTATTGGCATTATGGCACAGGCTCCAAGTGCCGCTAACATCAACTATCTCTTGGGTTATAATAAGCCAATTGAAAATATATTTGAAAAATTCCCTGATCAACAAGCTTACTTCTTAGTTAGTGGCTTCCCAACTAGCTCACAGATGTTAGGTGGAATTATACTAACGCCTTGGAGTGACCGCAATCAAACACAAATGGTACTTGCCAAACAACTACAGAATCAAATTAAATCTGTTTCTGGTGTTAATACTTATGTATGGCAACAAGCATCACTACCTGGCACACCATTTGGCCCACCAGTATCATTTGTTTTAACTTCTACTCTAAATCATGAACAAATTAACCCATTGGCTAATGAGCTGATTCAAAAGGCACAAGAAAGTAAATTATTCCTGTTTGTTGATAGTGATCTACGATTTGATAACCCTCAATTAGATATTCATATCAATCGTAATAAAGCATCTCAACTAGGTATCAGTATGCAAGATATTGCTAATACTTTGTCTGTCTATTATTCTGGTTACTACAGTAATTACTTTAGTATGCTAGGTTATAGCTTCCAAATTATTCCTCAACTACCTGATAGCTTACGACAAACTAAACAGCAGCTGAAAAATTTATATATTGAAACATCATCAGGTGATCTAATACCTTTATCTGCCGTTGTTACATTTACTGATTCGTCTCAACCATCAAGTTTAAATCGATTCCAGCAATTAAACTCTGTGACAATTAGTGCAGTACCAATCCCTGGCGTCACACAAGGCCAAGCACTTGACTTCCTTAAATCAACTGCACAACAAATCTTGCCTAATGATGTAAGTTATGATTATGCAGCTGGCTCACGTCAATATATGCAAGAAGGCAACACCATGATATTTGCCTTTATGTTTGCTATTATTCTTATCTTCTTGATGTTAGCAGCTAAATTTGAAAGCTTCCGTGACCCAATTATTATTCTTGTTACAGTCCCACTATCTATTTGTGGCGCTATGATACCACTGTATATCGGCTCCCATTTAGGTGTTGACTATACAAGTATCAATATCTACACGGAGGTTGGTCTTGTAACTTTAATTGGTTTAATTTCAAAACATGGTATCTTAATTGTTGAATTTGCCAATCAATTACAAGAAGAAGGAAAATCTAAGCTCGAAGCTATTGAACAAGCTGCAGCAATTCGTCTAAGGCCCGTACTAATGACAACTGCTGCAATGGTTGTTGGTGTTTTACCATTATTATTTGCTTCAGGCGCAGGTGCTGAAAGTCGCCATGCCATTAGTATTGTTATCGTATTTGGTATGATTATTGGTACAATGTTTACATTATTCGTTGTCCCTTGTTTCTATATGTATCTAGCTAAAGATCGTAAAGCCTTTATGCGTAAACAGTATGAAGAAGAACAGATTATTGAACGTATCAATATTGAATTAAAAGAAAGTAAAACACACTAAATAAACAATAAATATCACTAATAATAGTCAAGATTTATATCAAAATAACTTATTTTAGGGCGTGATAAATCTCGCCTCTACAAACTATTTAATGCATAACAGGGTGAGGAAATAAAACAGGCTTATCTTCAAGATAGGCTTCTATCTTTTTAATGGCATCAGCTAGATCTAGCTCAAATTGTGTTGAAACAGAATAAGCTGCTGCTGCGTTAATAACAAGCATATCTCTTTTAGGTCCCATCAGCTCACCATTTAAAATAGCCAATGACTCTTTGACATTCTGATATGCATCCCCTGCTTTTAATAATTCAGGTTTAGATCGTTTAAAGCCTAATTGTTCAGGATGGATGCTTTGTCGAGCCAATCGACCTTGCTTAATCTGTATAACATGATTAATGCCACAAGTGCTAAACTCATCCATACCTGCACCATAGACAACAGATGCATACTCTACACCTAATTCATTAAGTGCAATTGCCATTGGTTCTATTAATGCCTCCTCATAAACACCAACAACCATACGTTTTACTCTAGCTGGGTTAAGTAATGGGCCTAGAATATTAAAGATTGTTTTTTTACCCAATTGTGCAAAATGCTTTCTAACAGGCACAATTCTTTTGAACAAAGGGTGAAAATAAGGTGCAAACAGAAAGGCGCACGATTCTTTAGTAAAACTATCTATAACCTCTTGTGGTGTTTTAGGGAAATCAATACCTATCATCTCTAAAAAATCAAAGCTACCACAACGACTAGTTGAGGCTCTATTACCATGTTTAATAACTGGCACATTTAGCTGAGCAAGTATTAAAGCAGTTAATGTTGAGTAGTTTAATGTTGAATAACCATCACCACCTGTGCCTACAACATCCATG
Organism: Thiotrichales bacterium 19X7-9; assembly: GCA_021713415.1. Taxonomy (GTDB): domain Bacteria; phylum Pseudomonadota; class Gammaproteobacteria; order Francisellales; family Francisellaceae; genus M0027. The sequence continues at coordinate 35,613 of JAKJJQ010000012.1, forward strand.
GTATTTTGAGGTAAATTTGGTATATTAATTTGCACAGCCTTCGTTAAAAATACACTAGCTATTTGAGCTAAGGCATGCCCATCATATCGAAATTTATCTAATGCAGTTACTATTTTAATTTTATCTTTTAAAGAAACTTCTTCATCTAGTAACGCTTCTATTTGTTTGTCAATCATTCAATGAAATCTTCATTTTTATTAGTCATTAAAAACATATTCAAAAACAATTATCAATGCTTTGCAACTATTTTTATATTTTTTTGAAAATCAAGCTTGTGCATTGCAGAAAATCTGCTTGACATGTCTATTTTTTTTTCATACACTTCATATGTCACAACAACTTTTGTGCAATGCAAAATTAATGGATTAAAAGAGGTAACCCTTATGACTACGACAACTGATTACTTCAAAAATTTCAGTGTATTTGGTGAAAAATGGGCAGAATTTGCAAAAACTGTTTATGAACCTGTATCTGAACTACAAAAAATTGCTACATCAGCAATTGAACGGACTACTAAAGTACAAATTGAAACTGCTAATGAAATCTTCAGCACTTCAACTGAAAAAGCTAAAAAGCTAGCTAACATTAAAAAATTTGAAGAACTCACTAGTTTTTATCGTGATGCTTCTCAAGAAGCCAACGATAAAGCTGTTGCTTATACTAAAGCATCTGTTGATAACGCAATTCAAACCTCTACTGAATTGACTAAATGGTTTGAAAAAGGTGTTGAGAACTTCAAACAACAAGCAGCTAAAACTACTACTAAATAGATATTTGCAACTATCATTTATCTATAATTGTGAAAGCGCATCTTTACTATTTATCCTAAAATCATTATGATTTCAGGTTAGACGCGATAAATCGCGTCTCTACATTATTTGTTCAAAAATTAAAAAGACTTTTTATAACTGATGAATCATTTATCTAAACAAAATATTTTACCTTCTTTGGTTATACTTGATCGTGATGGAGTGATTAATGAAGACTCTGATCAATATATTAAATCTGTAGATGAATGGCATGATATTCAAGGTAGCATCCAAGCAATTACTGATTTGACTAAGCTTAATATTCCTATTGCTATAGCAACAAACCAATCTGGACTTGCCAGAGGTTATTTTGATTCTATTACTCTATATGAAATGCACAGTAAAATGCTCAATAAGGTAAAAATGCTTGGCGGCATGATTGACTATATTGCCTACTGCCCTCATGGACCTAATGACAATTGCCAATGCCGTAAGCCTAATATAGGCCTAATAGAAGAAATATCAAATAAGTTATTAATACCACTGAATAAGCAAGTCTTTTTTGTTGGTGACTCTTACAAAGACATTCAAGCTGCTAATACAGCTAATATTACCCCAATTCTTGTTAAATCAGGCAAAGGTAAAAAAACATTACAATCTCACCCTGAACTTGAAGCTAAAATCAATATTTATGATAATCTATATGATTTCGTACAAACGCTAAAATCAGAGGTTTAAATGAAATTTTTATTTAATATTATATTAATGCTAAGGCAATGGCTTTTTTTAATTTATGTTGCTGTTATCACAATTATTTTAAGTACCTTAAATGTAACTTTATGGGCAATAAAAGCCCCATTATCAATTCGAATTTTTATTGGTCGCTTATGGTCAAGACTTGTTCGACTAGGTATGTTTATATTCTTATGGCTACGTGTTCGAGTTAAGGGTAAAGAAAATATACCTGAAACTGCTTGTATCTTTCTCTCAAAGCACCAATCTCCTTGGGAGACATTAGTATTACCTAGTCTTGGACCTAAATCTTGCTTTGTACTTAAAAAAGAACTACTAGCAATTCCTTGGTTTGGCTGGGGATTACGTTCTGTAGGCAGTATCGCTATTGATCGTTCTCAAAATATGCAGGCACTAAAACAAGTTATTTCTCAAGGTAAAGATCGATTAGGCAGAGGTATCTCAATTACTGTTTTTCCAGAAGGGACTCGAGTTCTACCTGGAAAACACCCTAAATTTCATAAAAGTGCATTATCACTAGCAAAAATGACCAAAAGTATTGTTGTCCCTATTGCACATAATTCAGGCAGTTTTTGGCCTGCTAGAAGTGGCATTATAAAGCCTGGCACTATAGATCTTGTTATTGGCAAACCAATTAATTCAAAAGGTTTATCTTTAGAAGAGTTATCTGATCAATCTTATCAATGGATGGCTACCCATATGCAAGAGATTGAGTAGTCTCACTCAACCCCATCATTTGTTGCTGATCATAAAATGGTGATAATGAAGAAGTTTTAGTTTGGCTATATTCTTGCGCCACTTTTAAAGGCACAACAAAATCTTTTGTATTTCCTTTCTCAACTTCTTTTGTCACATCATTAAAGTTAATTTTCAATAGGCTAGTTTTATGCTCAAAACCATCAAACTGCTTCCACTGATAAAGTTCAGTATCAGGATCAACAGCTCGTAATTTTAAGTTATCCCTAATTATTTGTTTAGCATAATTAGAAGAACTTTCTGGACAATATACATTGATACCTTGTATTACTGCAGTTTCATTATTTTTCAACTCATCATCAAAAAAGTAGTAAGATAGATTATCATTAGAAGATATTTCCTTACATCTTCTTTTTACCTCTTCTAAGACAACTTTTTTTGCATCACCACCTAAGCTAGCAGATATATCTTTTATTTCCAAGATACGTTTTGTGCCATCAGCATTTGTAATTTCTGAACCAGCGCCAACTACATGACTTTCATCTAATATAAAGCGTGGTTCTTCTTTATTGTTTTCCTCACACCATTGTTTATAACCCTCATTTACCATATATATTGGATTTTTTATTGGGCCAGCTGTTGCAAACATAATATGCATATCACCACTTTTTATTCGATCATAATTTTTATCTATAAATTCAAAAAATGATTGATTAATGTATTTTTCAGGGTGATCATACATATCTTTAATTTGATTATGCTTGTCCCTATTTTTTTCATTATGTATATCTATACCCTGTGTATGACCATTAAGCACTGTTCCATCAAAATCAAATATATAAACATTTTTTGGCATCTTAAGTATGTTATCTACTTGCACGGCAGCCATATCATCAAATACAACAACTTCTTTATATTTAGCTGGGTCAGTTTCATCCAAAACTAGATTATTATATTTATGTGTTTTATTCTCACTTACTTTTTGTTCTTTACTTTGATGAATTTCTGCTCCTAAATAAGTAAGTCTCGCTGATTTAACAATATCATCAAAATCATAAAGGCCAAACCCATCACCAAATTGTTTTGCCATAGCAATTGCATCTTTAACATTCTCTGCTTCAAATTCTCTTATAAGCGTTGCATATTGCATATTCCCCCATTTTTCACAATAGCCGACGACTCCTTTACCTAATATTTTAGAATTTATATCTATTTCATCCAAACTTGGATGTTTAAATTTTATTGACGCATTAATCGCTGTTTGGAAAGTGTTTTTGTTTCCGTTACCTAAATAATTAAATCCGCCACCTATAGCAAGCGTGGTTTCATAGGCACCATGCTCTGGATTTATTTTACCTGTAGTTAGTACATACAACTTATCTTTTACTCTAATTAAATTAACCACTCCTGCGCCATTAATTGGAGTTTTATTATGATCATCAGGAAGCTTTTGATTACTCATATTTTTACTCAGATCTGGTGTAAAACTACTTACTTCCATGCCCGTTTTTTGATTTCTAATTTTACCCATATTTAATTCCTCCGTTATTCTGCATCTATAATTTAAGACGCTCAAGACTAAACATACTGCATACCAATTTATATCGCATTGCTTCATATTAATGCGAACTTATTGTATTTACAAACAATCTTTTATTACAGGAATAATCAGTGATAAACTAATAATTTATTAATTTAGCATCATTGAATTTTGATTAGAAGCTTCTTGATAATTTTTATATGAATATAATTTAAGTTAATGATTTAATTAAATCATTAACTTTCCAAATGACCTCTGGTTAATCGATAACATCGATCCATACGATGTGCTAGTGTATTATCATGTGTAACAATTAAAAATGCGGTTTGTTTTTTCTTAGCTAAATTATAAATCATCTCTTCAATGTGTTGGGCATTTTCTTCATCTAAGTTACCAGTAGGTTCATCAGCTAACACACACTGAGGATCATTAACCAAAGCTCTTGCAATCGCAACTCTTTGACGCTCACCCCCTGATAACTCAGACGGTTTATGATCAATACGGTGAGATAATCCAACTTCATCTAATAATAATTTGGCTTTTGCCAATGACTGTTTAGTGGATGATTTACGAATTAATAATGGCATTGCGACATTCTCAAGCGCGCTAAATTCCGGCAATAAGTGATGGAATTGATAAACAAACCCTAAATACTGATTACGCAATCTAGCACGCTTATTCGCTGAACATTTTGCAAACGGTTTTGCGTTTAAAAAAACATCACCTTCAGTAGGTTGATCTAACCCACCGAGTAAATGTAAAAATGTACTTTTACCAGAGCCTGATGTACCTACAATTGAAACTAATTGTCCTTTAGCAATCTCAAAATCAATACCATGTAAAACAGGCGTATTTAACCGGCCTTCTTTATAAGATTTTTTAAGATTTTGACAGGATATAATCACATTATCACTCATATCTTAATGCCTCTGCTGGTTGAATTCGTGAAGCCCGCCAGGCAGGATATAAGGTTGCTAAAACACTTAAGATAAAAGCAACAATACTGACATGAATAATATCCCATAACTCTAACTTTGATGGTAAAAAGTCTATATAATAAACATTAGCTGATAAAAACTGCACATGAAATACTTGCTGTATCCAATTAACAATTTCTGTCGTATTGATCGCTAAAATAACACCTAAGATCACCCCAATAACAATACCAATAATACCAATTAAAGTTCCTTGAACAATAAAGATAGACATAATCTGCCTTGAAGATGCCCCTATTGTTCTTAAAATGGCAATATCCGCTTGTTTATCTGTTACCACCATTACAAGAGAAGCTAACATATTAAATGCAGCAACTGTAATAATGAGCACTAAGATAAAAAACATCATTGTTTTTTCCATTTGCAATGCTTTAAAGAAGTTCGTATTTTGCTGTGTCCAATCTGTAATTTGATAAGCTGGCATTAATTCATTATTTAAGATTTTTGCTTCATAGGGCGCATCAAATGGTGATGGAAACTTAAGCTGTAAACCCGTAACATTTTTACCCATTTGTAATAGCTTTGCTGCATCATTGATATTCATTAAGGCATAAGCACTATCAAACTGATAACCAACACTAAAAACGCCAACTACAGTAAACTGTTTTAATCTTGGTAAAAACCCTGCCGGAGAAAATGTTGCTTGAGGGACAATGACTGTCACTTTACTGCCAATCGTTGCCCCTAATGAATTAGCTAAATCTTTTCCCAAAACAATACCATAATGCCCTGCTTTTAAATTTGATAAGCTACCTTGTGTCATTTTTTCACCAACTGGTGATACTTGTGATTCTAACTTTGGATCAACACCAACCAGTATACCAAATGATGAAAACCCTTCTCGAGATAACATTGCTTGGCCTTGAATGTAGGGTGCCATACCAGTGATTTTATCTTTACCTTTTAAATGCTTATAAACATTTTGCCAATCATCTAATTGGCCGTTCCAACCCGTTACGGTTGCTTGGGGTACCATAATCAACATTCTTTGACGAATTTCTTGATCAAACCCATTCATAACAGATAATACGGTAATTAACACAGCAACGCCTAATGCAATACCAAAAAATGACACACCAGAAATAAATGAGATAAAATGATTTCTCTTCTTAGCTCGAATATAACGAAGCCCGATGTAAAAGGATAAAAAACGCTTTATCAATCTTTTATGTTCCTTTGAACTTTATTTTTATACTTAAACGATTATAGCAATTGACCGTTGCCAAAAGCTAATTAATTTTCTCATATTCTTTTTAAACAATCATAGCCTAATTAATGTATAATTCGCTATAATTGCCTAACAAAAATATAACATCATCATAGGATAAAGGATTTAATGCTAACTTACCCGAAAATTGACCCAATAGCTTTTTCAATCGGTCCATTAAAAGTGCACTGGTATGGTATCATGTATTTATTAGGTTTTATTTCCGCTTGGTTATTAGGACGCCATCGAGCTAAAAAACCATTTTCTCCCATTGATGTTAATCAAGTTGCTGATGCTATTTTTTACGGTGCTTTGGGTGTCATTGTTGGTGGTCGTTTAGGCTATATGCTTTTTTATGATTTTAGTAATTTTATTAACGCACCATGGATTATTATTCGTGTATGGGATGGTGGTATGTCATTTCATGGTGGTTTATTAGGCGTTGTACTTGCACTTGCATTATATAGTTATAAACTTAAAATAAATGCATTCGACTTAATTGACTTTTTTGCACCGATGGTACCACTTGGATTGTTATTTGGAAGGATTGGGAATTTTATTAATGGCGAACTCTGGGGACGCGTCACTGACTCATCTTTTGCAATGATTTTCCCAACAGGTGGTCCATTACCACGATACCCTTCACAACTTATTGAAGCATTGTTAGAAGGTGTTGTATTATTTATTATTCTATGGATAATCTCAATGAAACCAAGACAAAGATTGATTATTTCAGCTAACTTTGCCTTATTCTATGGACTATTCCGATTTATTGCAGAATTTTTCCGCCAACCAGACCCACAAATGGGTTATGTTTTATTTGATTGGATGACTATGGGCCAAGTACTTTCTGTGCCAATGATTGCTTTTGGTATTCTAGTTATCATTTGGCGTATATCAAACAAAGTGAAAGTATACTCACCTAATGCTAAAACTTATTTAGGCTATCAAGGAGTTTGAACCATGAAACAATATCTTCAATTCTTAAACCATATTCAAACACATGGTACTAAAAAATCAGATCGTACAGGTACCGGCACAACAAGTGTTTTTGGTTATCAAATGCGCTTTGATTTAAGCAAAGGATTTCCCTTAGTCACCACCAAAAAAATTCATTTGAAAAGTGTTATATATGAACTTTTATGGTTTTTAAAAGGTGAAACTAATGTTAAATATCTTCAAGATAATGGTGTTCGTATTTGGAATGAATGGGCATTAGATAATGGAGATTTGGGACCCGTTTACGGTCAGCAATGGCGGTCATGGCATACACCAGATGGGCGAGTAATTGACCAAATCCAAGAAGTCATTCAACTGATTAAAACTAAACCTGACTCTCGACGCTTACTTGTTAATGCCTGGAATCCAGCTGTTCTTCCAGATGAATCTATTTCACCACAAGAAAATGTCAAACAAGGCAAAGCAGCTCTTCCTCCTTGTCATACATTATTCCAGTTTTATGTTGCAGATAATAAGCTTTCCTGTATGTTAACTCAACGATCGGCCGATGCATTTTTAGGTGTACCATTCAATATTGCTTCTTATGCTCTATTAACACATATTATGGCACAGCAATGCGATTTAGAGGTTGGTGAATTTATTTTCTCAGGTGGTGATTGTCACATATATCACAATCATCAAGAACAAATTCAAGAACAACTAAATAGAACACCCTACTCATTACCGAAATTAAATATAAAACGTAAACCTCAACATATTGAAGACTATAACTATGAAGATTTTGAAATACTAGAATATCAACATCACCCAGCAATTAAAGGTTTAGTTGCAGTATAAAATAACCAGTTTGGAATTGATAACCCTATGGCCCATTCACTAGATAAAGATAAGATCAAAATTCTATTGCTTGAAAATATTAGTCAATGTGCAGTTGATGCATTCCACAGAGCTGGATATCGCAATATAGAACAAATAAAAGGTGCTTTAAACGAAGAACAATTAATAGAGAAACTACAAGATACACGTATTTTAGGTATTCGTTCACGCAGTAATTTAAATGAAATGATTTTAAAACAAGCACCTAAATTAGTTGTAATTGGTTGTTTTTGTATCGGAACAAATCAAGTAAGTATTCAAGCTGCAGAACGATATGGAATTCCTGTTTTCAACGCCCCATTTTCTAATACACGCAGTGTTGCTGAACTTGTCATTGGACAAATGATCTTATTATTACGAGACATTCCAAAGAAAAATGCACAACTTCATCAAGGTATTTGGAATAAATCTGCAACCAATAGTCATGAAATTCGTGGTAAAACGCTCGGCATTATTGGTTACGGTCATATTGGCTCACAAGTAAGTGTACTTGCTGAAGCATTGGGTTTAAAAGTTATTTTCTATGATATCGTTAACCGTTTGCCTTTAGGCAATGCAAATTCGGTTACTTCTTTAGATGAACTATTAAAGCTCTCTGATATTGTTTCATTACATGTGCCAGAGACTGAGTTAACTTATAATATGATTAATAATGAACAGTTAGCGCTTATGAAAAATAATGCCGTTCTGATTAATGCCTCTCGTGGCAATGTTATTGAAATAAATGCCTTATATCGACATTTAAAACAAGGTAAATTTTTAGGTGTTGCTATTGATGTTTTTCCTGAAGAACCAGAAACAAATCAAATGGCATTTAATTCACCTTTAATTGAATTTGATCATGTTTTATTAACCCCACATATTGGTGGTAGTACGATAGAAGCTCAAGAAAATATTGGTGTTGAAGTTGCTGATAAGCTCATCCATTATTCAGATAATGGCTCAACATTATCTTCTGTAAACTTTCCTCAAGCTTCCTTACCTATTCATGATAATGGTTGTCGTTTATTACATATCCATGTCAATCAACCAGGCATGATGCGACAAATTAACCGAGTCTGCTCTGAATCGGATATTAATATTCTTGGGCAATATCTACAAACAACTACGAATATTGGCTATGTTGTTATGGACATTGAAACTGACCAACAAACTGCTTTGAGTCTACTTGCCAAACTTAAAGCAATTGATGGTACAATTCGTTCGAGGATTTTATATTGAATGGTATCGAACCCAAATTAACTGACTTTTTAAAACAGTACCCTACAGATAAAATTAGTGTTGGCTTAAGTGGTGGTATTGATTCAATTGTTCTCTTACACGCATTAAGTAAATTTAGAAATCAATATCAGTTTACACTCAAAGCAATTCATATTAACCATAACTTACAAGAAGAATCTAAAGATTGGGCTGTATTTTGTGAGACGTTTTGTCAACAACTTGGTATCGAGTTTATTGCCGTTGAGTTAAATGACTTACCTACTGAAGGAGACAGTATTGAAGCTTGGGCACGCCAAAAGCGTTATGAAGCCTTTGAAAATATATTAATTGATAATCAGTGTAATTATTTATATCTAGCTCATCACCAAAATGATCAAGTTGAAACATTTTTGCTTAATTTAATGCGTGGTAGCGGTGTCAATGGTTTATCTGCAATGCCTAGTGTTCGTAAAACTAATCATTATTCTCTTATGCGTCCTTTATTAACAATTCCAAGAAGTGACATTGAAGCTTATGCTAATCATCACCATTTAAAGTGGATTGATGATCCAAGCAATGATAACACTCGATTTGATCGTAATTTTATGCGCCATGAGATTATAAATAAACTAAATCAGCGTTTTAATGCACTAAGTAATATCAGCCAATCTGCTATTTTTTGCCAAGAAACTGCACAACTATTAGATCAATATTTACAAAATGACCTGACATCTATTCTAACCGATGAACAATATTTAGATCACTTATCACTGCTTAAACTAGATAAAATTAAACAAATACAACTTATTCGACTTTGGATTAAACAACAAAATATAATCCCACCAAATCGAAATAAAATGAATCAGTTTATTGATTCTATCCAATTTGCTAAAAATAATTGGCAGCTATATTTCAATGGCTATGTATTAATTCTCTATAATAACTTACTTAGGTTATATAACGATACACCTGAGATCCCAGAATCTTTTTATATCCAATGGTCTGGTGAAGCAATTAATATAAAAGAATATGACTTCTCGATTACAAAATCAGATCTTCAAAGCCTCGGTATTGATAGTGATAAACTTAATTGGCAAGATGTTATTATTCGAGTTCGTAAAGCTAATGATTATTGTCGTCCAATTGGTAGAGACAAACAAAATAAACTAAAAATTATTTTTCAAGAAAAACAGATCCCAAAATGGCTACGTAAACGTACACCAATCATAGAGTATCAAGGCAAAATTATTGCTGTTGGTAAATTATTTGGCTGCAACTAAAAATTTAGAGGTACTACTAGTTATCATAGTTACAACAGCACCCATAATAAAACTTAATGGTATTACATATACTGCCCAATACCACATATATACAGGTTCGCCAAAATATAAATAGCAAAACACGCCACCACATATACCAAAGACAATACTTACTAAACTTGCCATTGAATTAACTTTTTTCCAATAAAATCCACCTAATAATGAAAATGCCAATGCTGATATAGGAATATTCATTAGTAACATTTTTTCAAAAATTTGATCAATAAACACATTTGCTAGCCAATAAGAAAATATAGCAATAATCAATGTAGTAAGAATACTATACTTAAGCGGTGTTTTTTGAATTTCTTCTACACGATGTGCAATAAATACCGATGCGATCGTATTCCATAGTCCTACGATTGTTGTTGCAGCAATAAAAAATAACATTGCATAAGCAATACCTTGAAAAACTTTAGGTAAATAATAGTGAATAAGATAAGGAATTGCTTCTTGAGGCTGGCAATGAATGCTTGGGTCTTTTTGAAGATTGGCAGCCGCTAAAATAGCTAATGCATAAATAAAAGCAACAATGATACTTGCAATAATAACTGCTTTTAATGCTGTTTTTTTAGATTGTGCTGAAAATATTTTTTGTCCATACCATGGAGCAAGTATATAAGTAAACATCGTAATAATAATCAGTGAAAATAATAATGAGTTAGGTAACATTTGATGAACAGAGTTAACTAAGTGAGTAGTTGAAACTGATTTAACGGATAAAGAACTCATAAAATATAAAAACGGAAAGATAACTAAGGTGATTAAAAAACTAAAAATATCAATTTGAATAATTGAACGTAATCCCCCTCTAATTGTTATCAATGACATAATTAAACAAAAAACCCCACTGACAAACCACTCATTTAAATTTGGAAAAACAGGTAAAAAGATTAATGTTAAAGATTTAATATAGTTTGCACTAAAGCCGATCATTGCTAAGGTTAAAATAGTTTTGGCAATTAACCCAATAAGCTTATTATAGCGATAGTCAAAATATGTTGTTACACTTACAGCATCAAATGCCTTCCATTTTTTTGCAACTGTAATCGCATAAAACATTAAACCAAATAGAAATACAAGTGATAAACTAACCGCAGAGCTACCATAACCATAACCTAATGAAGCAAAGCCAACGAGAGTTGATGTATTTAATTCTGTCATTACTAAAGTTGCAACTAATGCAAAAAGCGCTGTTTTTTTATTTGATACAAAATATGATTCAGTATTTAATGTTTTTTTCTGGCTTTTAAATGTTAAAATTCCAACAACTATAATTAACAATATAAAACTAACCCAGTTAAATAGCCCCATAATTTACATTTCATATTGTTTTATCTTTAATGACAATTACAATACATTATTTTAAATGCGCTTAAAAGTTATTGCAGTATAAAAATAAAATAAATTACCAACTAAACTTAGTATAATATCTTTTAAAGAGCGCCATCAAATGACTAACAACTGCAATAAAAAAAAGATATAATAATAATATCAATCAATAAAAAATAAAAAAGCAAATAAGGACTAAGCAACATGTTTAAAGAATTTGCAAAATTAGAGCTTCACACACTACCATCACATACAGAATATTTTCATCCAGAAAATTTTACTGATGTTGTAACAACTGACTCACCTGCTTTACAAGTATTTACAGATTTTCATATTCGCCCTCCTGTAACTATTGATAAAAGAGAGTTAGTCTCAAAAGCACTTGAAAAAATGCAATCATCTCAAGTTAAAGCACTACTGGTTATCGATGATGCTGATGATAAAGTTGTAGGACTAATTAACAGTGCCCAAATATTAGGCATGAAAAAAGTACAAGCTGCACAAGATCATGGTATTAACCAGACTGAAGTAACTGTTTGGATGCTAATGAAGCCTATGGATGAGTTGCAGGTTTTAAACTACCGAGACCTAAGTAACGCTAGAGTTGGCCATATTGCTCGTGCTTTACACGAAAAAAATCTTCACCATTTACTTGTTTATGAAGTCTGTCGTAATGAAGAAGAAATGTTAAGAGGTATTTTCTCAGCAACTAGAATTTCTCGTCAATTAGGTATTGAAATTGGTGGTGACTATGCTTCTGAGACAATTGCTGAAATTTCTAAAAGAATATAGCTATATAGCTAACTGCTTAAGTTTTTAAAATGATAAATCATCTCTTAAAATATTTAGCCTTTACCAAATAATTTTAATAAATACTTTTTAGTTCTTTCAATCTCTAATTGATAAATTAAAGCTTTCTTCTTAGCATCAAGTTGAATAAATTTTTCTTGCTCTGAGTCTGATAATAAAGATTCTTTCAGTGCTGATAAATAGCCAGGATTAATAACAGAAATTGAACCAAATTGAAGTATATCATCTCCTATATCACCACTTAACTGCTTAGTTGCTTCATTCATAAATAATTCAGCAGCTTCTTTATTTTCTTCTAGCAATAATTGATAAACGTTTAAAATAGTCTCTCTATTTGAATTTTCATTATTCAATATTGCTTTAACTACTTCAACTCGATCATTTTTATTTTCGAGGTTTAAAATCATATAGACACTTAAGTTAGAAAGCTCTGACTGCTCCATTCCAGATTGAGCTGCACGGCTTAAAATCATATCAACAGACTGATTTACGTCATCTAACTTTGAAGAAGCGCTTAAAATTCTTGAAACAATATTTTCTATAACCGGTAGAGACTGATTACTATCTAATGCATGTGTAAAGTCTGTTTGTAATCTTGACATAACACGTGATGGATCTGTATTCCATAAATGATTAAGGTTATTCTCACCTGGCAATAATGCTGCGTATTCTTGTTGATTCAAGCCCTCGTTAGAAAGGTTATTTTTATCTGAACCTATATTAATATTAAAATGTACTTCTTCAGTAAACTTAGACTCTCTTGATAATTCTATTTTTAGAGTAACCTCTCCTTCATAATCTGGGTTAAGCGTAAAAAACATATCATTTTCATTAACATTTGCTTTTAAGTACCATGAACCTTCTTCTACATTTTCACCTGAGACATCAATGCTCATTGCATAATATTGGAATAACGTCATTAAATAAATTTCAGAATCATTTGATACATATATTTTATAAGGGTCAAACTGACTACCTTTACCACTGACGATTTGATCGTTTACACGAATAACAAAATTACTATAAGCATTATTAATTAAACTTAATATATCACCATCAAATTCCCTTATCTCAAAAATATCATCAAGATTACCTTGAATATCATATAAGCCCACTGAATCCCCATCATCTGAGAAAAGATTTTCAATTGATGATTTTTGAGGCGTATAAAACTTCAAACTTTCAATAATTATTTGATTATTGTAGATAATATATTTAATTGCTACTATTGGCTCTGAAGGTTGTTGTGTATTTTTATCGTAATTTTTATCAATAACCGATCCATCATCAACAGACGCAACATTTATATTTATCTCACCGACACTAAAACCACCATTACCATCAGATACTCTATAACTAAAATGATCTGGTCCATTAAAATTTAATTTTGGAGCATAAGTTATACTTCCATCTGGATTCAAAGTAACTAAACCATTCTCAGGTTGCGTAATATCATCAATGACTAGTGGATCTCCATCAATATCATAATCATTTGCTAAAGGATCTATTGTAATTTTCAAATCTTCATCTATTGAAACATCATCTTCAACAATTACTGGTAAGTCATTAACCGGATTAACAAATATAGTAACTGTTGCAGTAGATTGACCTCCATTGCCATCTGATACAACATAATCAAAGCTATCTAATCCATTATAATGATCATAATGTGTTGCCATCAGAACTTAATGAAACAGACCAGCCACTTTGATCATCTTCAGCTTCACCATCAATATCATTACCTACTTGAACCCAAGCTGAACCATTCCAGTCATAAACCCTTACATGACCACTACCTAAACCGTTATCATCATTTTCAGGTGCACCAATAGCAACACGCATACCATCAGAACTAAGTGAAACTGATCCTCCACTTTGATCATTTACCGCTTCTCCAACTATATCACTGCCTAATTGCACCCAGGCTGTTCCATTATATTGATATATACTTACAAATCCATTACTTCCAGCACCAAGTGAACCAATGGCTAAAATATCACCATTATCACTTAAGGAAACTGACCAACCTTTAAGTTCAGTTAGCGTTGCACCATCAAGATCAGCACCTTTTTGCACCCAGGCTGTACCATTATATTCATAAACTCGAACATGACCTGCCCAAATTGCAACCTGACTATTTTGCGCAGCACCTATCGCAATGGTATTACCATCACTACTTAATGAAATAGATCTGCCACTTTGATCGTTTGCTGCTTCTCCATCAATATCCCCTCCTAATTGAACCCAAGCAGTACCATTAAACTCATAAATACGAACATGACCTGAATTTGAACCATTATCATCATTATTGATTGCACTTACTGCAATACGACTACCATCATTATTAAACGTAATACTATGGCCAACCAAATCATCAGCTGCTTCCTCTAAAATATTACTACCAACTTGATTCCAACTTGAACCATCCCAATCATAAACTGAGACGTAATTATCTAACGATGAAAAAGCAATACGACTACCATCATCTGTGATTGCTACAGCATGACCAACTTCATCACCTAAAGCGCCATAAATATCAGAGCCTACTTGAGTTGAAATATCTGAGAATAAGGTTGGTGGGTCGTTTATTTCAGTAATATTGAGCGTTGTTGTCGATATATTACTGATTTGGCTTAAGTCATTTGTGATCTGATACTGAAATGTTTTTGTTGTCGTTATAAAATCATCACTTGTACTAATATATTCAACTGCATTTAATGCCGTTTGATAATCTGCATTTGTTGGACTTCCAGATACAGTTGTAAATGTTAATACTTTATCATCTCCAACCACATTTGTAGACCAGTTAATTCCTGAACTTGTTATCGCTGCAGCCTGAGATGGATCGACTCGAAAGTCATCCAAAGTTTCATAATCAAGCAATGTTACTGTCGCTGAATTAAGTGTTGTTGAATTAATATTAATCACACCACCAGTTGCGCCAAAATTTGATAGTAATACGGCTGTGGGTGAATTCTCTGTATAATTTGTGGTATAGTCGTTTGAACTATCACTGCCATCTAAATCCAATGCTGGTTTAATCGTTGCTGTTAAATCATTTAAAATAATTGTCTGTTCATTTACACTACTTCCAGTTGCAGCACCAAAACCAAAATAGATATCTGTTGAACCTCCAAAATAGTCAGCAGCAATCGTAGTATTTACAAAAGAGTCTGATAAAAGCACCGTACTGCCTGAATCTTCTAGTGAGTATGAGAAAGTACTTGTTGATGCAACCCAAGTAATTGTCACATTATACCACTGTGCATCTTCTAAATTCTGAACTGTTGTCTGGACTGTTGAACCTGCAATCACATTTGAAAGATCATTAGGCAAGTCCGTATCAAAAAGATGACTATGGTCTTCTCCACTAGCAGGATCAAAAGTACCAGGAGCATTTGTATGTGTATCAAATTCTAATGTAATTCCATCTTCAATCCCAAGTACACCAAATCCACCTCCTCCACCCCCAATTGCTGACGGTCCATCAGGATCATTATGCAAGACAAAAGCAACACCATCAGCACCAGCATCATTATTAGTCACTGAAAATCTAACATCAAAGTCAAAAGTAAAGTCATTGCTAAAATCAAGTGTTAGTTTTGACATGGCTGAACCAGCCTGATCATTAAACGCTTCAGTTAATCTAATTTCTCTAGTAGCGTCATTAATAATCGTTGCATCACCATTAATATTAAACATTTCACTGGCATTTGGTAATGCTAAAATATTATTCCAGTTACTAAAATCAAGTAAATAATCATATTCTATTGGACCTCCTTGGTATTCTAAGATGCTATTACCTCCTAAATAATCTCCACCTGTTATATCAGTTGATGCTGCAATATCTGCATTCGTATAACTTTTTAATGCATCAATAAAGGTCATTCCTTTTGAACCTTCTGCGACATTACAACCATAAAATAGTAAATCACCATTTGATGAAAGTGATTGTCCCCAATTAGTTAGCTGATTTTTATAAAAAGATAAACTATCTGAATTTAATATTGCATCCCCTAAATATAGCTCACCCTGATTACCATGAGAGATAATATGCACGGCATCTAAATTGTCATATTTACTTAATATTCTTGCTATCTCATTTACACCATTTTTATCAATATCGATAATCTCAACTGATGATTTTCGTGAAATATCTTTAATTAAGGTATGAGGGTCCTTCACTCTTGAGTCAAAAATAACAACTTCTTTATAAACTGAATAATCCTTTGTTAAGTTATGATCATTAGCACCTATTTGTTCTAACAAACTCTCTGCTGCATCTGCGTTGCCATTTATATCGAGTGCTTGTAATACTTCATTTTGTTCATTTTCAGAAATATCATCGGCGAGATCAACCGTTCCAACAGCAGCACCATCAAACATGTAGCGTGGTTCTAAGGCTTGCCTAATTGTCGAAATATAAATTGACTTATCTAAATCAAAGTCTTCTTTTGGAGCAAGTATCAGGTTTATTGCAGTACTTAATCTACTTTTTCGTAAATTTTTATTTTTTACTTTTTTAATTTTTTTTACAATACCACCTAATCCTAATGTTTTATTCACTTTAGTCATCACAGCACCAATAATTTTCAACAGCATTAATACAAATAAAATATTTGTAATAATAATTATATCAATTATTATATAATTTTACTTTTATTGTATTATTTGAAATAAATATTGATGTTTTTTGGATTAAAAATTATTTATATTAAACAAGAATTATATTTGATTGGAAATTAATAATATTATAAAAAACAATATAATACTTAAGCTAAATTATAGTTTTTAGAATCAAAAGCATTAGACTGTAATACTTTCTGGATTTGTAATAATAGCGTTTAAGATAACCATTTGTTGACGTTCAGGTCCCGTTGAAATCATATCAACAGGAATAGAAGACTTCTCTTGAATATAGTTTAAATATCTTTGAGCATTCAAGGGTAATTGTTTCCAATCTGTTACGCCATATGTAGATGACTGCCAACCTGGCAATGTTTCATAAATTGGTTTACAACGAAGATAATCATCTGAATCATAAGGTGGATAATAACGAATCTCACCATCTAAATCATAAGCAACACAAACTTTAATTTCTTCTAAATCATCTAAAACATCTAATTTAGTAATACACAAACCAGATATACTATTAATTTCAATCGCTCTTCTTAAAGCAACTAGGTCTAACCAACCTGTTCTTCTTTTACGTCCAGTTACCGTACCAAATTCATGTCCAACTTTTGCAATATATTCACCAACATCATCAAATAATTCAGTTGGATAAGCACCACTACCAACGCGTGTTGTATATGCTTTAGTAATACCTAAGACATAATCAATATAACAAGGACCAAAGCCAGCACCAGCTGCTACTGCTCCTGCAGTTGTGTTTGATGATGTAACATAAGGATAAGTGCCGTGATCAATATCTAGTAATGTGCCTTGCGCGCCTTCAAAAATTATTTTCTTATTATTTTTTCTTAATTGGTGTAATTCAGAACATACATCACCAACCATAGAGCGAACAACCTCAAACTGCTTCAGCGTTGTTTCATAACACTCATCTAACTCTACAGCATCTTTGCCGTAGCGCTGAGTGAGTATCTGGTTATGGTAAGTAATTAAATAAGTTAACTTTTCTCTGAAGCGTTCTGGTTTTAATAAGTCACCTAAACGAATAGCCCGACGTGCAACTTTATCTTCATAAGCAGGCCCTATTCCACGCTTTGTCGTACCAATTTTTTTATTACCCAACGACTCTTCTCTAGCATGATCTAATAAAATATGAACTGGTAATATTAATGGACATGCTTCAGAGATCATTAAGCGCTTTTCTACTGGAACGCCACGACTTTGTAGTTCTGTCATTTCTTCAATGAACGCTTCTAAAGAAAAAACAACACCATTACCAATATAATTTTTTACATGACCATGTAAAATACCCGATGGAATTAATCTTAACTTAGTTGTTTCCCCATTAATCACTAATGTATGGCCAGCGTTATGTCCTCCTTGAAAACGTACGACTGCATCAACCTGATCGGTTAATAGATCAACAACTTTACCTTTACCTTCATCGCCCCATTGACTTCCTAAAATGACAATATTTCGATTCACATGGTGATCCTCATTCATTTATAACTTGATCATGTTATCATCTTCTAAAGGAAAGACAACCACGAATGATAAAAATTCTTGACTAAATGAATTAAATGCTCAAAGTTGAATTATGATCTAATTTAAAATCTCCTAGAGAAGTAGGAGCGAGCATAAAGATACCTAAAAGCTAAATAATAACTCAATTAATTATCTAACCAACAGAAATTTCTTTTCCTTTAAACCAACGAATCGACTTTTTTTGATACAAAAGTATTAGTGCTGCAATGGTCAAACAAAACTGACCAAATAACGAAACGGTATTTAATGTATGCCCATATTTCCATGGCAATATACCGATTAAGATACCATACCAAATAACAGCAACTATGATATAAAGGATAATTGCTAAACTAAACCTTTTTGAAATAAAATAAGCAATAACAATCAGCACAGCATAAGCAATTAAATCTAAATAAATAAGAGGAGTAAAAAACTTTAGCATTCTACCTGACATTAATAATTCCATTGCGCCTAAAACGCTTGATGCATACAACAAAGCAACGGCTACAGATACACGTTGTGGCTTCATCATAAATGTATCCTCCTATCTGACTATCAAATTTTCCTAATAATAAAGCTCGAGGCCAGTTTAGCTTATGCGCTTATGAAATACCATCATTAATCTTGAAATTCCTAGGCGTTTTAGCATTTTTTGAGCATATCTGAAAAAAAATTGGTGCTGACCTAACAAACTACCAATAACAACTAAAAGCACTTGATAAATTGGGAAAATAATTGCAATTCGAATCGGCCAAAAAATCCAAGGGTTAGTTGTTTCTCTACTTAACCCAAATAAATGCACGACTGGGTGCGCTAGTGCAACAGCCATAGAACCTGTAATTGAAAAAACAATAAATATCATGATAACTTGCCAACTAGATTGACAACCCCAACGTTCCCTAAATGTACTACGTTGAGTTTGCTTAACTTCTGACTTAGACTTATTCATGATGATAGTACGCATTAACAATTATCTATTTTGATCACTATATTGCCATAAAAGTGGCTAAAATCAACAGGCTTTTTTTGTAGATATTATTTTTTTATTTTTGTATGATGTCGCTGTGTAGCTCTTACTCTTAAAAGGGAAACCGGACATTGAATAAGAGCATGGAACAAAAAGGAGCCGAAAAAACCCATGATTAAACAGATAGTTAACAGACTATTATGTCAAAAAAATAGACATCATTTTAGTCTCAATACAAAAACGCTTTTTAATGCGTTAAAAATATTAACGCTATCTATTGGCGCTATATTTTTATTAAGCGGTTGTAGCAGTCTTATTAGTTGGCACCCCAAAGGAGCCATTGCAGCAGAAGAAAAAGAACTTTTCATTATTGCTACGTTATTAATGCTAATAGTTGTTATTCCTGTGATAGTGCTTACCCTATTAATTGCATGGCGCTATCGAGCATCTAATAAAAAAGCTACTTACAAACCAAAATGGGCGCATAGCACTATATTAGAAGTTGTTTGGTGGACGATACCCTGCATCATTATTATCATTTTGGCTGTTATTACTTGGGTTACAACGCATAAGCTTGATCCATATCGCACCTTAGTTACAAAAGATAAAGAGAAGCCATTGGTTATTCAAGTGATATCGCTTGACTGGAAATGGTTATTTATTTATCCAGAGCAAAATATTGCTACCGTTAACTATCTTCAAATACCAACCAATCGCCAAGTTGCATTTAGAATTACAGCTGATGCACCAATGAGCTCATTTATTATTCCACAGCTTGGTGGACAAATTTATGCAATGGCTGGCATGCAAACTCAATTACATTTAATTGCTGATCATCCTGGAGTTTATCGCGGGTTTAACGCAAATTATACTGGTAAAGGATTTGCTGGTATGCACTTTAATGCAAAAGCCACTTCAGAGTCACAATTTAATCAGTGGATAAGTCAAGTTAAACACTCTGGCAATACATTAACTGAAAAGAAATACATGCAGTTGGTTAACCCAACGATTAATGCCCCAATTCAATATTACTCTTCTGTTTCACCAAATCTTTATCATGAGATATTAATGAAATTTATGATGCCGTCTAGTCGCTTGATTGAACAGCACCCTAAAAAAGAAGAAATCAAATTTTAAATAATGGAATAAAGCGTAGGAAACTAACATGCTTGAGAAATTTATTTTTGGAAAACTAAGCTGGGACTCCCTTGAGTTTATGCATGAAACACCCGTGTTGCTTGCATTTATCTTAACAGTTGTTGTTGGAGTTTTAGTCCTTGGATCAATCACATATTTTAAAAAATGGAAATGGTTATGGACTGAATGGCTTTGTACCGTCGATCACAAAAAAATCGGCATCATGTACATTATTGCGGCACTAATAATGCTTTTTAGAGGCTTTACCGATGCTGCTATGATGAGATCACAGCAAGCCTTATCCAATGGTGATAACTATGGCTACTTAAGTGCTCAACACTTTGATCAAATCTTCTCTGCTCACGGCGTTATTATGATCTTCTTTATGGCAATGCCTTTAATGTTTGGTTTGATTAACTTAGTTGTTCCTTTACAAATTGGCGCACGCGATGTTGCATTTCCATTCCTAAACTCATTAAGTTTCTGGTTGTTTGCAATGGGTGCCGTCCTAGTTAATATTTCACTATTTGTTGGTGAATTTGCGCACACTGGTTGGTTAGCATACCCACCTTTTTCTGAACTACAATACAGTCCGGGGGTTGGCGTTGACTACTATCTCTGGTCGTTACAGATATCGGGGGTAGGAACACTTCTCTCCGGTATTAACTTCTTTGTCACAATCATTAAAATGCGCTGCCCAGGTATGTCTTTAATGAAAATGCCTATTTTCACTTGGACAGCTTTATGTAGTATGATTCTTGTAATTGCTGCCTTCCCTATTCTTACAGCAACACTAGGTCTTTTATATTTAGACCGTTTTATGGGCATGCACTTCTTTACCAATGGTTTTGGTGGCAACATGATGATGTATGTCAACTTAATCTGGGCTTGGGGGCATCCTGAGGTTTATATCTTAGTATTACCTGCATTCGGTGTTTTCTCAGAAGTTGTTGCAACTTTCGCTCAAAAAAGATTATTTGGTTATGCCACAATGGTATGGGCAACTTTTGCGATTACTTTTTTATCATTTGCTGTCTGGTTACACCATTTCTTTACTATGGGTTCTGGCGCAAACGTCAATGCCTTTTTCGGGATTGCAACGATGGTTATCGCCATTCCAACTGGTGTTAAAATCTTTAACTGGATGTTTACCATGTATCGTGGTCGTATTTTATTTACTTCCCCAATGTTATGGTCAATTGGATTTTTAATTACATTTACTATTGGTGGTATGACTGGTGTTTTATTAGCTGTACCAGGCGTTGATTTTGTTTTACACAATAGTCTTTTCTTAATTGCTCACTTCCATAATACAATTATTGGTGGTGTTGCATTTGGCTTCTTTGCTGGTTTAACTTTCTGGTTCCCGAAAGCATTTGGCTTTAGATTACATGAAGGTTGGGGTAAAGCAGCATTTTGGTTCTGGTTTATCGGTTTCTTTGTTGCATTTATGCCACTTTATGTCTTAGGCGGTATGGGCATGACTCGTCGTTTATATCACTATGATAACCCAGTATGGCATTCTCTATTAATTGTCGCAGCTTGCGGTGCCTTCTTAGTTGCTTGTGGTATCTTTTGTCAGTTTGCACAAATTATCTTAAGTTTCAAAAACCGTGAAAAATTAGCCGATGAAACAGGTGACCCTTGGAATGGTAGAACACTTGAATGGTCATTACCATCCCCAGCACCATTTTATAACTTTGCTCATTTACCAACAGTTGACAGCCGTGATATGTTCTGGGAAATGAAAGAGCGTGGTGCCGCATATCCACAAAATACAAAGCCATATGAAGACATTCACATGCCAAAAGATACACCATTAGGTTTTATTATCTCTGCTTTTGCTGCAGTCTTTGGTTTTGCTATGATCTGGCATATTTACTGGCTTGCTATTGCAGGGTTTGTCTGCATGTTCTTAAGTATTATGTGCCGTTCATTCAACTACAATCAGGACTATTATGTAAAAGCATCTGAAGTCGAACGTATTGAACGTGAAAATGCACAAAAACGAGCTAATGCAAAATATAAATATCATGGTTTAAATGTTGAAAATAAACCTGATTCTGAGATTCATTTGCCACTTGATGGAGCAACCTTATGAGCACAGCAACAATGACACATGATGGTCATATTGATCATCACGAACACCACGACACCGGAGGCAATACTGTTTTTGGCTTCTGGATCTACATTATGAGTGACTGTATTTTATTCTCCTCACTTTTTGCAACGTTTGTTGTAATGAGACATAATACATTTGGCGGTCCAACAGCTGCTGATTTAGTCAGTATTCCTTATGTATTCGTTGAAACGATATTACTTTTATGTAGTAGCTTTACTTATGGCCTTGCCATGCTAAGCCGTTATAAAGGTAATAAAGCAACTGTACTTAAATGGTTACTATTAACTTTTATCTTAGGTGCTTCATTTATCGCAATGGAACTTTATGAGTTTTATCACCTAGTTCTTGAGGGTAATGGTTGGTATCGCAGTGGCTTTTTATCATCATTTTTCACCCTAGTTGGGACACATGGACTTCACGTAACCATTGGTTTGATTTGGATGGTTGTTTTAATGATTCAAGTTTCAATCCATGGTGTTAATAACCAAACAACAACTAAATTAAGCTGCCTTGGCTTATTCTGGCACTTTTTAGACATTGTTTGGATTTTCGTCTTTACCATCGTTTACTTAATGGGAGCTATCTAATATGTCACATCATCAACATATTGATCATGGAACTGGTAGCGATCATGGCACCTATACTTCATATATAGTTGGCTTTATCCTATCGATTGTTTTCACGCTTTTATCATTTGGCGCAGTAAGCTATCATTTACTAAGCAATACTGGCCTTTATATAGCAATTACTGTGTTTGCTTTAGCACAGCTTTATGTACAAGTTGTCTTTTTCTTACATTTAAACACCAAATCCGAATCCAGGTGGAATCTTGTTGCATTCTTCTTTAGTCTTGTCGTTGTCTTAATCTTAGTCTTCGGCTCAATTTGGATTATGGTTAATCTAAACTATAATATGATGCACTAGAATAATTATGAAACAATATGTCTCTCTTGCCAAACCTGGCATTATCATGGGTAATGTAATTACCGTATCTGGCGGTTACTTCTTAGGTATTGCCGGTAATTTCAGCTTTTTAACCCTACTTGCGACTTTAATTGGCATGTCATTAGTAATGGCTTGTGGTTGCGTTTTAAATAACCATATTGATCGTGATATTGATAAGTTAATGGAACGCACTAAAAACCGCCCTTCTGCAAAAGATTTAGTTTCTAATAAAGTTGCAATTATATATGCAATTATTCTTGGCATTTGTGGACTTGGAATCTTATATCTTCTAACCAACACATTGACAACACTAGTTGCCTTTTTAGGTCTTGTCTTTTATGTTGGTTTTTATACGCTATTATTTAAACGTGCTTCTATTTATGGCACAATCGTCGGTGGTATTGCAGGCGCAGTCCCACCAGTTGTTGGTTTTACAGCAGCTACCAATGAATTAAACTTTGGTGCATTGTCATTATTTTTAATTTTATTTTTATGGCAAATCCCTCACTCATTTGCTATTGCAATCTATCGATTCAATGATTATGCCAATGCTTCTATTCCAGTATTGCCTGTTATTAAAGGTATTTCTTATACAAAAACTAATATGCTGATTTATATTTTAATCTTTTTATTTGCAGCAATTATGCCTAGCATATTAGGTTATACTGGAGTTATTTATTTTGTTGTGGCATTACTATTAAGCTTGGGATGGTTAATCCTTGGCTTAAAAGGTATTAACTCTGATGATGACCGCATCTGGGCACGCAAAATGTTTTTATTTTCAATTATTGTCATCACGCTTTTAAGCATTATGATGATGCTGCCATTGTATTAACTTCTAATAACTAAATGCTTTATAATATCGTACAACTTGAACTATCCTTTTTCTTTATTTTAACTTTGTCTTCTGTTGAAGCCACTTTAACTTTAAATACAAAAATCGGCTGTTCTTTAGCTTTTACTTTTAAGTTATCAAGTTGTTCCTGTA
Source organism: Thiotrichales bacterium 19X7-9 (assembly GCA_021713415.1). Classification (GTDB taxonomy): domain Bacteria; phylum Pseudomonadota; class Gammaproteobacteria; order Francisellales; family Francisellaceae; genus M0027. The sequence continues at coordinate 60,371 of JAKJJQ010000012.1, forward strand.
TATCTCTAACATCACCTGAAGACTCTAAAATTGTTTTACATTCTTCTGGAAAATTTAATAATTTTTGAACATTAGCTTTAGAGTCTTCTAGCAATCCCTGTTTTATCAGCTTGTTGATGTTTAACTTTAAACTCCTCTAGCTCATCAGGTCTAGTTCTAGTTAACATTTTTTGCTGCTCAATAACAAACGGCCTACCTTTAGCCAGCGCATCATTAATTACATCAAGAGTTGCTTCTACACCCATATCGTTAGTAAAAATATTTCCAGTACCTAGTACATCTTCTGTTTTAATAACTACTTTATTATTATGTTTTAATAAAAAGCCTTTTATTTTAGCTATTTCTTGATCATTCAGTGGGTCTTTAGATCCTCGATTAATAATCATAAAATCTGGGTTATATTGAGCAGTTTCTGGATATTGCTGCAATAAGGCTCTTTGCTGTGCTTTATACTTAATTTTAAATTTATTTACTTCATTCAAGTCATTTGAAAATAAATAATAACTTTAAATTGAATAATGACTCCAATAAAATAGTGATAAAATTATATAAATTATTTTGGAATTTTTTTATCAGACGCAAATTAGATACTTTTGGCTCTAATAACAAATTTAACTTGCTTGCTAGATAAATTAGCTATCCTATATTATTGACATTGACTGATCTTAAATTATTTGATTAAATGACGCATTGCTTTATATCTTTAATCTTATTTATCCAAATAAATTTAGGGGTTGTATATATGAATTATTTTAAAAGCAGAGTAGCTGCTTATAGTTATCTAATTAAATTATTGTTGGAGTATCAATCTAGAAAACCTACTTGTAATTTAAATCAAGCCGCTATTAATCATTTTGTAGGTAATCTATTTATAGCACTAGAAAATCATGAACAAGATATTAATAAATACTTAAAACCACTTAAATTGGTTATTAATGAAACACTTTCTAAAGATCCAAAAAGTGCTAAATCTCTTAGTGAGATTATTAATGCTATAGACATTATCAACAACTCAAAATTTGATCAAACCCCTCAAGAAATGTGGGAGAATGAGATTGGACGACAGTTTGAATCATTAATTGCTATTGAATTATTATTAAAACCTACTAAAAAAATGATGCAACGTGTTTCTGAAGTTTCTAGCGCTATTATAAAAAATCTAAACACTGATGATAATAATGAACATTCAGACAGAATTAATCTATTTTTAATATCATTAGAAGAAAATTTTAGCCCCATTGCATTAGGTGCATTTAAAAAAATACCAAGACTTGATAAAGTAATAGAAATTTTAAACAATAATGACTCTGATCAATTATCAGAAATTATTCATATACACTTTAAATTTGCTCAAGTTCTATATAGAAGCTTATCTATTTATAATTTAAATAATGAGTTAGTTGATCATGCCTCAAAAAAATATTTACCTGATGATATAATTTACCCAAGCTCATTATTTGAACAATCACCTAACCGTGGAAGGTTCGGCTGTTTAGATACTAATAAAAAAACAGACCAATTAGGCATTATGTTAGAGTGCCAAACTAAAGGTGTCATACCCAAGCGTACTGATAACAAATGGATTCCAGATTGTATTGCTCAACAACCACAACTAGATAAAAAACATAATGATTATTGGATTGTACGTGACATGATAGAAAATGATACGCCTTATGTAGCAGGATATTCTGGCATGACATCGTTACTAATTCCCCAAATGATGGAACTATGTGCTATTGATGACCAATCAAAAATAAGAGATTATTTAAATGCAGTAATTGGTTATATTTGTGGTGGTGGATTTCATTCAATTCATGAAGTATTAGGGCCGTGTGCTAAATTTTTAAGTCTAATACCCGGCTATCAAGTTGCTGATCCTGGAGTTACAAAATCCCTACCTCCAAACTATAATCAATACTTTACACTTATTCAACGTTATGATCAGGATCCAGAACTTAAAGACTGTTTTGCTCAAGTTAAAATAAAATTTATTGAGTACTTGTTCAGCGTTGACTGGACTAAACATTTAATACCAGATAATAGTCAAAGCTCACTATTGTTTTATGATCAAGATGATGTTAGAAAAGGCCAAAAAACTATAAATTTAAAAGCTATTTAAGAATAGCTTTAATCGCCTGCTTTTATTTCACAACCTACATTTTCCCAACTCACATCCCATACTTCCTTATTTGAGCTATATTTTTGAGGGTTTGGTCGATGACCTCCTTGAGCTTGTGTCTTACTACCAAGGTTATCTAGTTTAAAACCTGTTGGCAAAGTAAATGAAAAACCAACACAACCATCAATTGGACAAGCTACATCGTTACCAACCCAACTACACGCTGTTCTTTGCTTGGGTTTATAATTAAGCGGTTTAATACATTCATTGTAAAATGGTGAAGCACTATTACAGCCACAAACATTTTCAGAAGCATCCCAAGTACAAATCGTATTACCATTACACTCTTCTTCTTGTGACTGTATTAATTTATCTTTAAAGCCACTCATATCTATTTTAACGGTTAATATACCCGTATCTGCATCAAATGCACTTTCTCTTTTAGTCCACTGTGTTGGCCATTGTGCAGGTTTAAAATCAAAGTTATCACTATTTAACTCTGTTCTAATTGCTTTTAGCGATCCATAGTTAAAGTTTTTGCCGACATAAATTTGATAGGTTTGCTTAGTTTCAGGTGTCGTAAATAAAAAGAAAACATTATAGGTTTTTCCACCTGCAAACTCAGAAAATTGTATAAAAGCATTACTACCTGGATCACTTGGTGTAGATGCTTGTTTATCACGAGAGACGGTTGTATCTAAAAAATAAACACCATTATTAATTGTCAAAGAGCTACGCTGTGCATTACCTTGCCCCATAAGCAATATATATGGACTTTCACCATTACTAAATTCATCATCTGTTAATAATTGACGATATAATGGCACACCGAAACATTCAAAATTAGTACAAGCACTTGCCCAAGGTAGGCCTCTTTGCTCATTTCCTTTTTTTGTAATTGAATTATAATCACTTGGCACAATTGCTGTTGTTATATACTGATACGGACTTGTTTTAGCTGTATTTTCTGATAAACACTCAAATTCTTCAATAGGTGCTTTAAAAAATGGATCCTCACTAATAGAAATCGTGCTTTTACCACTTAAACGGCCAGTCTTATCATTAATACGACCAGTTAAAGTACCATCATCATCATTAAGAAACGTTTGTCTATCTACATCACTATAGCCTGTAAACATATTTGTTTGCGAACTTGTACAATAGAGTTTATCAAGTTCTGCTTTATCAATTGTTTTTGCAGTTCCTGGTATAAATCGCGGCACAATAACAAAATGTCTAATATCTACATTATCAAAAAATAAATTCGTTGAATGGAATGCTGGTGGATAATAAAAGCCATTTGGCTGCTTCCAGGCAATAGCAGCATGAGGCAAGTAACACTCATTAGTTTGCGTGTCTTTTGGTATGCCTAGCACAGGCCTGAATAAAAATTTATCACTTAATTTAATTGTTTTTTTATGAATATCAAGATACGCATTTGAATCTTGCTGCATTGGTCCATCATAAATACTCAACATACGCTGCCCTGTATTGAAATTAGACATTAAGTAACTTACCCCTTCATCTTTCAAAATACATGGGTTGTTAGCTGGCCCATTATCACAAACTAAATCTGTCTGAGAATTAATTGGCCCCAAAGCATAAGCATATTTATTGTTAGGTTGCGTTTCTCCAACAAATACACTTTGTTTTACTAATGCTATATATCCAACTCGCGCATCTGACCTTGTATAACTACCCCCACTGACCATTGATACACCACCACCTAAAACATCTGTAATAGCACTATTTGTTAAAAAATATGAACTCGTTCTTAACCAAATAGCAGAAAAATTAATATCTGTTATCGTATTAAAAGATGATGTATAATAATCTATATGATTAACTGTACAGTTTTCAACTGAAGTACCAGAGCATGGTATCACAGTAGAGCAATCTAGCGAGCCATCTGCATTGGGTGATATTTTATTACCGCCAGCCCCAACAGAGTTTGAATCACAGGTAGTCGCTTTAATACCACCAATCACATTTGGATAATACATTTTAGCATTTGGATTTAAGATTTTACCTTCTGGGTTTTTAGGATCAGGTATCATTTTTGGTGGTGCTAATTTATTAATTACACCCATCGATCCATAATTTTTTGTATTTTCAAAAAAACCTTGGCAAGCTGCTACATTATCAATTGTATTAAATGATATATAAGCTGAAGTACAAGAATTACCAACAAATGATTTAAGTGGTGCTAAACCATTTTGGTTTTTGATCAAAGATGCATATGAATCCCAGTTTTGTCCCATTGAGTGACCACTAATTCTTGATGGCAACATCCAATAGCACATTCCACAAGCACTAGCACCTGCTGCCATATTATGCCTAAAGTCATTCCATCCATTCATAATCCAAAATACAGTTGGATGAACTGCGTCTGATTTATATGGCACATCTTCGCTGGGAATTTGTACAATATCTGGTGCTGATAAAATCCCTGGCACTGTTCTTGGATTTTGAATATTATCTACAGCTGCACGCGCCAAAATTCCAATATTAGCAATTAATTGATTATTAATTTCGCTACCATCTTCAATATAATAACCATGACCAATCGATAAAAATCCAACATTTCTTTGTAATGTAACACCTTCTGTCGCATGTATTGTATACCAACGAGTCATTGAATCATGCACTGAACTATCTTTAACAAAAGTATCTTTAGGTACTTTACGAGCCATATGAAAATGCACAGGATAATGCCCCATTTTACCACCTTGACCCATTTGATAAAATTCAACACCTTGAATTTGTAATGCTTTAAACCCTTGTCTAAATACGCTATGCCCTCCAAAATAATAGCCTGTTTCAGCAGCTGGAAATTGATCACCATAATTATCTCCTGCTGAAACAATACGTATACTACGTGTTAGTAATGCAACTGCTGCACGAGTTTCGATAGCTGGCAGTCCATTTACTTTAATATCTAAGTTTAATCTATCAGGAACTTTTTCAAGGGAATATGTTTCACCATTGTGCGTATAGCGAACACCTGTATTTAATGCTTTATTTGTATAAGCATCATAAGCTGTTACTTCAAGTTTATTATCATCAATATCTTCAATAGTCAGTAATTCAGAGTGGCCAGGCATATAGTCTGTTGTTGTAATAACAATTTGATCACCTTTTTGCCAATTATCATCAATCTTATATTTAGAGTCTATTAGCAAACTAGATGATTTACCATCTGAAGTTGGATTGACAGTTTTTGCCAAACGAACCCAACTAGGCCCTGTATGACTTTCAGGTAAAGCATCATTATAATTAGCTCCTTTATGCCCGAACAGTTTAAGTGTTCCACCAAAAGAAACTGCTAATACTTTGTAGCCAAAATAGGCATCCTTATCACCTTTATCACCAAACATTGGCTCATACTGATAAAAATAATCAGTTACACCATTTTTTAAATCTACTTTTGATTTTCCATTACTGTTCCAGATAGGATCTGGAATACCGCAATGATCTTGAACACATCTAACACCTAAACCATTTCCTCCTTGATCCTTACCATAAAGATATATTGTTAACTCTTGTCCAGATAGACTACCAAATGGCTTTTGTGGGCTACCCGCAATCAAACTTCCATTATTTTCAATAACAATATTTTTTGCCCAAAAGTTAGTTTTTCCTTCCCCAATAAATTCAAGGGAGCCACCACCATAGATATTTACATTGCCGTAATGATATGTTCCATTATTAACTGTACATTGACCGGTTACTCTTAAATTTTCACCTTCTCCAGTAGCAATGCTACCATTTTTACACTCTGTATAAGCTGCAGAAAAAGCTGAATTATAAACTCCAAGTAATACTAAAAAACAGATCACTAAACGTGATATATTCTGATATACATTCATTTTTATATTTCCAGAATTAACATAACAACAATATATTAATTATAGCTAAGAAATATAATTTTATTACTTAAGTGGGATGTCTATCTTTCATCAAAATAAGTTAAATAAATATTATAATTGACAGCACAATCAAATCCATGAATAATCTTGCCAATAATATATAAACATAACAATTTAATATGGCTAAATCATCCAGCAGCAAGCGCTGGCTACAAGAACATTTCACTGATCAATACGTTCAACAGTCTAAAAAAGATGGTTTTCGCTCTCGAGCGGCATATAAACTAATAGAACTTAATAATAAATATAAGCTTTTTAAACCTGGTATGACGCTTGTTGATTTAGGTGCTGCACCTGGTGGTTGGTCGCAAGCTGCATTAAGTATACTTAAAGCTGAAGGTAAAATATTTGCACTTGATATTTTACCAATGGATCCAATTGCAGGTGTAACGTTTATTCAAGGAGATTTCACTGAAGATACGCCCTATCAAGAGTTATTAAAATTAACTGCAACTGATTGTATTGACTGGGTTATATCTGATATGGCGCCTAATTTCAGTGGTAATAAAACAACTGATCAAGCAAAGTCTATTTATTTAGTAGAGTTAGCCATTGCATTTGCTCAAGAAACACTTCAACCTCACGGATCATTTTTAGCAAAAGCTTTCCATGGAAAAGGCTTTGAAGAACTAGTTAAATCACTAAAATCACAGTATAAACAAGTAATTATATCTAAGCCTGATGCTTCACGAGCTCGCTCTAGTGAAGTATATCTTATTGCACGTGATAAAAATCAATAATTATTGTCATTTATTGGTTACATTTATAGCGTTTATTTGTTATGATAAGCCCACTAGTTTATAGTTAATAATTATTTTATAGATATTATAGGATTACAAAAATGTCTCAAAAACAAAAAACAAAGATTCAAGAGTTAATGTTTTTATTAACTGATTCATCAAATATTGTGCGTCGAGTTTATAATAGCCATGCAAAAAAATTAGGTATCAACTCAATTGATCGCCGTGCTTTAGTTTATATCAATTATTGTGCAGGTTTAACTCAAGTAGAATTAGCTAAATTTCTTGATATTGAAGCACAAAACTTAATTTTGATTTTAGATCGTTTAGCTAAGCAAGACTTAATTAGAAAAGAACAGCACCCAGAAGATCGCCGTGCTAAATGTCTTTTCTTAACTGATAAAGGTAAAAGCTTACTTGACAAACTTAATCGTACTTTACAATCTAAGGTACACCCTCAGATTATTGATGGTTTAGAAGATGAAGAATTTGAAACATTATACAATGCTATTGTTAAAATCAAATCAAACCTTCAAGGCGTTGATACTAATAATATCTAAGCTCGCCTTGCCTTTAGCTCATTATAAACAAACTTATATCTTAAATTAAATTCAATCTTTTACTAAACCTGTTTTTGGAAACTTTTCAAATTGTTTTCTATATTCCAATGTATGATATTCACGCCATTTTTGGACTTTATTAGCTGCTGAAAACTCAACAATTGCAACAATTGGTAATGCAATCCATTGATTATCAATTTGCCAATGATCCACACGCTCAACCCAAACAGTTCTACCGTCAACACAATAATGTAATACTTCTTTTCTACCCGCTTGAACCCAATTCATAAAATCAATGACTCCCTGATTCCATGCAGTTTTGCCTTCAATTGCTACATGCTCTGGTACAAGTTCAAATACAAAATCATCTTCATAAAATGTCATTAACCTATCTACATTTTTAGCACTTAGTGATTCCAATAATTGATCGAGTATATTAGCTAAGTTTTTATCATTCATATCCCTACCTATATAATTTAATAACATATGAATGAATTTTAGGAATACTCTTGCTATAAAACAAATTAAACGTTAAAAAATAACACAACAACATAGTGCTGATTGACTTTCTACCTCTTGTTCTTTCTGAGAGAAAACCAAAGGTACATCATTATTACCATAAATAGATGATGGTAATAATGATTGCTGTAACATAGTATTTTGATCAAGATCTTTTTGCTTACTTTCATAATCCATTTTAATTGCTTTACTTAAATCATCTCTCCTAAATTGCCCAAACTCTTTTACATGCTCATATAAATCCAAAAAAGTAGTTTTTTTTGTCGTATTTTCAGAATCATCATAATAGACAATAATTGGAAACTCTTCACACAAGTATGTTAATAAATCTTCTTTACTTTCAAAATATGAATCATTATAAGCATTAAGTGAATTATTTATAAAAAAAACCATAAAATGTAGCGCATTAATAGCTTTAGGATGAAAATGACCACTATGAAAAAAAATATCATTTTCTCGAATAATTCCAGCACAATTTACAAGGCCTTGTGTACTTAAACCTGGATGACCAGCAGAACTACCGTAGAATTTTCCATAAACCCTAATTTCATTTGAGCTCTCCCAAACAAAATCACCAGTATAATGATCATCTATTAAATCATCAGCCTGAAAAATATCCTGATAACAATTGGCTAACTTTGTCGCCGCTGATGAATTTAAATCTCTAAATGCATTATCATGCCTAACACCATTTTGTTGTAAATGATCCAGATCTATGCCATTGAGAATTTTCTTAGATATTTCTTCAAATTGAATTTCTTTCATTTTTATCTCCATAGCTAACATAACTATCATTCATCTTAAATAATAAAATACAGCATATCAATAAATCAGATACTTCATAATCAATCTTTATAATGAGTATGTAAATCAAGACAGAATAAACTTAATCACATAATTAATATTACAGTTTGTTTATTAATAAATAGTTTATACGTAACTTGAGTAGAGATATCACAAACAAAAAAGCCCCCATTGATGGAGGCTTTTTGAATTAAATCCCCGGTAATGCCCTACTTTCACATGGCAACTGCCACACTATCATCGGCGCAAAGTGGTTTCACTTCTGAGTTCGGTATGGAATCAGGTGGTTCACACTCGCTATATTCACCGGGAAACTATTTAGGTTTGACCCTTAACAATCTAGTCTACTGATATAACCAATTCACTCGAATCATTAGTACTGGTTAGCTTCATACATTACTGCACTTACACACCCAGCCTATCAACGTCCTAGTCTCGAACGTT
>JAKJJQ010000120.1:0-3483 GCA_021713415.1 Thiotrichales bacterium 19X7-9
TGAGTCGTTTTGGTTGCATTTTGTGAGCTGTTTTGTTTGAGGTTTGTGCTAAATCAATGATAATGAAACAGCTCTCTAAATTCCATCAATAAGTTACCTGATGTGTATACTAGAATTGAACCGTGCCTAAATAATAAAATTAAAGTAGTTAAGCGTCGCTATTATGGTTTCTTTAAAACTGAGTCGCTTTTTCAAAGATTAATGATTGATTTGAGAGGATATAAAATGCTTGGTATTTAACCAACAAGAAATGGAAAAGAGCCCCCAAATTACTTAATCACATAGAATTTAGAGGTTCTACTTTATAGCTATAATTATAACTATCAAACCCAGAAAAATGATCGGGAGTACTGGCTACAATTAAGAATATAACGGAGTTTTCAGGTGTATTAATTTGAATATTTTTTTCATCTCCTGCTCCCATTGAAGGGAAAGATATATATTTATATGTTTTATTTACTAAATCATATATAACAATTCTAGATTGTATTTCAGTATAGCTTGGATTGTTGTTATTAACTGATATGCCAATATCAAAAACTTGACTGTATGGTGAGCTGATTTGGTAAGTATTATAAGCCCAGGAACCAACCTTATATTGTGATGGCACTTCAAGCCATTTTCCGCCCGTTCCCTTTTGATCCATATATACGGAAATTTTAGGGCTATTTTGTATACAAGTTTCTGGAGTATAATTATCATCATTTTCATACATTCTTTTGCATGAACCTAGTTCAGAGTTATTATAAGAGTCAGTAAATAAATAGTCATAATTAACTGTTTTAGCAGCAAAGTCTGCGAATATTTTTTTCAAATCATGGCCTGATTTAGTCAATATATCTTTAACTGCAGCAATTGGCTCAGAAGAAGCTCGAGAATCATTGAAAATATCCCCAATAAAATGATCATTTAATACATATCTTGTGATATATGCAAAAAAGATAAAAGCACCATATTGGTGGCCACCTTTAAATCGACTATATATGCTTTGGTCAATGGGTGAGCTTTGATCAGACCATAAAGCTATATGAGGAACTAAAGTATACATTCCTAGTAAGGTATCATACGCTTCAGGCGAACCACCTATAATTGCATCAGGCGCCCAAGATGCCGTTGACTCTAAAAGGAATTTATTACCACCTCTATCGAGATATCTTTTCAATTGCCCTTGAAATGAATGAAAATTTTCATGTAACCAATGCTGGTCAACAGGATTTGATTCACTGTAACCTTTTACAAAGGTGCTTCTTATACCATATCCTAAAACTAAGTTACGGCCATTGGTATCACCGCTCCATTTCATAAAACCACATACATCACCATACGGGTACATACCAGTACGTAATACATTACGTTCAAATACTTCATCTTGTGCCTTTAAATAATATTGATACTCACTTAAAGGTATAGGTTGTTCATTAGGTTCTAAATCACTATTTTTTGGCCACCATAAGCATACATAAGTACCACAGATAAAGTTAGGATAACCTTCTTGGTACGGTGACTCGGAAGGGCCATTAATACATTTGGAAGCTAATTCTTTAGTTTCATTAGCAGATAGTAAATGATTATATACTCTAATAGACCATAATTTACCAGTATATGGGCCAATAGTTAATTCTTCTGGACTTGTATAAAATGCATCATTTTGATTTGCATATACAGTATACTTAGTATCATTAACAAATAAGTCAATATGATCTTGAGAAGCTAAAATTTCAACTGCATTACAACTGTTAAATTTTAGCTTAGTAGAAGCTTTGAGTGTATAAAATTGATTTTTTTTACTCGTAATGGTCAGCGCTAAATACCCTCCTCCTTCCAATACAGTCATATATTTTGAGTGTAGGACTGTATTGGAATACGGATTATTTTTCAATTTAATTCCAGGTTTACTAAATGGTATCATTTTAAAAAACCACGTAGATTGTTTATAAGATTGGTCATTTTGAAAAATAACTTTTATCATTTTTTTAGAAAAATCAGTACGTGATATAAACTGACTACTATCTACAGATGTTACTTTTATCCAATTATGATTCAAACTTAAGTCATCATTATTTATAATAATAGGCATATGCAATAATAAATCATTAACAGGTAACTGAAATTGAGTTGATTTACACACAGGCTCACATCGATTACTTACACAACTAGTATCTTGACTGCAGTTCCCACAGTCAACAATAGAAGATTGAGAAGAATTAGATTTAACAAGTTTTCCACATTGAGCATTTTTAGATATGCAATAATCATGATCTTCTAATATTGGTGTAGAGTTATAATAATTTTGCAAAGATCTTACTGTGAATTTTGGCATTTTTTCTGAGTATGATATAGTCCCAAAAAGTGACTGAAGCAAAATTGCTAAAAATAAAAGAAATAATTTATTTTGTTTAATATCCATATCAAATCCCTTTTTTTATGAAAAATAAAAAATACTTAATTTAAAAGCAACCATAGGCCATACAACATATTTATGTCTTAACTATCCATAGTCATGTAAAAGTAGTTTTAGCTACACTGTTTTAAAACAAAAAACATATTTATCTTCTTAATTTTATACAAAATAAAAAAGATTCCCATATAAAAAAATAATAAATATCTCTATTGAAATTGCATTGGTTTGCAGCAATTCTCAGAGGCGGCTTTGTTGCAAAGACTTCTATCAGTTTGTTTTTTATACAGTTATGCATCCTCTGGGTACAATTAACCTGCAAGTGAGTTAAATTGTTCAAAAATAGTTTGATTAGCACAATCTAAATGCTGGCCTTTTCTTAACATGTTTATTAAGGCACCGTCAACTTAACTTTTCCTGACTAAATAATATCCTTATCTTTGAATTTTAAGCGCAAAGATCCTGTGCAGCTTCATTCCATATTTCTTTTGACAAGTTAAATTGACAACGTTGTTCATGGGCTGAGTTTTTATATCGGCCAACATTAACAGAGAATAAATTTCGAGTCTTTCCCATCAAACTTAAGGTTAGTTGAATATGACTGGGAGACTTGAATTTAATTAGGCATTTCTCCTGGATCTGTTGCAAAAAATTGTCACTTTGCTAAACTTCTGCCAAATTAAGCACAGGATGTTTTTAATGATCAGTTTCAAATGGCGTCATTTTAATAAAATGGGGCTCTTTTCCATTTTTTGTTGGTTAAATACCAAGCATTTTATATCCTCTCAAATCAATCATTAATCTTTGAAAAAGCGACTCAGTTTTAAAGAAACCATAACAGCGACGCTTAACTACTTTAATTTTATTATTTAAACCTTCAACAAATCCGCTAGTTGCTCTATTTTTAAAATAATTCGCAATGCTATTTTTATGTTTTTGTAAGGTTTTAATAAATGTATTGAAACAGTTAAGATCACTTTTTTCTACTTTACTAATCCATCTATCTATTTTAGCCATTGCTGACTTTCTATCATCATACATATTAAATATATGAGTTAATTTGATGGCATAATGATGGGCTTGTT
>JAKJJQ010000121.1:0-3437 GCA_021713415.1 Thiotrichales bacterium 19X7-9
GCTATGTCTATTGCTAATATTGTAAGATTATTCATGATGGACTCCTTGCTATTTAAGTTGTTGCAAAATAAGTCTAGCATTTACTAATAGGCTTTTACTTATTTATGCGAACGAGTCCATTTCATTACAACCAATTTTATTGACCTTTGGATTTTCTATCGCTTCAAACACTTCCTTTTGATAAGCAATTGTGCGCCATCTTCCTGGTACTGCTGATACGCCTGCTGGTAAATATACGTTTTGTTCAGACCATTCAGAAATGCTTAAATCTTTGACTGGTTTAAAATGCTGTTGAAGATTTTTAGTTAATAGATTAGCAAGTACATCAGTCATTGTTTTGCCCTTGACTGAGTATTTTACTGATTGTTTGGCTTGAGCTATCTGATATATCAAACATCGCTTCTTTTAATTCATCAAGTAGTACTTTTCTAAACTTATCTTTATCGGTTTCACCAACTAATTTTGACTCTACTCGTTCAGGAATACTTAAAAGTTTATTACGCATTAAACCAAAAACATCAGCTAATATACTGGATAACAAATCTGCATCAATCACTTTATTAGCAGCTAAACGTGCTTTAATTTCTTCATTATCTGCTTGTGCATCAATTAAACGTAACCTTGCTTGCTTGATCTTTAGAGATAATTCTTCACCACTTAGCATTACCGATTTACTATTCTCAATCTCTTCTTGTAAACGCCACTTAAATAAATCAGCTGTATTAAATGACCAAGCTCGACCTCCTTTTTCAAGATAAGGACAGCCTCGCCTTACCCAGTCATCAATTGTTGTAACATAAACACCAAAAATATCTGAAGCTTGTTGCCTTGTAGCGATTTCACCTTTAGTAATACTTGGCATTCACCCCCCAGTTAATAGATTGCTTATAGATAATTAGTTTTATCTATCATAAAGGAAATTTAGCTTTGATTTTGTATCAGTTTATTACCCATTTGACTTGTATATGGTAATAATACTTGTTATCATTAATGATAACAATGGTGATAATTGAGAAAATAGCAGTGACATGGGATATTGAGTTTTACAAAGGTGTCGATGATGAAATTTTAGAATTACCACCAAAAGTGCAAGCTAAAATGCTTAGATTATTTGATCTAATGGAAATACACGGGGCTGATTTGGGTAAACCTCATACTGAAGCTTTAGGCGATGGATTATTTGAGGTTAGAGCTAAAGCACTAGAGGGCATAGCTAGAAGCTTCTTCTGCTACCTTCATGGTAAAAATATCATGGTATTAAGAGCTTTTGTTAAAAAAACACAAAAGACTCCAAAAAAAGAACTTGAATTAGCAAAAAAACGAATGCAGGAGGTCAAAAATGAACTTAAAGCAGTTAAAAAGTAAGGCATTTAAAAATCCTGAAGTAAAAGAAGAATATGAAAAACTAAGCTATGAATTTGAGTTAACCAATCAACTGCTTAAAATGAGAAAAGTATCTGGCTTAACTCAAGAACAAATAGCAAAAAAGATGGGTACTACCCGTAGTAATATTTGTCGCCTTGAAAAATTAGGTACTCACCCAAGAGTTGATACCATTGAAAAATATGCTAGAGCTTGTGGTTTTCACATGCATTTTAAGTTTAAACCAACCACTCTATAACATGTCCTAGTCCTTCAATTTTGAGTTCCACGCAGAAAATATTTCTTGCGCATCTAAAACCCCCGTGGTTACTATCTTTCGGAAGTACCTTTTTAATTTATTATGAATATTATATTTAAGAGTTAGTTTTGATTTTGGATCAAGTATATTAAGGTAAATTGATTTAACCAGGGCTAGTTGGAGTAGAAGGAGACTCCTCACAATTTTTTTGCTTTTTAGACAGACTGCCCGAAATACCATGCTCACTAAAAATTCTTTCAGGTTCTTGAGACTCATGTTTTCGTTTTTTTGTTTGGCCTAACTTATGATAAATATCATTTATTTCACCATTGACACAATCTTTTAGGGCGGTAGATATTGTTTTTCCATTTCTATTTTTAGATGGCATAATTATTTCTAATTCATTAGATGTAAGATCAAGGTCTTTTAATCTGGATAAATACGTTATTACTGTCTTAAAATGACCATCTTGTAAAGCCATAAATAGCCCAGGAATATCATCACTGTCTTTCGAAAATAACAAGTCTTTTAAATCTGCTTTATCTAATCCTAAACTTCCTGCACCACTGATAAACTTCTCTACAGTATCTGCATGACCATCTTGTAAAGCCATAAATAGCCCAGGAGTATCATCACTGGCTTTCGAAAATAACAAGTCTTTTAAATCTTCTGTACTTAAATTTAAGCTTTTTATGCCTTCTATAAACTTCTCTACAGTATCTGCATGACCCTTTTGTAAAGCTATAAATAGTCCAGGAGTATCATCACTGTCTTTCGAAAATAACAAGTCTTTTAAATCTTCTGTACTTAAATTTAAGCTTTTTATGCCTTCTATAAACTTCTCTACAGTATCTGCATGACCATTTTGTAAAGCTATAAATAGCCCAGGAGTATCATCACTGTCTTTCGAAAATAACAAGTCTTTTAAATCTGCTTTATCTAATCCTAAACTTCCTGCACCACTGATAAACTTCTCTACAGTATCTGCATGACCATCTTGTAAAGCTATAAATAGCCCAGGAGTATCATCACTGTCTTTCGGAAATAACAAGTCTTTTAAATCTGCTTTATCTAATCTTAAACTTCCTGCACCACTGATAAACTTCTCTACAGTATCTGCATGACCATCTTGTAAAGCCATAAATAGCCCAGAAGCACCATCACTTCTTTTAGCAAATAACAAGTCTTTTAAATCTTCTGTACTTAAATTTAAGCTTTTTATGCCTTCTATAAACTTCTCTACAGTATCTGCATGACCATCTTGTAAAGCTATAAATAGCCCAGGAGTACCATTACTTCTTTTAGCAAATAACAATTCCTTTAAATCTTCTGTACTTAAATTTAAGCTTTTTATGCCTTCTATAAACTTCTCTACAGCATCTGCATGACCATATTTTAAAGCCATAAATAGTACATACTTATTTAGCATTGCTTCTTTAATTGGAAGAATATATTCTAATTCATTCGTTGGCCTTGATTGATATCTAATTACTTCTACAGCACCTTTTGAATCAGCAAGTTCTTGAAAAACTTTGGCTATAAATGCATCAGTAATTTTCTCACCCTCAGTTGATTCGACCATGTCATGACTAACAAAATGCCATTGATTATTATTAAAAACAATAGCCATACTATGATCTAGAATACCCAGAGAGATAGCATATGGACTATTACCTTCTCTATCTTTAGTTAAAAATTGTCCTATCTCATCACCTGAGTTAAATACTTGTATTGATTTCTTTACTGGGTAGATACCTTGTGATATTGCTTCCTTTCCTTCATCTTCATTTAAAATAGCATTCCCTGAACTAGCATC
>JAKJJQ010000122.1:0-3416 GCA_021713415.1 Thiotrichales bacterium 19X7-9
AGAGCAATAATAAAGTAAGTTAGGCATTCAGTATTCCAAAAAGATAAGTTAAAATAGTGCTTCAGTGACTGTTGTAATTCATTGATGTGTTTCATCATATCGCTCTTTTTTGTTTTTTGGCGATTATGAGAATGAACGATAACAATGAAAAATCAATGGGTTACACCGTTACTGTCGTGTAGTGTGAAAAATTCTACACAAAAAAATTTTAAAAAGCTTTATCTGACGCGACCAATATATATTATAATCAATGAGCTAAATATTTCACTTTACTTAAATGTATCAGTAATTTCAAAAACAAAACTTGCTTTGGGATCACAGCTGAAATTACCATAAATATCGTCATAGGCATAAGAATATGGATTTGTGGCATATTTATGAAGATTATTATGATATATAGAATCTGCCGGAGATACTCCATATTTACTTTTAGTATAATCAGGAACAGCAGTTGCAGGATCTGAACAAGTTGCAAGTGTGTTAAATGGGCTAATACAACATGACAAATTGATATGATTTTGATCATAGTAGGTATGGGCATATTGGCATGCAGAAAGACAGCCTTTAGCATTTACCAAATATGAATTTCCATCAACAGCAGGTGGGCATAGATCAATCAGATTTTTGTTCGAATTAGCCTTAGGGACTTCAACCATTGGGTTTGAATTTTCTGTAAAAAGCGTTTCTACACCATTAGTACAAACTGCTCCTTCTTTAGCATAAACTTTTAATCCTATACTAAAACCATTAACCATTGAAATATCAATATCAGTAATAGCAACACTATTTGTGGTATTTGTTGGAAACATTGTATATTCAAGTAGTGTACCAAAAACTCCTTGACTTCCTGGTTCATATCCAATAACTCTCCAGCCAGATGTTTGACTATCATATACACCAACTACACCCCAAGCTATACTATTAGTATTCTGTGTTGTAGAAATTGAAATTGTTGCTTCTTCATCTTTAGCAACTCGGATATATCCATCAGCATTAACTGTAGAAGAATTGCAATTGGTAGCTAGATCATTACTACTTACTGCAAATGATGTATTTTTAAGACAAATGAAGTTATGACTTGTATTGTTTTTAATTATTATATTTCGGATAGGATAAGAATTACTAGTGGCAGAGCCAGATGGTAAGTTCGGTGCGAGCACAACACTACTGCCAGTTAATAATGCAGCACCTGTTTCTAGAGTTATTACATTATTAGCACTATTCATTAGTTTTACCAATCCAGTACAATTTGTTGATCCTACTGCACTGCCATGTTTGTCGTACTCCACTGCACACATTTTATAATTATTAGACTGTGAATCTTTAGCATAAAAGTAAATTTTTACAGTTTGGCCTGATGTATTAATAAAATTAACAGGCGCAAGGCCGCCTGTTGCTGGTGAAGTTTTTGCTGTAATAACACCTAAAGGTAATTGATCAGAACCATGTGGAACTGATGTAATATTTCCGCTACCTACTTGTGCATATGCATGAATTGGAAAGTCTATTCCAGTTTGCGATGTTGCATAATTAATTCTAACTGCTTGTAAATTACTGCTGGGTGTAGGAGTAGGACTTGGTGTAGGAGTAGGACTTGGTGTAGGAGTAGGACTTGGTGTTGGAGTAGGACTTGGTGTAGGAGTAGGACTTGGTGTTGGAGTAGGAGTAGAGCTTGGGCTGCTACTACCTCCACCACCACAGCCAATTAAAGATAATGAAGTTAATATAATTCCGACTTTAAGTGATATTTTTTTAAATTTCATTTTGCAACCCTATCTGTATTTTATATATTTAGTTATCAATTATTTTATTTATAGTATATTTATTATATTTTTCAAAATATTAAATAATTTGATTTTTAAGTAGACAATGAACTATGTGTACGAAACCATTTGGTAATAATAAATTTTTGTCCTTGAAGAATTGGTTTACCCCAATGGGCTGTATTTGGATTAACGTTTCCATCTTCTTTTAGATTGTTCCATATTGCTGCCTGTCCTTTTTTTGGTTTAATTGAAATACCTAATTTTGGAAAATCAGTATGTCCACCTGATTTAACATTATTAAGATAAATCATAAAAGTCCATGTGCGCTGTCCCATAGAACTTGCATAAATTTGGTATTCATCAGTATTTGGTTCAAAATAATCAGTATGTGTTTTAAACTGATTTCCTATTTGATAGTATTGACCTTGAATTCCTTCAGAATACTCAAGTTTGATACCCATATACTGAGCAATACGCTGATCTATTTGTTTGATAAAATTATTTTTTAACAAACTTAAATCACAAGTTTTACTGCTCCTAAATGTATTATCTTTTTCTGAAGCATTAGTTATTGTTGATGGCCTAAGCTTAGTAGATATAAGACTTATTAATTGATTACATTCATTATTATTCAAAAAATTATCTAATAAATATAAGGTTGCTTTTTTTGTAGGTAAGCGTTGAGCTGAAGGTAAAGTTATTTGATTTAAAGCCTTAAAGTTTGGTATATTTGTCACAATATTTTGAGGTTGTATTTGACTATTAATTAGCTCTTGTACTCTAGTTAAAGTTTTTTCTAAATGTGGTTGAAATTGCATTTCTTTTATAATAGCTGTTGGATTATAATCATGGTCTAATAAAATATTAAAGATTTCATCTTTATCACAACCACAGCTGATATTATGGTGAATCCAATTTTTCCATTCTTGATCAAAATAACTTTTCATAAATAAGCTTCCTATTACTTATCACTGTTAACTATAGTTGATAGTTAGCTTGTTATATAATTTAATGCGAATCAAGGGTTAAAAAATAATCAATATAATTGCCAATACATGTGCTAATGTATTAATATTCCTACATATATGGACTCGTTTTATATTTCAAGTAATTTAATGCAATTTTAACTCATTTTAGGCTCTTTTCCATTTCTTATTGGTTAAATACCAAGCATTTTATATCCTCTCAAATCAATCATTAATCTTTGGAAAAGCGACTCAGTTTTAAAGAAACCATAGCAGCGACGCTGGGCTTGTTGCATAATTAAGCTATTGACAGTTCTATTGTTCTTTATTCATACTATTTTCATTTTTATGTTAAGCAATTATGGCAAAGAAACAGTATAAACCCAAGAACTGGTCATCATATAATCAATCTAAAATCAATGCTGGTAATATTTTTTTACAATTTTCCACTGATGTGAGTATTTGGTGGTATGCTACAGCCGATTCAAAGTCAGGACATTCTTATACTTACAGTGATCAAACAATCGAATTTATTTTAACTATTCGTTATTTTTTAAGGCTATTTTGGCGAAATATGTTGAAACTTATCTGGCTTTATAAGAATTTCCAGCCATTGTACTGATTTATCAGACAATAAGTGAGTTCGCTCAATAATTCTTTGCCAATTAACATAATGGCTAAGGTA
>JAKJJQ010000123.1:0-3334 GCA_021713415.1 Thiotrichales bacterium 19X7-9
TCATAGAGTATTACAAGTAAGAACTTCTATTGCGAGCGACCAATGGGAAACTGACTGGAAATTGGCTAAAGAACGAATATATAAAACAGCTGTATAATATAAAATACATGGCATTAGGAATGGACTCCAAATTCCGAGTTGGGATTTAGGCGGTGATATTTTCTTTGGTAGGTTATGCCTAAGGCTTCTTCTAGTCCATGTAATGCAATGTTTGCAAGCAATGGACTAATAATTCCACCTTGAGGAGTACCTTTATCAGTTTTGGAAAATTTGCATTTATCCAAGACTCCTGACTTTAACCAAGATTCAATCCATTTTCTAGCAGGAAAATTTTCCAAGCAATTGAGTAAATATTGATGATCGATATTATCAAATGCTCCCTTAATATCAGCATCTAGAACCCAAGGTCTCTTCTTTCTTGGGTTTGCTATTATATGAATTTTAGCAATTGCATCATGTGCTGATCTTCCAGGTCTAAAGCCATAACTACTCCACTCAAATTTTGCTTCCCAGTATGGCTCTAGTGCATTTTTAATAAGAGCTTGTCTACATCTATCCAGAATAGTGGGAAGACCAAGTGGTCTTAATTTCCCATTTTTCTTGGGAATGTATACTCGCTTTAAAGGCATAGATTGAGGATTGCTCATATCACCCAACTTTTGAAATAGCCAGTCTCTTTGTTCATCAGTATTTATGATAATTTTATCAATCCCAGCACTCCGTTTGCCAGCATTGATCTGAGTGACTCGTCTTATTGCTAGAAGCTTATTTGCTGTTGAACGAATCAACAGCTTTTGTAAGCTTCTAACTTTTTTCTTGTCACCAGTAGCAGAAGCCCTATAGATACGCTGTCTAAGATTATTAACTATTTCATTTAATTTCTTCCAATCAATTGCATTCCAAATGATTAGATTATTCCTAAACTCAAAAGTTTCTACTGTTACGTTTGTCTGTGACATCTAACTTTTCCAATAAATTCATATCTTATATTGCGTCTATGGACAATACCACCAACCTTAAGTCAGCCCTTTTTCAAGTGAGTTATATAACTCTATGCATCCAGTTATGTATTCCTGTTGCCTTTCAGCATGATGCCTTTTGCTTTTTAAGGTATCTCTTACCTGCATTACTACAGGCTTACCACGTTTCACTCTATGAATATATGTTAACTTGGTTGCCTTCTCTACACCGTGAGACTGGTACTCTTTATAAAGACCGAACACACGTCTTTATCAGTTGCGATTCAACGCTACTCAGTTTACAGGTTTCATCTGCTTTCCTGCATTGCTCTATTGACGGTGTTTTCAAACAAAGGTTCACTTTCGTTCAACCACATCCTTAGTTAACTTTACCTCGCCTCTATTTTTCACTCAGCTTGATACTTTAGTTAGGCTTTCTATCTCGCTTAGAACATAATCGTTGCCAATTATGCACCGAGTTAGTGGTAACTTAGGTTTGAGTACAACCTAGCCATTTCATGGACTTCATTAGAGCGACTTCGTGTCGCACATGATTAAATAGACAATAAAAAAACATTAATCCCCATTAAAATATAACCCTACAACTATTGTCCTAAAAATCGATGAATTAATCGTACAATTTTTATTTATAAAACTACGTACAATTAACATATGAACTAAAATTAAACAAATACTCCTATAGCTCCCTATTTCACTTCGATTACCTATAAATAAATTTAAAAATATACTGTGATATCTATTGTTTTATTTATTCGTTCGATTATTCTATCGTATTAAGAACCTAATTTAACGGTATTTCAAGGACGATTATGACAAACAAAGTTTTTGCGTACGCCAGAGTATCTACTAAAGGTCAAAAACTAGAATCTCAGTTAGATGCACTTAAGAAACATGGGTATGATGAAATATTTATTGATAAAGCAAGTGGCGTTAAAGAAAATAGACCAGAACTTGAAAATCTAAAAACCAAGCTTCGGAAAGGTGACACTATTTTAATCTATAGGCTTGATAGAATCGGACGCTCTCTAAAACATTTAATTGAAATTACAAATGAATTTAATGACATGGGTGTCGAGCTAATTTCAATCAATGATAAAATTGATACCACTTCGCCAATGGGCAAGCTTATTTTTCATATATCAGCTGCTTATGCTAATTTTGAAAGAGATTTAATTAGAGACAGAACTATTGATGGACTGCGCGCAGCAATTTCTCGTGGAAGAAAAGGTGGCCGAAAAAAAGGCTTTACCAAAGAGGTAATAATGAAATGTACTACTATTTATCAAGAATATAAAAAGAAAGAAAAATCAGTTGAAGCACTTTGCAAAGAGTATCAGGTTGCTAAATCAACTTTTTATCGTTTTAGGGCTGAACAACTTAAAAGATCAGAAATTCAATATGATGCATTTGAAAAAAGGGTTTAATAGGGGAATCACAGGTAAAGTATGTTAATACCCTTATACTTAACCAAATTTAAAAGTTTTAATGAGATGCCTGTTGGCTTTTTTTCGCCTGTTTCCCATTTTTTAACTGTCGAACTACTAGCATTAAGTAATTTTGCAAAGACGGTTTGACTTACTTTGTTTTCTAACCTCATCTTTTTGATTTCTTCTGGTGATAGACTTTCTATCTTTGTTAAACATGATTCATCAAACTGGCGCATGGTTTGGCCATCTACTATACCAAATTCATGCATACTCTTTACTGAACCGTGAATAACACTCAGTAATGATTTTTTCTTCATGTCATTTTACCTCTTTTATCTCACCCTTAGATATTAATAAATCAATATCTTTATTATTCAATTTCATCAACACATCTTTCGAATAAGCCTTAAGTACTTTTTGCTCTTGAGGTGTTAAATTCTCTTTTTCATTTTTAGCGTATGCATAAATATAAATAACTCTATCATCAACCTTGTAAGATAATATTGTTCTTGCCCCTCCTCGTTTACCTTTACCCTTAGCAGCAATACGCTTTTTAAAACAACCAGCTCCTAACTCACCATCATGTAAGCCGCTTGACACTTCAATGGCTGCATTGATAAGTGTCTCATCTTCTATACTTTCCTTTTTTGCCCACTTATAAAATGCTTGTAGCATATATATTTTTAACATGGTTATTCTGTGTTTAGCTGTTATTTATATTAACAAGTATAACACTAAGTGCTATATTAATCTAGCATTCGATTAACATTTCCTATTTCCATTATTAACTGTTTGATTGAGAGTCCATTCCTAATGCCATGTATTTTATATTATACAGCTGTTTTATATATTCGTTCTTTAGCCAATTTCCAGTCAGTTTCCCATTGGTCGCTCGCAATAGAAGTTCTTACTTGTAATACTCTATGA
>JAKJJQ010000124.1:0-3290 GCA_021713415.1 Thiotrichales bacterium 19X7-9
TTAAATTTTTTTCAAGGATAATGCAGAAGTCGTCTAGGCGACAAAATGTTGTGATGAGTAAGTCTTCCATGATGAGTGATGTTATTTTGTGAAATTTAATTCATCATAACATCTTAAAATTCAATTAATTAAATTACTTTCTATTTTCGAACTGAGGTTAAATATATTTTGTTTTCAAATAAATATCTGTTATATATGAATATAATTTATGTTCTGTAAAATAATAAGGTAAAATTCTATTTATTAAAAATATGACTTAATTTGTTACCTATAGATGATATAATGGACAAAAGGACTACTGAAAATTAAGATATATATGCCAAAGATAAAATTAACAAAAACTAGCATATCTGAGCTTAAAGCTGATAGTAATATTATAGATTATTTTGATACTGAAGTTAAAGGATTAGTTTTAAGGTTATTCCCCAGTGGAACTAAAGTTTTTTCAATAATTTATCGTAATAATGAAAATAAGTTAAGAAGATATACAATTGGTAAATATCCATCAATTCCACTATTACAAGCAAAGAGAGAAGCACAGAGGCTGTTGCTTAAAATTTCACAAGGTGAAGATATACAAAAGAAGAAAAGTTTGGCAAGGCATGATCAAGGAATCGAGGAATATACATTTAAAAATTATTTAGATGAATTTTATGCTGATTGGTGTAGAAAAAACCGCAAAGATGCAAAGAGAATATTATTGACTTTGTTTAATGCTTGTGAACCATTGCATGAAGTTGCCCTTAAAAGTTTTGATCATTCAATTATTAACCACTTTTTGGTTAAGTATCAAAAGAAAAAAATGTTTCAAATAGTAGAGTTAATAGAATATTAAATACTCTAAAAGGTGCTATTTCACGTGCATTTGAATTTGGTTATATAGATAGAAATTTGCTGCAAGGGTTAAAGACTCTAAAAGAGTCTGTTGGTAAAATTAGATATTTGTCTGAAGCTGAAACTCAAAGGTTGTTTAAAGCATTGGAAGATACAGATGAAATTATTAGGAATATTGTTTTAACAGCTTATTATACTGGTATGAGACGTGGTGAAATTTTTAGTTTGAGATGGGAAGATATAGATTTAAAGTTGAATCAGATAATACTTGATAAAGAAAATACTAAAAGCGGAAAAATACGTGACATACCTATTAATTCAAAGTTAAGAAATATTTTTGTAAATTTAACTGGGCCCAAGGTTGGTTTAGTTTTTAAGTCTCCTGTGACTGATAAAGAATTCGATAATATTAGAAGATCGTGGATAACTTTAATGAAAAAAGCAGAGATTGAAAATTTTAGATTTCATGATCTACGTCATAACTTTGCGTTTCAGTTAGTAATGAAAGGTGAAAGCTTATCTGTAGTACGTGAATTACTTGGTCACAGTGATTTTAAAATGACACTTAGATATGCTCATTTAGCACCAGAACATAAGCAAAGGGCGGTAGATTTATTGTAGGGCATTCAATTAATTTGCAAATTTACTACAATATAGTATACTACTATATAAAGTAGTAGTTGGGTGTTTTGGCAATATGACTTGGGATGTTAAATACGTTGATGCAGTTCAAAAGTGGTTAGATAACTTGACAGTACAGCAATTAAAGTCAGTTGCTAAAGAACTTAGGTTATTAGAAATATCAGGTCATGAATTAAGGTTGCCACATAGTAAATCTCTTGGTTATGGCCTTTTCGAGTTAAGAGAAAGAAAGTTTGGCTATAGAATTTACTACACATTTGACCAGGGTAGAGTAATTATCCTTTTGAACGCTGGTAATAAATCTAGCCAAAAAAGAGATATTGTAAAAGCAAGAGAAATTTTGAAGCAATATAAGGGTGAGTGATATGAAAGTAAAAAGCTTTAAAGAGCACTTGGAGTCAAGACTCAATAAGCAAGATATTGCTGAAATAGAATCTGCCGCAGAAATGGAACTTGCAGCGATTAAAGCGCTTAGAGAAGATATTTCTAAAGCTTTAATTCAGTATATGTCAAAAAATGATGTTGGGTTTAATGATATAGTGCGTAAGCTAGGTAAAAGTCCTTCACAAGTTTCTAAAATTATAAAGGGTGAAGCAAATTTAACAATAACATCTATTGCCCAAATTTTTGCTATCATTGGAAAAATGCCACATATTAAATGTGCATAAGCAAAGAGCAGTGGATTTGTTGTAAGACTTAAATCTAGACTAATTCAGTTTAATAGATTTCAAGTCCAATATTATAGGGATCATCTAGCTGAGCTGTACGAAATATTCCTATTTCTTTACCTGATCTTCCCTCGAAAAAGTAGACACCTACGTTATGAAACCATTTCATATTCAACAGGCGATTTATATCCTAGTGTA
Source organism: Thiotrichales bacterium 19X7-9 (assembly GCA_021713415.1). GTDB lineage: Bacteria > Pseudomonadota > Gammaproteobacteria > Francisellales > Francisellaceae > M0027. The sequence goes on from JAKJJQ010000124.1 coordinate 2,343, forward strand.
GAATGTAATCGCTGTTTATTATAAAATACTTCAATATAATCAAAAATAGCTACTTTGGCATCATGGCGAGAGGCATACTTTTGACCATATATCAGTTCAATCTTTAAACTATGATAAAAGCTTTCCATTACAGCATTATCATAGCAATTATCAGAGCTGCTCATTGAACAAACTAAACCATGTTGAATTAAACGCTTACTGCAGTACTGCGAGCCACGATCTGAGTGATGAACACAGCCTTTGTCAGGTTTTCGTTTCCATATGGCCATTGATAAAGCATCTTCAATAAGTTGAGTTTTAAGGCTTTTACTCATACTCCAACCAACAATCATTCGACTATACAAATCAATTACAGTTGCCAGATATAACCAGCCTTCATCTGTTCGAATATAAGTGATATCAGAACACCAAACTTGATTGGGAAATTTTGCTTTAAAGTCTTGTTTGATAAGGTTTGCAGCAATAGCAAGCGTATGATTGCTATCAGTGGTTACTTTAAGTGTTTAGCAGCTTTAGCTTGAGAAATCTTGATTTCATAAGCCTAGAAATTCTAGCTTTTTCATGATACTGACCTTCAAGTATAAGTGCTTTTTGGATGCGTGGCACTCCATAGATTTTCCTAGACTGGTTGAAAATTCTTTCAGTATCATTTGCTAGTTGTTCACCTATTATTTCATGAGTACACTTTGATCTAGAAGCCCATGCATAATAACCGCTCCGGCTGACACCCAATACTTTACACAGCATAGCTATAGAGTGGAAAGCACATTGATATTTAATCATCGCGTAGACTGCTCGCTTTCCTTGGCAAACCACGCGGCTGTAGATTCAATGGGTCATTGCAACATCTAGTTGTATACTTATACATTTTAAGGCGACTTTAGACATGCATAGCAGGAATAAAAGAAGATTTACTTTTCAAGAAATTGAGACATTATGGAATTTATG
>JAKJJQ010000125.1:0-3255 GCA_021713415.1 Thiotrichales bacterium 19X7-9
AGACGTTTGAGTAGATCATATGAACGTTATTCTGATAGTGAAGAAGCTTGGATATACTTTATTTCTGGGATGATGAATCTAAAAAGGGTTGCATAGTATGTTTAAATATAGATAAATTAGAATTTAGGTATCATGTAAATTGAATTTACAGAATAGTCTATTCAAAAGATTTAAGAAAAATCAAAGAATATTAGTTGTTTTAATATACATCATGATATTTTTAAAAATTATTTAAAATTTATGCCAATTTTGGGTATGGCAAAGCTTAACAGCTTATTGGATAGCCTCTTAGAAAATAATACCATATTGCAAATAAAAGCCCACACGACTGATACCCATGGATATACAGAAATAGTATTTGCGCTTTTCCACTTACTGGGGCTTTATTTCATGCCAAGGATTCGTGATCTAAGGGATCAGCAGTTATACAAGATTGATAAAAATGTATCATATGGTGAATTTGATGCTCTCTTAACAAAAACAGTTGATACAAACATTATCACAGAACAATGGGAAGCAATGTTAAGGGTGGCGGTATCTTTAAAAAGAAAAACTGTTCCAGCAAATATAGTGGTTCAAAGATTAACTAGCAGTGGTCCAGCTGATAGGTTAACCAGAGCTTTTGTTAATTTGGGAAGAATTATAAAAACTCAGTATATTCTTAGATATATCACCGACGAAAAGCTCAGGCGAACAGTGCAAAAGCAGTTAAATAAAGGTGAATATCGTCATAAACTGCCAAGATGGATATTCTTTGCTAATCAAGGTGAATTCACTACTGGAGACTATGAGGAAATTATGAATAAGGCAAGCTGTCTAAGCTTAGTCTCAAATGCAGCTCTATTATGGAATACTGTTCAAATTGATAAGATCATCAAAACACTTGAGTCTCAGGGTGAAGTTATTAAAAGTGATACGATGTCCTATATTTCTCTGCTTCCATATAAGCACATTATGCCAAATGGTACATACTTTATTGATGATGAATAACGGGGGACGTGCTTTTCAACAAAGAATTACGGTTTCAGAAAGAAATCAGTATGTTTTTTTAGGTTGAAACCGTAACTTTCTGTTGAATCGCTCCCGCTGGTCCAAAGTGACAATTTTTTGCAACAGATCCACCTATTGATATTAAAAGAAGTATTATTATCATACTTGCCAGTTTTGATAAAAATATAATCTCATCAAAGCCTTATACTTCATAGGATGCGGATACTTCGAGAGTACAAACCAGTGCTATGTGGAATTAACCTCTATTAATAATTAAATTTTGTTTTAATTTTATATGATTATCAGAGCCATATTTTATTAATTTACATGATTGTAAATCAAATCGGTCATTAAAAACTACGTATAGTGTTTTAGCTAATAAATTTGGCTTATTGTTATTTTCAAAAGGAAATAGTTTAGTTAGAATAGACTTAGCCATGATTAACTCCTTTTCAGTTAAGATTGGTAGGATTATAGGAATGTTCCCGCATTTCTATAATCTGATTTTTTAAAAATCTCTTGTTTTAAGAGATAAATTTATTATACCAAATTTTCATTTTTTATATAAGTCAGACCACAATATTTTAATGATAATAATGCTTATTTTTTTAAGCAATTTCTAATGATTTATTCTCAGTTTTTTGCGTATTATTTTTTGCTTTAGTTTTTAAATATTTTTTAAATTCTTTGTCATTTTCAAATACATGTTTTAGAGATTCTTCGATCATAAAATCAATGTCAGATTCATCTAATGATTGGTGCCATTCAATATATTCTAACATTCTTATATATGTATCTTCAGTGATTTTTATTTTTTTAGGTAACGTTGTGAATGCTGTTGGTTCTGGTTTGTTAATTATTGCCATTTTAAACTCCATATTTTAGTTAGCCCATTTATGTTAATTAAATGCGAAATAAAAAACAAATACCTTATCTAAAATATTTGAATTTTTATATGTGTCGCTAGCGACTATTTAATACTTATTTTTATAACAAGCACGCTTATCTTTGCAAGGACTACGCAAGTGCCTTCGGCATCCTTGCAAAGCTTCGCTTTAAGCTTGTTCAAAAAGTAATTGTGGCAACATAAAATAAACAAGATAGGATTAAATAACATGAAGATTACTTATGCTGAGTATGTAAATAAAATAGCAATGAAAATTAAGAAAAATATTGAAAATGATGCTGGTGTTTGGATAGATAATTTTGATCAAGAAGGTTCTAACTCATTGCCAATAAATTCTGAAAAAAAATTATATAGAGGAGTTAATATTCTAAACTTGCTTTTATCACAGTTTGAAAAGTCATATAAAACAAATCAATGGCTTACATTTAATCAAATAAAAAAACTTGGTGGTCAAGTATTGAAAGGTGAAAAGTCTAAAGAAGAAGTTGAAAATGGCGAAATTAAAGTAAAGCAAATTATATGCCCAAAATTATATCGTGTATTTAATATTGCACAAACAAATCTAAATAGTAGTTGTGAAATTAACATTAACTGTAATATTGAAAAAATAATTGAGTATCATAAGCCAGACGTTATACATCATGAAATAGGTAGTGCTTATTATTCAATGAATCATGATCATATTAGAATGCCAATGCCTAAATATTTTTCAACTAATGAAGACTATCAAGCAACACTATTATATGAACTATCACATTGGACATTGCATAAAAGTAGACTTAATCGAAACGTTGAAGATAATAATTTAAAATCATACGCTAGAGAGGAGTTAGTAGCTGAAATTTCAAGTACTATTTTATTAAAACATTTTAGTATAAGTGGTGAAGTAAAAAATCATGAAAAATATATTGAAAGCTGGTTATCACTTTTAACTGATAACGACTATAATATTGCTGTTAAGGAAAGTGTAAAAGTTATTAGCTATTTACTTAATGTAGAAAAGAATGAAGTAATAAATGCATAAAGAATAGTTTATATTAATAAATTATTTCACTCAAGTGACGTAGAAAAATCGTCTTATACATTCAAAAAATTCACCTAATCAACTGAACAAAAGATAATAATTAAATAGCTATAAATTTGAGCAATTACCCCGTGGCTTGCCACGCGGTACATTAAACGGGAAAGTTTGAAAACCGAAGAGGTTTTCATGTTAAACTAAAAAAATGTCGCTAGTAAGATCATTTCATTGTGCCTATAGCACTCATTACCACATAGTTTTTCCTGTGAAATACAGGAAGGCCTTGCTGATCTCAAAAGTAGAGTGCCGTTTAAAGGCAATCTGCGAAGAGATAGGT
>JAKJJQ010000126.1:0-3228 GCA_021713415.1 Thiotrichales bacterium 19X7-9
AATCTTAGATGCAGCAACTGCTTGCATCTCTAATAAATCAGGATGGCGGTAATCGCCAAAAAGCCCCTGAATACTATACGTTATAAGCTTTCTACACTTATTATTAGTGCACCTTCTTCTGGGTAAGTTTATCTTATGATCACTGAATACGCTATTAAAGTTAGATTTATATGTACCATAATTTCTCATTTCACTACCACATGCTGCGCAGGTGTCTTCAAGATCGTAAACAGTTGATTGAAATTTTAGGTAGTTATCCTGTATCCGATGTAATACCTCTATTTGTTCTGTATGGTTGTAACCTAAATCATCTATTGATTTTGGAGATTTAATAACTTTTTCCTCTGTAACTTCACGATGAATTATATCTTGTGTTTGATCATCATAAATCTCTGTTACGATTCGTTGCTTTAGTGCCATAAGTTACCCCATAATTGTAGGTTACAAAAATAGAGTATCATAAAATAGAATAAACATAAACTGTGTTAGAAATGCTCTCGAATTGCTGGGAATGGATTCGGTTGTAAAATATACAATATTGTAATAAATATATACTTGATGCAATATAAATTATATATAAAATGCAATTTTAACAATATAAATCTAGGGTTTTTAAAAATTGAAAGATTCACAACAAATTAAAGATCAAATATCAAAAGCATATGACTTGATGAAGAAGAAAAAAATAAAAGATGCATTAACTATTTTTATTGCATTAAAAGAAAAATCAAAAGATCAGGATAAAAAAAATTGTTTATTAGGACTTACAAGATGCTATCAAGAAATGGGGCAATATGATCAAGCATTGACCATTTTTAATGATGATAGTTATTCTGGATTTTCAAATGATAAAACATGGTTATTAACACTTGCAAGATGCTATCAAGGAATGGGGAAATATGATCAAGCATTGGCTATTTATAACCATAATAATTATCCTAGATTTTCAAATGATAAAACATGGTTATTAACACTTGCAAGATGCTATGAAGAAATGGGACAATATGATCAAGCATTGACCATTTTTAATGATGATAATTATTCTGAATTTTCAAATGATAAAACATGGTTATTAGGACTTGCAAGATGCTATCAAGAAATGGGGCAATATGATCAAGCATTGGCTATTTATAACCATAATAATTATCCTAGATTTTCAAATGATAAAACATGGCTATTAACACTTGCAAGATGCTATCAAGAAATGGGGCAATATGATCAAGCATTGACCATTTTTAATGATGATAATTATTCTGAATTTTCAAATGATAAAACATGGTTATTAGGACTTGCAAGATGCTATGAAGAAATGGAGCAATATGATCAAGCATTGGCTATTTATAACCATAATAATTATCCTAGATTTTCAAATGATAAAACATGGTTATTAGGACTTGCAAGATGCTATGAAAAAATGGGGCAATATGATCAAGCATTGGCTATTTATAACCATAATAATTATCCTAGATTTTCAAATGATAAAACATGGTTATTAACACTTGCAAGATGCTATCAAGAAATGAGGCAATATGATCAAGCATTGACCATTTTTAATGATGATAATTATTCTGAATTTTCAAATGATAAAACATGGTTATTAGGACTTGCAAGATGCTATGAAGAAATGGAGCAATATGATCAAGCATTGGCTATTTATAACCATAATAATTATCCTAGATTTTCAAATGATAAAACATGGTTATTTTCATTAGCTAGGTTTTATGAAAAACAACAACAAATTGAGCTTGCTGAAGATATTTATCTTGTAGATGGAAATCCTCGTTATATAAATGCTAATTGGATGTTGGGGCTATCAAGATATTATATAAGGCAAAAAAAATATGAGGAAGCATTGAATATTTTTTATGTGGATAATGAACAAAGGTTTCATTATGCCTCTTGGTTGCTTGAGCTAATTAATTTCTATGAGGTACAACAAAAAAATGATAAAATATTTAATTTATTATATGATAAAAATGGTAACCTAAATTATTTTTTGCATCCAAAATTTATTGAAAAATCAGTGCAGTATCCTATTTCTAATTTTTCACAAAATGTAAATATAGATACAAGTTTAAATATTAGTTGTTCAAATACAGAAAAGAGCATGTCTTTATTATTTAGAATGGATAAAAAAAGATTTCTTAATAAGCATGAAGCAGCTCCAACACCCTTCTTCTGTCAACATGATCCAAATAGACTTTTAAATATTAAAAGTCTTTATGATGAAATAGATGATTTTGCAACAAAAAAATATATCGGGACAAGACGATTTTCAATGTGATTAGCCAGCAATACACCCCACGCTGACGGCTAGAGTGTTGCTTTTTCAAAATAAAAGCATAGAAAACATATAGTTAATGGTGGTCAATAAATTTAAGATAATTGAGTTATTTAATCAAAAAACATATAAATACTTATAAAACAATAAGATAAAATTTAAAATATAGCTCATAGCTATACAATCAAGGTAAGCTGACTTCGTCAGCGGCCTTTTTAGCCATTAACAATCACTAGCCAATATGATAATATTTTACAAAACAATAGGTTGTTCTGGTGTATAAGCAATTCGTAGTCCAACACCCATACAAGAATTATTCCAAAGAAGTAATACTTGGATAAATTTCTACAATCAAAACTCAGAAACAATTCGTCCTGTTGTAGTTGAAAATGTCATTAAATTAATGAGCTGTGGTTTACGAGTTAGAGGGTTTAAAACTTATTGCTGTAGTAATAATCAATGTACTCATACTAAAACTGTTACTTTTGGATGCAAAAGTCGATTTTGCCCTACCTGTGGTAAAAAAGCGACTGACATTTGGATTAATAAACAACAAAACATTATGCCTAAAATACCATTTCAGCATATTACGTTTACAATGCCTGACAAACTATGGCCATTATTTAAAGAAGACCCCAAACTCTTAAATCAATTACCTAAATTAGCAGCAGATGTCATACAAAAAATAGCTAAAAATAGAAATATTAAAGTAGGTATTTTTGTTGCAGTACATACCTTTGGTCGTGATTTACAATGGCATGTACACATTCATCTATCTGTTAGTATGGCGGGGCTTACTTCAAAGCGCCAATACAAAGAAATTAAATTTAGTAAGAAGCAAGTTGAGCCTATGTGGCGATATAGGGTCATCAAACTATTTAAAGCTGCTAGAGTGAATAAAACAATTAATGTCACCAATGCTTTTTTAGAATTACAATATTTTAAAA
>JAKJJQ010000127.1:0-3173 GCA_021713415.1 Thiotrichales bacterium 19X7-9
TGGGACAGTTGGTGAAGGAGGTAACTGGAAAGTGGTGGAGCGGTATGTTAAGAATCAAGGGTTAAAACTGGATGAAGCGCAATTGCGACTCTTTTAATACCCCGCTGCTTGCCGCGGGGATATTTATTGGTTCTGTTGCAAAAAATTGTCACTTTGCTAAACTTCTGCCAAATTAGGCACAGGATGTTATAGATGATGGTTTCAAATGGCGTCATTTTAATAAAATGGTCATCATATTAGCTATTCGTTGGTATTTATCTTATTCGTTAAGTTATCGTGATGTTGAAGAGTTATTATGAGAGCGTGGTTTTAAAGTTGACCGTACAACTGTATATCGTTGGGTTGTTAGTTATGCAGATCAATTAGAAGCATCATTCAGGCAAAAACACAAAAAATCTAAGGCATATCGTAGTTGGCGCATGAATGAAACTTAGGCTCTACATCAAAATTAAAGGCAAGGATTATTATTTATATCGTGCTATTGAAGGCGCCGACACTCTAGAATTTATGCTTTCTGAAAAACAAGATGAAGAATCAGCCTTTAAGTTCCTTAAAAAAGCCATTGGTCAGCAGGGTTTACCAGAATGTATTACCATTGATAAAAGTGGCGCCAATGAAGCAGTTATTACTTTATTAAGTTATATGTTGTATCTAATTGGGCTTTGGCCATATTATTGGGTGGAAGATCGTCAAATTAAATATCTTTTTTATTTATTGGTAATTAGTTATCTAGTTGTTTGTGTAATAAACCTTTACTTTGATCTTGATTTCGCACACTCAGTTGAATGGATTGCAGCGATAATCAGTGCAATTTCTCTTTATATCATAAGTCATCAGAAAGCTAAAAAAGAGCAGGTTAAGTCTAAACGCAGATAAATTTTTATCAATCATTATCCGGGGCGGCACGTCCGGTTTTGCAAGGGTTCGGCTGGGGTGACTCAGTCGTTCTACTTACCCATTGTGTTGGTAATTCAAATAGTTTAGATTGAAAATTCAAAAATGAATCTTGAATTTTCTTTATAAAATTAAATACATGGCGTTAGAAATGGACTCAACATAAAAATGAAAAATAGCATAAATAAAGAACAATAGAGCTGTCAATAGCGTAATTATGCAACAAGTCCTTGGATAGCCTCTTAAATTAAAATGCCATTATCTAAATAAAGTGAATCATTTATATGCTGATGGATTTATGTGAAAACCTTAGCATAGAAAGATTCTGACGTTTAACTTGGACTGTGAAATAAGCCCCAAGCCCGCTGAATTGCTAATCATATTGAATATCGTCTTTTCCCAATATATTTTGCTGTTGCAAAATCATCTATTTCTTGACTTAGACTTTGAATATTGAGAAGTCTATTTGGATCATGTTGAGAGAAGAAGGGTGTTGGAGCTGCTGCTTCATGCTTATTAAGAAATCTTTCTTTATCATTTCTAAATAATAAAGACATGCCCTTTTCTGTATTTGAATGAGTAATATTTTCTGTATTTGAATGAGTAATATCTTCAGCAAGCTTAATTTGTTGTTGTTTTTCATAAAACCTAGCTAATGAAAGTAACCATGTTTTATCATTTGGAAATTTAGGCTTATTATTATCATCATTATAAATAGCCAATGCCTGATTATATTTTTGCATTTTTTGATAGCATCTTGCAAGTCCTAATAACCATGTTTTATCATTTGAAAATCTAGTCTTATTATCATCATTATAAATAGCCAATGCCTGATTATATTTTTGCATTTTTTGATAGCATCTTGCAAGTCCTAATAACCATGTTTTATCATTTGGAAATTTAGGCTTATTATTATCATCATTATAAATAGCCAATGCCTGATTATATTTTTGCATTTCTTCATAGCATCTTGCAAGCCCTAATAACCATGTTTTATCATTTGGAAATTTAGGCTTATTATTACCATCATTAAAAATGGTCAATGCCTGATTATATTTTTGCATTTCTTCATAGCATCTTGCAAGTCCTAATAACCATGTTTTATCATTTGGAAATTTAGGCTTATTATTACCATCATTAAAAATGGTCAATGCCTGATTATATTTTTGCATTTCTTCATAGCATCTTGCAAGTCCTAATAAACAATTTTTTTTATCCTGACCTTTTGATTTTTCTTTTAATGCAATAAAAATGGTTAATGCATCTTTTATTTTTTTATTCTTCATCAAGTCATATGCTTTTGATATTTGATCTTTAATTTGTTGTGAATCTTTCAATTTTTAAAAATCCTAGATTTATATTGTTAAAATTGCATTTTATATATAATTTATATTGCATCAAGTATATATTTATTGCAATATTGTATATTTTACAACCGAGTCCATTCCTAACGGCATTGTTTCTTAGATTGGAAAACAACCATATTATTAATTAAATGGGAGCTTGTTGCATAATTAAGCTATTATGGCAAAGAAGCAGTATAAACCTAAGAGCTGGTCATCATATAATCAATCTAAAATCAATGCTGGTAATATTTTTTTCACACTATAGGACACCTGACAGTTTAAGCTTAATATTTTGTACTTTTCTACTAGCGCTAATATGCATAATTAGCTCAATTAATTGATTAATATCAATATGCATTCTAGCTATAGCTTTGCCAAAATCTTCCAAACCAATTTTGACAATTGATTTATAAAAATAACCATGTTTCTTAATTTTAGGACTTTTAATTTTCGTTAATCTCTCACCACAAGCATATGACCAAATAAAAGCTAAAACGGTTATAAACATTAATTTAGAAAGCTTTTTAGGTGATGTTAAATGCGTATTTTCAAGATTAAAACCTCGTTTTTTTAAATCTCTAAAGAGAGTAGATATTTTTACCTTACCTTTAGCAGTATTAACGGTCAAATTAGCTTTTGCTCGTATGGCAAATGGGATCTGATGCTTGATAAGATAATTGATCTAACTGTAGTCAATAAATTCTCTATCACATAAAAGCGATCGAATACATTTACTACTAAGAAATAGAAATAAATGCTCAAATAATTCTTTCCTATCTGAGGTATTAGAGTTACCTCTTTTTCTTCCTCAAAGGCAAGTATTTTTCCATAGTTATGGCCAAAGATTTTTCCATACCCAAAGACAAAAAAATATTTAAGTTTTTAGCTGCTTTTTAATATTTTTCTGTCTATAACTATTTCCATTAATTTTGA
>JAKJJQ010000128.1:0-3158 GCA_021713415.1 Thiotrichales bacterium 19X7-9
ATATCAGTTAGATTGTCGGCTGAAGAAATGCAATATTTAGAAAAATATTCAATTGAAAATGGGATAGTAAACTCTAAATCAAACCCATCAAGAAGTAGTGCATTAAAACATATACTTCGAGAAAAAATTAATTCAAAACCTAATGAAAAAATCTCTATGATTGAAGAGATTCAAAAGCTTAAAAAAATGCTAGAACAGATACATGTAAGCATTCCAAATATGGCTTGTGATATGCAAATTGTATCAAACTATACACAAGAATTAATATACGCTAGAAATGACAATAAGCAATTGTTCAATGTAGTAAAATCATCGGTTGATGAGACACTTAAAAATACATATGGAGCATTTCAAACTTACAATTATGATACACTTCATTGCTCAATAAATCATAGAAATATGAAAACAATACCAATTGAAAAGGACAAAAATAGATGGAAATAACATTAGATATTGGCACAAATATATGGCAAAAAATTCAAGAAAGTTGTAATTCTGATAAGAAAGGACAACTAAATTTTGCCATTGATATGATTGAGTTAGGCTTAAAAGTTCATGAAGCTAGCACTAAAAAAGCAGATGAAAAAGTAGAAGATCCAATCGTAAAGATGGTGCTAGAGAACAATTACCTTGCTAAAGAAATTCTAAATTGTGTCTTTGAACGCAGTAAAACAACAGGTAATTTTTTTGATGCTAAGACATTAATTCATATGATTGAATCTAATTCTGACGCTTATATTGAAGGTACGCAGAACGCTTAAAATTAATTGTATTATTAGCTATGGTAATTAAGGATATTTCATGAAAAAATTAATCTTAAAAAGAGAAAAAACACTTAAAACTGAAGATTATGGTGATGTACATATTGCTATGAAATTCTATGATAATAATACTCAAATTTTCACTCAAAAGTTTACTCTTGATGACAAAATTATTAGGAAAAAAGTCTCTACAAATAAAAATAATGATGAAGCACTAAAAAACTTTGATAGTATTGATTCATACAAAATACAATTTGCATGTGCTGTTTATGCTATGGAGAAACATTAGTTAAATTCCTGAAAATATGAATACTCAAAGTTCCATTTCCTTATCAATTTTAAGCGTCTTTTCAGGTAAAATATTTTCAATTTGATCATATTTCACTTGCTCATTTAGGACAGAATCAATCTGTTTATTAAGATTTTTATCAGTTTTAATATCATAATCTTGGTCAATATTTTTAAGTAACTTATGATCAATATCGTTGATTTTGACTTTATTATGGGCATCAAAATCTTTATATTTAATGTCTTTACCAATCAAAGATAAAGCTTGATTTAAGGTCATATTTTCAGATTTAGTAAAATGATCACTGACTAATTTTAGTGATACTTGATTTAAATCTTTCGCTGATAAGGATTGATTAATCTGTTTTGAAAGTGCTTGATAGCCTTCATTTTTTAAAACATCGTTAAAGTCTGACTTAGGTTTTTCAGGCATAATAATTTGCACATCTTTACCATTTTCTTGTAAGCGTTTGACAGCATCTACAATTGTTTTATCAGAAAAGGTTTTACTGATGCCGTCATTATCAAGTGCTAAAATAATCTTATCAGCTATCTTTTCTAGGTCAATATTAGCAAAATTTGACTTACCTAAGACAGCTAAAACATGCGCTTTTTTATTAATATTTAGGATTGATAGACCAGTTTCAATACCTTCTGATAGATAGGTAATTTCTCTATTAGCTTTGTTATTTAACTCAACAGCAAAGCCATTCATTGAGCCATACGTTTGCTTGGCAAGCTTAACTTCTTTGTTTTTATTGCCATTTCTATCTAACCTAATCACTTGTACATGATTAATTTGATTATCCTTATCTTTGACAAATGCAAGGACTGCTGGTGTATAAACTTTAATGTCAAATTCGCCTGTTTTTTTGTTTTTAGCATAGCCAGAAATGGCAGGTAAAAATCGAATATCTGCATCGTGATAGTTGTTTAACCCTCTTGCTTGGTTTAAATATTTTTCAGCTAGCGTGCCTTTAATTGGCTTAGAATTGTTAAATAATTTAGTAGCATATTGTTTCATTTTCTCTTTTCGTTGTGTTTCTTCAAGGTCAATTTTTGCTACTTTCTCAACTGATTCTTGCTTAACTGGCTCACTTGTTGGCTCATAATTTAGAAAGTTTTTAGCGTAAGTTAAGACATCTTTAAAATTAGAATAGCCCATTTCTGACTTAATTAAATCAAGTGAATTACCTTGCTTCCCTGTCTCAAAATTGCGCCACTTCCCTTGATGCTGACCAGAAATAGTTACTGATAATGAGCCTTTGTGACCGAACCTTAATTGACTACGATTTGATAGTTGTTGATTAGGCTCACCTAATAGGTGTATTGCTAATTCTTCTGATCTTTCTTTCAAAAGAGGCTTTAAATCATCTGCTAAAACCGGTTTGATTTTCGATTTAGTTGGCGTTATTTTACTTGTTTTCTTTTCATGAACTGGCTGGCTTTCTTGAGTCTTTTGATCATGGATTTTAAGGTTTTTGTCTTCATTCTTTTGATTAACGAATTCATATACCGACTGTTTGCTGGATGCATTTTTTTCTTTATTTTGACCAAAGAGTTCATACGCCGATCGTTTGCTGGCTTCATACTTAACCTTTTCGTCATCTAGTTGTGTTAATAACTTTGCCTTATTACTAGTATAGATAATTGCATGTTCGCTAGCGCGTGTAATTTGAATGTAGTTTCCTCTATCATTTTCAAATAATTCAAGACCAATTGCATATTTTTTGGTATCACCTTGAATACTAAACGTTGTATTGGTATAGGCATAATCCCATATCTGATCTTCTCTATTCTTTAGGTTGATTTTTAAGGTATCTGTGTCATTTTTCAGTGTTGCATAGTCGCCTTTAATTGCTTCAACTTTATACTCCAGACCACCTGTAAAGCCCCGTGGAATATCACTTACTCTTAATCGGACTCTATCACCGATACCTAAATTAGCATCAACTTGCTGATAAAGAGATATTTGAGGGTTCTGTTGCAAAAATTTCTATCAGTTTATTTTTCATACAATTATGCATCCTCTGGGTACAATTAACCTGCAAGTGAGTTAAATTGTTCAAAAATAGTTTGATTAGCACAATCTAAATGCTGGCCTTTTCT
>JAKJJQ010000129.1:0-3120 GCA_021713415.1 Thiotrichales bacterium 19X7-9
TGGGACAGTTGGTGAAGGAGGTAACTGGAAAGTGGTGGAGCGGTATGTTAAGAATCAAGGGTTAAAACTGGATGAAGCGCAATTGCGACTCTTTTAATACCCCGCTGCTTGCCGCGGGGATATTTATTTAATTGACTTTCCATGTTATTGAACGTAATGATTTCTTCTTTTCCAGTATTCATATTTTTTACTTTGAACTCTTTAATTTCTCCACGATGTATCGTCTGATCTTTTAAAAAAGAGACTAATTTATTATAAAAATCAGCGTAGCTTTTACATTCAATACTTTTGTTTTCATAAGTAATACTATCTTGTTCTTTTTTAAAACGTGAAATATTTAAAAATACTCGCATTGCAATCCCCTTTTAGCTAGCTCAACCAAATATAATCAAACAAATAATAACCATATTATTTGCTATAAGCAAGCTGAAATATTTTCAATTCAAAATTACATATATAACTGTTCTATATATATTTATTTTAATTTATAAATAATTAAAATAGTTAAATTTGATATCCTAAAACCCAATGGAATTGCTTATGTTTAAAGCTAAAACTAATGAAGAAAAACTGTGACTAAAATATAATGAAATTAAATCAAGAAAATTTTACACTAAATGAAATAATACGTACCGCTAAATGGATTAATACTTAATGTCAGAACTCGCCTTAGATGATTTTACAGACTCATCATTTAGCCTTAGTGATTTTCTAACTGAAATTAAAAAGACACTAAATAAACGATTTCATAGTGGTGGCTATTGGGTTCGAGGTGAATTATCAGATTGGCGTAAATCTGGTGTTCATTATTATGGCGAACTAATCGAACATGATGAAAATACTGGCCAAGCAATTGCTAAAATTCGTATTAACCTATGGGGTAGTTTAGCCAACAAGATATTGCCTAAGTTTCATCATGCAACAGGTGATAACCTGAAGCTTGGTATGAAAGTCTTATTCTTAGTTGATGTCAATTTTCATCTGAATTTTGGCTTATCACTAACCATTAAAGATATCGACCCAAACTATACACTTGGTGATCGTGAAGCTAGAAAGAAAAAAATCAGAACAGACTTAAGCAACCTTGGTATTATCAATAACAACAAAGCACTCGCCCTACCCTTCGATTTCACAAATATAGCGGTCATTTCAAGTAATAATGCTGCTGGGTTAGGTGACTTTTTTGTTGAAGCTGATTTATTAAAAAAGCATAGCTTATGTCAATTTGACGTCTATCAAGCATCAATGCAAGGTAAAGACTGTGCCAAAGAAGTTTCAAACCAATTTAGAGTTATCTATAGTGCTATTCAATCAAATGAGAAAGCATATGATGCCATTGTCTTAATTAGAGGTGGTGGCTCACAAGCTGACCTAGACTGGTTTAATTACCTAGAACCTGCAAAAGCAATTTGTTATATGCCAATACCTGTTTTTGTAGGTATCGGACATCAAAGAGATTCAACCATTCTTGATGAAATAGCTACACGATCGTTTGATACGCCATCTAAAGTCATTAATCATATCGCGAATATAATTACCTCTAACACCGTTAATGCGACTAATAATATTGATTCCATCTTGAATTACGCAAAACATCAAATCTCAAAATCTGAAACAGAAATAAACAAAAATTTTGAACAAATTGAAACCTCAATTAAACATAACTTTAAATATCACAGTGAGAAGTTAGATAATATTTTTTCTAACACATATATTCTTTCAAAGTCACTGATTAAAGATACTCAAAATAAGTTGTTTAAACTACAAGAGTCAAATATTCAACTGACTAAACCAATAATAAAAGCTCAAAAACAGTTATTAGATCAATATCAAAGTGATATCACTCACCTTACAACTTCAATATTAAAGACTAATCAAATTTTGATTGAAAATAACTACAAAAGTATTCTCTCAATGTCGATTGAACCAACATTGAATCGAGGTTTTTCTTTAACCAAAGTAGATAATAAATATATCACTTCAAAAAAAGAGGCAATCAAATATAATCAATTAGCCATTCAGTATTATGATGGTGAAATACAAGCAAAGGTAGATAAATGACTGACGAAACCAAAAAATATGCCCATCATTACAAAGTCCTAGAAGACATTAACAAAAAGCTTCATGATGAACAAGACAGCCCAGCGATAATTGACGATCTGGCAGAGCTACTTGAAACGGCTTCAAAAAGTTTTCGTGCATGCAAAGAACGTATCTCTGCTGCTGAAAAATTTCTAAACGAATTTGAAAAAAAGACAGATGCAGATGACTAATATTGTGCTATCTGAAAAAGAACTTGAGTTTTTATCTCAAGCTGCGCTTGTTTTTGATGGGGCTATTGCTGATGAATGCATAAACTTAAATCATATTGCTGAAGTTGCTACCTTCATAGTCGGTATTTGTGGCAAAAATGCAAAACTCACTGATACTCAAAAACAAGCATTGCGTGACGCCTACTCAGTTTTGCAAAAAATTTCAAATTAGAATTAGTATCACACCAATATTATCAGCTATCATACCTATACAAAAAATTGAGCTGATTCTTTTTTACTCAACTATATTTAAAGTTACCGAAACAAAAAGGGGTTGCCATGAAATTTTATAGATTAACGCCAAAGCAAGAAATATTAGATACCGCTTTGTGGAATACAAATAGTATTCATTTCCAACCTGCAATTGTACAAGCTTCTGATGAAATTGAAGCTAGACAAATTGCTGAAATGAACTATGGCATTTCATATGAAAAAAACATATCTAGCAAAGGTATCTGGTTAAAAGAAGAGTACGTTGATGCCGATGAAGTTGATGGGTACTTATTTAATCAACTACCAAAACCATTTGAAATTTTATCTGTAAATGATAGTTATCATATTTTTAATGATATACTACACTAAACACTTAGTTTAGCACCATTTGGCCTCCATGCAGGTGAAATTACAGCCACCATATTTGCTTTTTCTGACTGTAATTCAGTAGCTGAAATAATAGGGTTCTGTTGCAAAAATTTCTATCAGTTTATTTTTCATACAATTATGCATCCTCTGGGTACAATTAACCTGCAAGTGAGTTAAATTGTTCAAAAATAGTTTGATTAGCACAATCTAAATGCTGGCCTTTTCT
>JAKJJQ010000013.1:0-67068 GCA_021713415.1 Thiotrichales bacterium 19X7-9
TACCTTAGCCATTATGTTAATTGGCAAAGAATTATTGAGCGAACTCACTTATTGTCTGATAAATCAGTACAATGGCTGGAAATTCTTATAAAGCCAGATAAGTTTCAACATATTTCGCCAAAATAGCCTTTTATAATGAATTTATAACTATTTTACTATCAATATTTTATTGAATATGATTTCCTATATTGATTGGAATTAAATTGCATAAGTTGAGGGTTGTTAAATGAAGTTTGGCCGTGATTATATATATACGAGTAAAAAAGAGCAAGATTTAATAAGTCAATTTAAAAATATAGTTCATGAAAAAATGATAAATGACTTATTCTATTTTTTATGGAACTCAGGTTATGATGGTATAGATGGCGCCTCAAAGAATGATCTTACTAATATTGCTTATGACGATAAGCGATTATCTTTCTATTTTGGATCAGATTATAAAAGAAAAAAAGAAAACTTTGAAAAACAAACAAGTGCTTATCACGCTTATAAAAATGTATATTTAACGCCTTTAAATTTTATCCATGAAATGGTAAATCAATTTAAGAGTCGGTTTTATACTCTAAAAGAACTAAAAAAATTAAGTAGTAATGAAGTCATAGGTGACATAAAAGCTGAAGATATTCGGGGAAGTGATCATGACCTTTATGAGCTATTTGTTAACTTAGCTCTGAAAAAAGAAGGTAATATTGAAGAAAATATTAAGACTAACTTACTGTCAGATGGTGAAATACTAATTCAGACGCCAATGTCATTTTTTATAGTAAATAAAGACAAACAACTTAAAAAACTAGATATATTTGGTAATGATTTTGGGTTTCTTAGAGAGCTTATTAAAAACCAACAAATAGATTTTGATCTTTTATCTGCTCAATTTGCTTATGTAGGCTATAGTCGAAAAAAAAATAAACTGGGATAATGCTAAGGCATTAATTGATCAGTATGGAGATAAATTATTTACTTCAAATAATGATGCATTGGCAATTAAAAACCTTATTACATTTGTCTTAAATAAAAATATAGGCGATGAAGATAAACTAAGCGTAGTGAAATACTTTTATGGTAAATTTAAAGATTATCATAATGTAATATTTGACGCTACTACTATAAGAAAGCTTGCTAGTTTAAACGTGCCTTTAGAGAGTATCAAAGAATTAATAGAAATGATCCCCAATGATCAGCAAATAGGTCTTCAAGCACAAGTTGGTAGTAGGCTTCATAAAACAATAAATCTACATAGAGCTTATATGTGTATTTTGTCAAAAAGCTCGTTAGATGACAAACTTGAAATGATCGAAGTATTAAACTCGATTACTCCTTCAATGAAGTTACAGATTGCAAACCTTTTAGTTGGTTATATTAACCTAGATAAAATGTCTGTAGAGTATGAAAAAATTCAAAAATTATTAGGAAAATTAGTAGGGCAGTGGATAGACTCTGCAGAGGGCAAAAAGTATGAGGGAGAATTAAAGGGTTTTAAATCACTAACGGAGCAAATTAATTTTATTATTAGTAAAGCATCAACAAAAATAGAATTAAATGATATTGATAAAATTGATTACCAAGAAGAAGCTTCATATTATAGAGGAAAATTTTTATTAACACGAGTATTGAACTCTGAACATAATGTTAATAAAAATGTTTATGAAAAAATAGATTTTATTAAAACTATTGATTTGCATAAACTATTTACAGACTATGAGATTAAACACTTTATTATTTCATGGCTTCAATCTGATAGTTTAACAATTAATGATAAATATGTTGTTATTAATGACATGGCAGCACATTTTGGCGTTGATTATCATTTTCTTAGAGATATGTTAAAATTGAGACAGTCACTTCCATTTAATCCCAAGCAAAAAAATGAGCTTATAGGCATATTAGTAAACAATTTTAATGAAATAAACTCTATTTCTCTTTTCATGAATGTTTGTACGCATATTGTGAATTTAGACATTGATGAAAAATATAAAGACAGTTTAATAAGTACAATACTTATGGATAAATTAGACTTAACAAATACAGATGTTAATCTAAGTCTCAGTGAATTTTTGGGGAGTAGTAATCATCTAAAAGTTACCAATAGCAAAGAATTTAAAATCTTTTTTGATGCAATTGCTAATGAAGATATCAGTGATGAAAATTTTAATAAGTTACTTGAAAAAGCATTTAATAACATTATTAATGAATCTTCTAAATTAGAGCAAGCTAAAATGCTTTCTAGTTTTTTAGGTTATTTATTTCATGATAAAAATAAAGATAGGTGTACCCAAACTTTATATGGAGAAATTTCCCCAATAATGAAACATAATCTTACTCAGTTGTATGATATATACATTGATTTACTTAAGTGTCTTTCAAATGGTTCAGATGAATATGAACGGTTGTCTCAGTATTTTAATCATATATTTAGTGATGTAAATCATATTAATGTGGAATCGTATAAACAAGCATATAAAACACAGAGATCAGGATTTCAGTTTCGCAGATTTTATGAGGCCAATATATTGAAAGAGGAGCCTGGTATTAATGAAATAAATAGCTTAATTCAAAAAGAGGGTAGTATTGCAAGTGAGGCATTTGATGGAATGAAACTTAGTTTACCACCAGTCACCATTAATATTAAGAGGGCAAAATCTAAAGTGAATGAAAAGTGTGAAGAAGAGTTACAAGATGAAGTAATCTATAAGCCACTTCAGTTGCAACAGCCCTCTGCTCCTTTAAAATCCAAACCAAGTTTTGAAGCCTTTGAAGAAAAAGAAAGTGGATTAAAGGACAAGCCAACTCCTATTGAACAGTGGCCAAAATATATACCACAGGCTGTTGTTCCTGAAGAATCTAAGCCAAGTTTTGAAAAATATGAAGAAGAGCCAAATAGTAAAGCAATTAAACCACTGCAGTTGCAACAGCCTTCTGCTCCTTTCAAACCCTTATTGATAAGGCCTTTTAATGATCCAAATAAAGTATTCCTTAACAAGGCTAGTGAAAGTAGTAGCCATTTAGAAGCACAACCTAATTAATTACGCAAGATGATAGTAAATAATAGTTCCCAAATATCTTAATTATTGATAGAATGCCACTGTAATTATTTAACAAGTAGAATAATTACAAGGTTGATCCCATGTTAAGAATAATCGAAAATGCCATTACATTTGATGATGTATTATTAGTTCCTGCTTTTTCAAAAGTTTTACCCAATGAAGTTAAGTTAGCAAGTCGCTTAACGAAAAATCTTCATATTAATATTCCTTTAGCTTCATCTGCGATGGATACTGTTACAGAAGCGCGCCTTGCTATTGCCATGGCACAAGAAGGGGGCGTTGGGATTATTCATAAAAGTATGTCGATAGAAGATCAAGCACACCATGTTCGTAAAGTAAAAAAATATGAAAGTGGTATGGTTAGAGATCCAATTACGGCAACACCAAAAACGAGTATTCGTAAATTATTAGAAATTACCCAAGAGCACCATTTTTCAGGTGTACCAGTTGTTGAAGGCAAACAATTAGTTGGTTTAGTAACCAGTCGTGATATGCGCTTTGCTGAAGATTTGAGCCAACCAATTTCAAGCATTATGACAACAAAAGAAAACTTAGTAACTGTAAAAGAAAATGCTTCAAGAGAAGAAGTTGAGCGTAAACTACATGAGTATCGTATTGAAAAAGTATTGGTAGTGAATGACAATTTTGAGCTATTAGGATTAATTACAGTTCGTGATATTGAAAAAGCAATTGAAAAGCCATTAGCTTGTAAAGATAAAGATGGTAGACTACGCGTTGGTGCAGCAGTTGGGACTTCACATGATACAGAAGAGAGAGTACATGCACTTGTTGAAGCAGGTGTTGATGTTATTGTTGTAGATACAGCACATGGCCACTCTCAAGGTGTCATTGAACGGGTAAAATGGATTAAAGAGACTTATCCTGAAGTTGAGGTGATTGGTGGCAATATTGCAACAGCAGATGCCGCGAAAGCTTTAGTTGATGTTGGTGCTGATGCAGTTAAAGTTGGTATTGGCCCTGGTTCAATTTGTACAACACGAGTTGTTGCTGGCGTTGGTGTGCCGCAATTAACAGCTATTTCTAATGTGGCAGAGGCATTAAAAGATACGGATGTACCTTTAATTGCAGATGGCGGTATTCGTTATTCTGGTGATATTTGTAAAGCAATTGCTGCTGGTGCTTCTTGTGTAATGATTGGAAGCTTATTTGCTGGAACAGAAGAGTCACCTGGTGAAGTTGAACTATATCAAGGGCGTTCTTATAAATCGTATCGTGGTATGGGTTCATTAGGTGCGATGTCAAAAGGCTCATCAGATCGTTATTTTCAAGATTCAGTTGATGCTAAAAAATTAGTACCTGAAGGTATTGAAGGTCGCGTACCATATAAAGGAACATTAAATGCAGTGATTCATCAATTATTAGGAGGTTTACGTTCAGGTATGGGATATACTGGCTGTGATACAATTATTAGAATGAATCAAGAAGCGAAATTTGTGCAAATTTCATCTTCAAGCGTTAGCGAAAGTCATGTTCATAATGTGATGATTACAAAAGAGCCACCAAATTATCAAGTCAGATAATTGATCGTTAAATTTTGACTACGAATTTTTTACATCTTAAGGTAAAATACACAAAAGTTTAAAAGTGAGGTATGAAAAAAAAATGACTTCAACGGCAACGCCACCTGTAACAAGTGAGTTTATTGAAGAAGTATTACGTGATGCAAAAGAAATTGTATCAGAAGCACGACTAATGCAAGCTTTTGATCAAATGGCTGAAGCAATCACACTAGATTTAAAAGATAAAGAGCCATTATTTTTATGTGTGATGAATGGTGGCTTTATGATGGCAGCAGAAGTCTTAAAGCGTCTAAAATTCCCACTAAAAATGCATTATATTCATGCAACACGTTATAATGATACCTGTTTTGGTTCTCAAATTGAGTGGATACAAAGGCCACCAAAAGAAATTGAAGATCGTGAAGTTGTCTTATTAGATGATATTTTAGATGGTGGTATTACTTTGGCTGAAATTAAAAAGCATTGTTTAGCTCAAGGTGCTAAAAAGGTTCATACAGCAGTGATGTTGGATAAAAAAACCAATCGAGAAGATGAAGGATTAAAATCAGCTGATTTTATTGGTCTTGAAATTCCAGATGAATATGTTTTTGGTTTTGGCTTAGACTATCATGGATATTTACGTAATATTCCAGGTATTTTTGCTGCAGCAAGACATCATTATATTTAATGGATTAAAAATAAATGTTAATTGACTCACATTGCCATTTAAATCGCTTAAAATCTGATCATGGATTAGATCAAATTATTCAAAATGCTAATTCTAAAGGCGTAAATAAAATTATCTCAATTGCAGTTGATTTAGAAGAAGTTGAAGAAATTCGATCGATTGCAGAGCGTTATGAAGGTGTTTATTTTACAGTGGGTAAGCATCCAAGTGAATTTGATGGGCAGTCAGTCAACTTTGAACGCTTAGTTGCTTTATCATCACATCCTAAATGTGTTGGAATTGGCGAGACAGGTTTGGATTATCATTATAACAATGAAGATACTTATGAAGATCAAAAGGCACGTTTTATTACACACCTTAAAGTAGCAAAATCTGTTGATAAACCTGTTATTGTTCATACTCGAGCTGCTAATAAAGATACCATTGAGATACTAGAAACTTATGCAAACGATTCGGTTAAAGGTGTTTTACATTGCTTTACAGAGTCTTATGAGTTAGCTAAAGTGGCGCTTGATTTAGGTTTTTATATTTCATTTTCAGGGATTGTTACCTTTAAAAACGCTCAAGATTTACAAGAAATTGCAAAAAAAATACCCTTAGATCGTATTTTAGTTGAAACAGATGCACCCTATCTAACACCTGTACCTTATAGAGGTAAGCCAAACTACCCGGAATATGTTTATTATGTTGCAACATTTTTAGCAGAGCATTTAAATATTCCTTTTGAAGAGTTTGCAGCAATAACAAAAAACAATACAGAAACTTTGTTTTCAATATAATCTATTGGTGTTCATAGATAAATTATAATAATTGAGCGATTTGTGTTTCAATAGCAAAAAATGAAGCATTGCGTTATATAGTTAATTATTTATACTTCTTGCCAATAATACAATAATAAAGTTGGAGAATATAATGACTGATGCTAAAGAACAGGTTAAAAAATTAATGGATAAAAAACTTATTTCAGCTGATGATGGAATACAGTTTCTTAAGGTTAAAAAGCTTATAGCAAGTTATAGTTTTAATGATAAACAGATTGAGGATGTAATCTCTGGCTCTGTAAAAGGAGGTGCTAATATTGAAAGTATTTATATGTATGCACCAATTCTTCAGCAGTTTAATTATTCAAATAATCAGATTATACAGGCTGTTTTGTCAAATGGGCCAGAACAGCTTCGAAAAGAATTAGATAATATTAGTCATCTTAGATTATTTTATCATGATGATAATATTAGAAAAATGTTAGAAGGTGAATTATTAGGTACAAAAGTGATTCAAGCAGCTGTAGATTATACGAATATAAATATACGTGGTAAGAATATAGATCATATTCTATTAATGAAACAGAATCTTGTTAGGGGTTATAATGAAATACAGTTGCTTAAGGCTAACCAGCTTATAGCAAGTTATGGTTTTAATGATAAACAGATTGAGGGTATAATCTCTGACTCTGTAAAAGGAGATGCTAATATTGATAGTATTTTTATATATGCACCAATTCTTCAGCAGTTTAATTATTCAAATAATCAGATTATACAGGCTGTTTCGTCAAATGGGCCAGAGCAGCTTCAAAAAGAATTAGATAATGCTAGTCATTTACTATTATTTTTTCATGAAAATAATATTAGAAAAATGTTAGAAGATGAATTATTAGGTACAAAAGTGATTCAAGCAGCTGTAGATTATATGAAGAGAAATATACGCTGTAAGAATAGGAATAATATTCTAGCAATGCAACAAATAATGGAACAAGATCCTGATAGGTGTATAGCAATTTTTAAATCAATTGTAGAACAGTCATCAGTTAATAATACTCAAGGTGTTATTGACTTAACAAATAGTAGCGATGAAATTGAACAAAAAAAAGTAGGTAGTAAAAGGCAAAGGACAACAACTACAGATGCAACTACAGATGTAACAGAAGGTAACAAAAAGCAAAGGACAGCAACTACAGATATAACAACAGAAGATGAATTTAATTTTGATCAAGATGAATTTAATTTTGATCCATCAGAAGTCCTTAACATAAGCTTTGAAATAGATAGTAATACAAAAATGCAGGAGGCATTAGGAATAGAGGAAACGACTACTTTTCAACCTTTTCCTCCATCTCCACCCAGTCTTTTTGGGCACCCATCTCCCCCTTTCGGTGATGAAGACTTGTTTTGCTTGGATGATAATTTTGAAATTTAATCTTATGATTAAATAATCTTAATTCAAGCATAGCCAAATGTTAAATTAAATGGATTACCAGCTGTAGAGTTTTGTACTGAGATACAACCTTCTAATTGAGGGTTTTCAAGATGGTATCCAATTAATAGTTGATGGTTATTAATGCTTGTCCAATCTAACTTAATTGGGCAATTGATATGAATTGGCTGATGTGTGTTCGGATCAGTTGTTTTTGACTCTAAAATAAACTGAGTCGTTGAAAGTGTTGGAAAGTACGTTGTACATCCTTGAGGATTTTCAATATCACATTTTTGTGTATTTTTATCAATTGGATTGATAGGTTGATTAGCCTTAGGTGAAATAATTGACTCTTTTTTATCTGCATTATTTAAGTTAATACCATAAGCATAATTAAGGTTGAATGAAAAGGTTAAAGTCCATGGAATAACATTATCTAATTGATGATGTGCTAGATTTTGAGACTGTATTCTAACCTTTAATGATCTTAAAGTAGAGAGATCACGTGTTGGCTTATTTAACTTGATTAAGTAATAACCTAGTTGCTCATCTTTTGGTTTAATATACTGACAACTACCAATATCGTGGTTAAGATAGCACTTTTGATTACCTAAGGTTGCTTCTTCATTTGAAGCAATTTTAATGATTCCATATTGATATTGCATGACGCCGTGAGTATCAAAAGTAGGTAATAAATAAGCGATCGTTGTATTAAATCCAGGTGTTACTTTTAACGGTTGTAGTTGTTTTTTAGAGCTTGGGTAAAATTGGATTAAACTATATAGCTCTTCAGGCTTAATAAAGTTTTGGTTACGATAAAAGTCTTGCCAATTAACCAGTACGGATGGGCTATGTGAATAAGCATTAACACGGCTATCCCCCCAAAAATCACTTATTTGATCTTTGGCTTTTTGCCAACCATAGTATCCCCATAGTTGGTTGATATAACTTAATGCTTTAATATTGGGGTAGTCATACATAACTTTAGCTAACCAACCAATAGGATTACTACCATTTGCAAGTGTTGCAAAATAACTACTCATTGTCTCTGTGCCATCTGCTGGATAGTCTTGTGGAAATCTTGGTGAAGCTTCTGCAATTATAATTGGTTTTTTTAATGTATTGGTTACATAAGGGTAAAATGAAGTTAAGTATTGATTAATATCATTAGCTTCTTGATTAGTTGATGGAAAATAAGAAAATCCAATCCAGTCAATATCATCGATCGGAATAGGTGAATTGTTATTACTACTGTTAGCTGTTACAAACTTTTTCAATCGATTTATATCTGGCGTTGCTAAATGTAAAATATAGGCTACTTTATATGTTTTTGGATTACCTGTGACTTGGCCAAGATCATAATTTAGACGACTGTGAATATATTGATAGGCTTTATTATAAAGTTCAGGATTATAATTATCAATTTCATAACCAACACGAAGAAAGATAGGGCGGTTAATTAATTGAATATAGTTAGCAAGTTCATCAATTGTAGAATCAGCAACATGACTGATATCTTTTCCATGGTTAGATTGATCCCATTTTGTAGCTAATTGTGGTAATACCCACTGACCATCTTCACCTGCATCTTTTCCTAAATTTAATGCAAGTTGTATTGCAGTTTGAGAGGTTTTTAGATCATTGATAACAGGTATATTTTCATTTAGACTACTATTTATGCCTGACCAACCAAGTATTGCACGTCTAAAAGTATAACTTGAATTATAACCTGGTACATTACTGCATTGGTAAGTTTGATTTATTTGAAATCCTGGTGGTGGTTGATTACAGCTTAGGGGGAAGAAGTCTTCCATATTTGCATAAGAGCTGTAAGTCATAATACCATCAAATGGATAATTTTTACCTAAAGATTGATTATAATCTAAAATTGCTGGAATATTCTGACCTATAAATAGCAATTTACCTTGCTGTGGTTCAAATACAGACTGAGCATAGCTTGTTGTAATTGCTGAATAAGCAATTAAACTGATCAATGACATTGGTTTAATACAATTGAGTATATTCATTATACAATAATTCCTGTATGTTATTTTAACTTTTAATGCTTCAGTGAAACATCATTTAAGATTATATATTTGATTATTGCTGCAAATGATTGATTATTTATTAAGAAAATTGATTAACTTTTATTTAATCATACTAATTTTTAAATCTGACAAATAAGCCAATTTTATAAATTATTTGATAGTAAATTAATAATAAATAAGTAAGTCATTATCATAGGAGGTGGTAATAATGATTGAAAGTAATATCAAAAATAAGTTTCATAATATGATTAAGTTTTTTGATTATTTTAATATAGATAATTCAATTGCTTATAATTATGCAATCGATAAAAATATCCCATTTGAAAAGATAATTATGGAGCAATTAGGGATAAATGAAGAAAAAATACTAAAAAAATATCAACATATACAGGCATTAGATGATTTTTTATATCACTGGAATTCAAATAATATGGAGATAATGTAATGGGAAATATGCACTATAAAATGTTAAATAATGTTGTTGGAGAAACTTATACAAAAGATATTTGTAATTATTTACAAGAAAAGGGAACCGATCGTATTTTAATTCCATCTAAGTTTAAGATGAGTTCTAATTTAGCAACAGTATTACCTGAGTCTATTTTTAAAAAACTAGTTATTGAGCTTGGTGGTATGCGATTAAGACCAATTGAGATAACCGAGAATGATCGTCTTAGAATAACTCAAAAAGCTGTTAGTATTTTAGAAAAAGAACTGACAGAAGATGAAATTGCATTAGTTTTACAACGATCTGTAAGAACAATTCGTTATGCTTATCGTTATAAAGGCACAGACAAGAGTATTGCTTATGACCAACTCAAAGAGCCAATTAAGCAAATGAATTTATTTGATCATTTAGATTAAAAGGGTATTTATATGACTGAATTAGAACGTCTTTGGGAATTAGAGCGTCGTTTGGCTAATCTGATTAGAATTGGAAGAATTCAAGCAATTGATTTTAGCTCTGCTAGAGCTAAAGTCGTTATAGGGCAATTAGAGAGTAGTTGGTTGAAATGGTTAACTCAAAGAGCTGGTGATTGCCAAAGTTGGTGGGCTCCATCAAAAGGCGAGCAAGTGGTGTTACTTTCGCCATGTGGTGAATTAAATAATGGCGTTATTTTACCGGCATTATTTGCTAATAATGAGCCGACTAATAAAGCTTCTATACATTATTATCGCTATAAAGATGGTACAGAGGTTAGTTATGATTATGAAAAGCAAAAATTAACTGTTAATGCTACGGGTTTAATCGAAATTGCTGCAGCAAAAGAAGTTAAAATAAAATCTAATGCTGCACAAATTAAGTCAAACCAAATTGACATTGATGCGCCTGAAATTTCAATAAAAGGCAATTTATCTATCAATGGTAGTATTATTGTATCACAAGGTGATGTTATTGCTGATGGTAAAGCACTGAAAATGCATAACCATATCGGTGATAGTGGTGGAGTTACTTCAATAGCAAAGTAGTTATAGTTTTATCGTTCGTTTGATTGAGAAGGATCATGAAATTCTTTTTTGTTTTGACTCAAGTTAAAAAAGGGAAAGGAACTTTGCTTACACATTACATCACCATATGAAGGCAGATATTCTGAATCATCATTTTCTAAGTTAGCTTTACCCATTACCTCACTGTATGAAGGCGGCTTTCCTGGATATTCTGAATTACCATTTGCTAAGTTAGCTTTTTGCTTATCCATTACCTTACTGTATGGAGGCGGCTTTCCTTTAGATTTTGGATCACCATTTTCTAAGTTATTACCCATTATATCACCATATGAAGGCAGATCTCCTTGATATTTTGAAAGGTTAGCTGGTTTTTGCTCACCCATTACCTCACTGTATGAAGGCGGCTTTCCTTTAGATTTTGTTGTTTCATGAAATTTTTTTATGAGTTCATCAAAAAACGCTTTAGCAGTATCCAATAAAGAATGTTCATCTTTATTTTTAAATTTTTGACTTTTTTCATTAATAGGTTCAGATTCTATTAGCTTCATAAAGTAGTCTTTAGCATCTTTTAGAAATTGTAGATCATAAGAATTTAGCATTTTATTAATAACTTTTAACGCCTTTTCAGAGAATGACGCTGCTTCGGAAAAAAATTCTTTATGATATGTTTTTTGCATATTTTTATGAAGATCTTTAAATTTATTTTCAAGATCAATGTATTTTCTTAGTTTATTATTAATCTCTATTGAATTTGAATTATATTTTAATAAGTTGTTTTTATCGTCTTTTATTTTAGATAAAACATCATTGATTGTTTCTATTCTTTCTTTAAGCTTGTTTTTACTATCATCTCTATACTGAGAAAAGTCACGTTTGATAAACTTATTATAGAATGCTTCATGTCTTGTATAATTGTAATCAAATATATCATTGCTACTTCGAGTTACATAGTCATACTCTCCGGAAGTGCTTTGTTGTTCTGTTTGGTTAACATTATTGGATTCATATGCTGGTGAATTTTCAGGCAATTGCTTATTTTGTTCATCTTTTTTTTCTAATGGAGGTGCAGGTGGTTGAAAATTACTTTTAGAATATAATGATGGATCTTCAGATAAGTGGTTGTTTTGTTCATCTTTTTTTTCTAATGGAGGTGCAGATGGTTGACAATTACTTTCAGAATATAATGATGGATCTTCAGATAAGTGGTTGTTTTGTTTATCTTTTTTTTCTAATGGAGGTGCAGGTGGTTGAAAATTACTTTCAGAATATAATGATGGATCTTCAGATAAGTGGTTGTTTTGTTCATCTTCTTTTTCTAATGTAGGTGCAGATGGTTGAAAATTACTTTCAGAATATAATGATGGATCTTCAGATAAGTGGTTGTTTTGTTCATCTTCTTTTTCTAATGGAGGTGCCGATGGTTGAAAATAATCCTCTTCTAATGGAGGTGCTGATGGTTGAAAATAATCCTCTTCTAATGGAGGTGCAGATGGCGGAAAGTCATTTGTAGAGGAAAACTCAGGAGAGTATGGATTGCTATAATTATATGTATATGTTTGAAGGTTACTTTCAAAGGGAAATCCAGAGGCGTATGGATTAGTATAACGTGTTATTTCATTTGACATTGTGCTTAAATCCCCTACTAAATCAATATGAATTAGACCGTCAATAATAACGCAGTGCGTTATATATGGCAAGATAAAAAATAATCACTGATAAATTATATAGATTTAACTTTATGTAATTAATACACTAAATTAGCCAAAAAAGTTATAAATTTCATTTTATAATCTCAAAATAAGTCAACTAAAAAGATAAATTGCAATGAATGGAATATCAAAATATGGAAATAAAATGCTTGAAGATTTTGAGCATGTAAAACAAAGCATTGAAGATATCTTAACAACACCAATCGGTTCAAGAGTAATGAATAGAAGTTATGGCTCTAAATTATTTAATTTGATTGATCAGCCGTTTAATCAAATAACACTGGCAAAAATATTGAATGCGACATTAGAAGCAGTCACTATTTGGGAGAAGCGTGTACGTGTCAGTCAAATTAAAGTTAATCGTAATAGCTTACATCATATTTTATTAGATATTGAATTTATTTATTTAGTTAATGGAAAGAAAAATAATCTTTGGGGTATCGTAATATGAAAAAAATTGACTTATCCAAACTACCTTTACCTGCAGCAATTCAAAACGTTGACTATGAAGATAACTATAATTTACTGTTGAATGATTTTAAAGAGAGGCTGCCAGAGTATGATGCAGATCTTATTTCTGATCCCGCAGTTAAAATACTTCAGTCTTGCGCATATGGCTTAACTTTATATCAAATGAGAGTTAATGATGCGGTTAAATCTGTTTTGATTTCATCAGCTAAAGACTCTGATTTGGATAATCTAGGTGCTTTATTAGCAGTTTTTAGGGAAAAAGATGAATTAGATGATCGTTTTAGATTAAGAATAATTAATGCATTAGAAAAAGCATCAACTGCAGGAAGTCAGTGCGCATATGAAGCATTAACAATGGAGTCTGATGCTAGGGTAATTGATGTTGTAGCTTATGATGATATGCACAAGCCGGGTGTTGCATTTATACTAATTCAAAGTTGTGAATATCAATGTGGCCGAGCATCTGAAGAATTAATTAGTAAGGTAACCAGTTATTTATCTGCGCCAGAACGGAAACCTTTAGGGTGTAAAATAGTTGTTTTAAGTGTTAAGCCGTATCAGTACTCAATTGAAGCAAAAATTGTACTTGATAAACAGTCAAATCAATCGCTAGTGCTTAAAACACTTAAAGATAATATCAAATTGTTTACACAAACACGCCATCGTATTGGTCAATCAATCCCTTTATCTGAAATATATGCACGACTAAACATAGAGGGTGTTAGCTATGTTGATCAGTTAATACAACCTGTAGAGTCAATTAATACTTCAAATAGAGAAACACCTTATTGTCGGGAAATTAAAATTGAGGTAAGTGATGAATAGTTTAATGATACTACCACCGAATGCAACTAAATTAGAACAGTCGATTGTTGCAGCATTTTTAAATCAGTTAGCACAAAAAGATGTTTTTATCCGTAGTCTATTTAATCCGGATGAAGCTTTAGATGTATTTCTAGTTTATTTAGCGCAATTATTATCAATAGATTTTGAATTATATCATCAAGTTTTAGAGCCAGAGAAACGCTTGATGATTAAACAATCAATTGAAGTACATCGCCAAAAAGGCACACTTGGTGCACTCAAAAGTGCATTAGATACTTTGAACTATCCAATAAGTATTAGTGAATGGTATGAGTCTGACTATCTAAAAGCACATACTTTTAGCTTAACGATTGATTTAACTAATCATGATCATGTCGATTTGGAAATGATTAATCATGTGGTGAAAAAACATAAAAATTTACAAAGTAGTTATTGTTTAAAGCTAAATAATAATTTGAATTTAGCCATTTTTATTTTTGCATCTTTTAGTATTGAACATACTTTTGTACTTCAAGGAGATTAAAGATTATGTATGAAATTAAACTAACTGAATCTGCTCGAGAAAAATTAGCATTAAGTTCAATTGATAAAAATACACTACAGTTAGCTAATTTTACAGTGAGTAATCAAAGTGATGATTATGATTTATCGTCTGTCATTTTTGAACAACCTATTAATCAAGTTGATGTTCGTGGTGATGAAATTTTAGTTAGTTGTGTAATTCCTGAGACAGTTGAAGATGTTTGGCTTAAGTTTATTGCCATATTTGATGATAAAAATGAAGTCATAGCTTGTGGTAATTTACCGGAATTTTATAAGCCTAAGTTTGAAGTGTCACCTTCCGTTTGTAATTATTTAGTTAAGTTTAAGTATGCTCATGCAGATCAATTGACGATTGATTTTGATTCACAAGCTTATGTATCTAAAAAAGATTATTGCCAATTATCAGCATCGGTTATTCAATTAATGAATCATCATATAGCGCATATCTGGCCTAAAAAGTAGTGTTCTTTAAAGTTAAATTATAAGGAGGTATATCATGTCAACAGTCAATGATGTCATTATAGCGGCATCAACATTAACAGAAACTGTCGCAAATCAGTGTAAAGTAATTGATGATAAATTAGCTCAATTAGATCAATTTCAAGCAGAAATACTACAAAGAGAGAAAGCCGCTTGGTCCCCTTATTGGCGCTTATCTCGTAATCAAATTGGAACAATAACAGATGGTATTTTAGACTATTTTTCAATTATTCATGATTGTGATATTACATTTGAAGTGATTAAAACAATCAAAACAAATGTTATTTGGCAAGATCGAGACTCACAAGAGCAAGAAATTTTAAAGGCAATGAATAAAGAAAATATTCAACATACGCTACCTGAATTCAATATCATTAAAATGACTTGGAAAAAAATTTTTGTAGAGGATAAAGGGCGTTTATTTTTTCAAATGATTAAATATCATACCTGGGTAACAAATGCTTGCTATGCAAAACTAGTTAGTGGGCATTTAAGTGGTAGTTATTTTGAAAATATTAGTGATCAATGGGGGTTATGTGGCACAAGTAAATTATTAAATCATACGTCATATACCACACCACATCCATATGCACAAAGTGAAACAGGTGAGGTTCATTTTTGTTTATTAGGTACTGTTGCTGGACGTTTTTCATTAGATAGAAATAATCCTAAATGGGGGTATTTACCCTATATACAAGTGCTAGAAGATTAGTTAAAAAAGGAGTAAGTTAACATGAAGTTTACAGATGATGAGCTAGTTAAATCTAAATTAACAAAAAGAGAAGAATTACGATATATAATACATCAATCAGTCGGTGATACAGAAAGCTTATTTAGTGCTGACTCTGATTTACTACAGTTGGTTGTTTTATTAATTTTAGAGATGTATACACAACTAAAAGATCATGAAATAGTTAAGCAATTATTATTAAATATTGAGCCTACGACTTTTAATCTGCTAGTTATTTTATATGAAAAACTTCAAAACCAACAAAATATTTTTCCGATTGAAATTAAGCAGAAATACAAATTAGATCAAAAAATTATAGATGATATTGTTCAACGTTATGCTTCAACAGCATCACATCTTGAGTGTTATTATCAAAAAACACAAAGCTAAATCAATGTTTAAATCAATTATTGTAATGGTGGTATCTTTTGTTTTTCTATCTTTATTTATTATAGGTTTTGCCATTGTATGGTATCAACTTGATTTGGCAAATACACAGATTAAAGAGATGGAAAAAAGTTGGCGAGATTCAGTTAATAGTGCCATGTTGGCAATGAAGTATAGGCAAAGTTTAAATGAACAATTTATTGAAGATGAAAAAGAGATTAGTCAATCTATTGATCATTGTCTTAATCAGTCTGTACCTGATGATATTAAGCGCTTGCTCGCTATTTACGAGCAAACCAACAATTATTAAAAAAGATTATATACCACCATCATTAATGGCAATGAATGAATTATATTGTGAAGTTGAAAGTTATCGTGATTTAGTGCTTTGCTTAAGAAGGCTAAAAGATAACTTAAGTCAATGTAATTTTGATAAAAAGCTCATTGGCCAATTGGTATTTTCAGCATAAATATTAAAATTTTTGTTTTTTTAGCCAAAAATAAAACTTTATATAAAGTATAGTCATATTAATTATTCAAAGGAGGTAGTTCTATGTCAGATAGTTTTTTTCATGGTGTTGAAATAATTGAAACAGACGATGGTATTCGACCTATTCAAACTGTGCGAAGTTCTGTTATTGGTCTTATTGGAGTAGCAGATGATGCAGATGAAACGGTATTTCCACTTAATGAGCCTGTATTAATTACAAATCGTAAAGATACAGCAAAACTAGGAAAATCTGGAAGTTTAGTTGATGCAGTTAATTTAATCTATGATCAAATCGGTGCAGTTGTTGTTATTGTACGGGTTGAAAAAAGTGATAATCAACAAGAGCAAATGGCAAATATGATTGGCGGTGTTGATGAGAATGAAAAAAGGACTGGCATTAACGTATTGATGGATTCTGAAAGTAAGCTAGGTGTTAAGCCAAAATTACTAATTGCACCTGGGTTTAGTTCTGAAGTTGCAGTAGTAGAAGCATTAAAGTCAATAGCACAGCGCTTAAAAGCAATTGTGATTGCTGAGAGTCCATCAACAACTGATAGTGATGCAATTGAATATATTCAAAACTTTGATCATTCAAGAATTTATGTTGTTGATCCAAGTATCTGTATTTTAAAAAATGGTATAAAAACAGTTGTACCTTGTAGTAGTTTAATTGCTGGATTAATTGCTAAAGTTGATCATCAATATGGCTGGCATCTTAGTCCTTCAAACCATGTATTAAATGGAGTTGTTGGCGCACAACGAGCAATTGAATATAGCTATTATGAACAATCAAAAGCCAATCTTTTAAATGAAAACCGTATTAATGTCATTATTCGTCAAAATGGTTGGCGTTTATGGGGAAATCGAACAACATCTTCTGATCCAAAATGGCAATTTTTATGTATTAGGCGTACAGCTGATATGATTAATGAGTCCTTATTATATGCTCACCAATGGGCAGTTGATCGTGGAATTACAAAAACTTTTATTGATGATGTGACAATGAGTGTTAATGACTATCTACGCACTTTAATAGCACAAGGAAGAATCATTGGCGGTAAATGTTGGGTGGATGAAACAGTTAATAGCAACAATGAGATATTAAATGGACATATTACATTTGATTTTGATTTTACACCGGTTTATCCAGCTGAACGTATTACATTTCGCTCGCGTCTAACAGATGATTATTTAGAAGAAATATTTTAATGGAGGTGATAGATGATAGGAGATCGTATTTTATTAAATTTTGGTGTTTATCTTGATGGTTATGGTTATTTAGGAGAGGCATCAGAAGTACAACTGCCCAAAATAACATTAAAAACAGCAGAACTTTCAGCAGCTGGAATTTCAGGCATCATTGAAGTTGATTTAGGTAAAGTTGAAAAAATGGAATCAAGTTTTAAATTAAAAGGAGTCCATATAAAACCAATTAATGCATTAGGTTTAGGTAATTCAATACCTTTAATCTTAAGAGCAGCAATTAAAAATGCTGATGGCACAATTAAGCAAATCATTATTGAAATGCGCGGTTTAATCAAAGAAATTGATCATGGTACTTTTAATAGTGAAGATATGGGGGAAACATCAGTTTTAATGAGTGTACATTACTATCGTTTAAGTGAAGATAATGAAGATATTATTGAAATTGATCCAATGAATAATATTCGTAAAATTAATGGTGAAAACTCATTAGCTGATAGTATTAAAGCAATTAATTAGTAAGGAGATAGACAGATGGAAATTATCTTAAATGAGGATGTAAATTTACTGAATGGTATAAAAACAAAACTAGTTGAATTAAGAGAGCCAACACCAAGAGATTTGTTAAACATCAGTAATATTAAACAAGTAGAATTTAAAGAAATTACTTTGATTTCTAATTTAACGAGTATTGATATTGAAAGTATTAAAGATATGCCAATGAAAGACTATAAAAAATTACAAAATGCATTAGAGGTGATTTATAGTGATGATGCTACATCCCCAAAGTAATCACTGAAAAATTATTTGTCATTGCAACCCAAACATCATGGCCATTATCTGAGTTATATGATCTTTCAATCTCTGAAGTTAATTACTATTTCAATTTAGCAAAACAGTGGATTCATAAAGGAATACAATCATGTTAAAACAAACCAAATGGTTAAATCATCTAGGCTCAAGTATAAACTTATTAGATCGTATTTCCGATAAATATCAAAACATCCTAGATACAACATTAACACTTGGAAATTCATTTGATCAATTGGGGGTTAAGGTCAAGTCGATTAATTTGGACTTTATTCAATCACCACTTGAATCGATTAATAAAATAAAAAATTCTAATCAATTAAATGATATCATTAAGAAAACATTTTCCAAAACTGAGTCGTATTTTTCACAAGCAATCGCAAATATTAACTTAAATCAGTCACCATCAACTCAAATGATGCTACATAATCCTTTAACTGAGTCATACAATTTATTATTAAATCAATTTAATCAAATAAAATCAGAAGCCTTTTTGTCGATTTTATCAAAAGTAATGCCTTATCTGTCAAGTGTATTAGATGCAGTTAATACATGGGTTGTTGATCATAGTGAAATAATAGGTAATTGGCTAGAGCAGTTGATTAGTCAATTACCTGAGGCTAAAGAGTTAATTAATACAATGGGTAATGCGATAACGAGTTTAGCTAGTATTATTAATCATGTCGTTGATTTAATTGGTGGCTGGAAAACGGTTATTGCTGGGTTTATTGGATTTAAAATTGCTGCATTTATTGCAACGATAATTACGGCATTTCAAAGTTTAGGTAGTGTGATTCCGATTGTTAGTGCTGCAGTTAATGGATTAACCATTGCATTACAGGCAAACCCAATTGGTGTGGCAGTGACGGCAATTGCATTTGGTGCAGTGCTAATTATTCAATATTGGCAGCCTATCTTAGGTTTTTTTCATCGATTATGGCAAGGTATTAAATTAACTTTTATAGATGCGATTAATTGGATGAAACCAATGATTTCGTGGGTGTCTGATGCTATTTCCTATGCATATAAAGGTATTGCATCAATTGCAGCATTTTTAGGTTGGGAAATGAACTCTGACCAAACGCTATCAGATAGTCATGACAATAATCAGTCTAAAATGTTTAACCAAAATACAAAGATCACTACACTAAATAATGATAAGGTTCAAAATACAAATAAGATAATGCCAATCAATGAAATCATTGAAAATAATTATCAAAATGATGCCCAAAATAGCAGTTTTAAGAATCATCAGAATACGACAAAAGTCATTGAAGTCAAAAATTATATTACGTTAGATGGACAAAAAAATGACAATACAGAATTAATCGAGTCTGCAGCATTTTCAGGGACACAAAAAGCGATTGCCTTATTTGATGTTGATGGAGGATATTAAAAAATGAAAACATTAACATTTGGTGAAGTGGTTTTTGATATTAATCAAATTACATATAGTCAGCTAGATAAGTCATTGAAAATGCGTTGGGTAAAGCATACTAGGATTAATCAAGCACCCAGATTAGAACATACTGGGATTGAATCAGAAACATTAACAATTCGTGGTATTGTTTTTACTCATTATCAGAATGTATTTGATGCGCTTAAACAATTAAATGATATTGCACTTAGTGCTAAGCCACAATTTTTAGTCGGATTAGATGGAATGGTTTATGGGCGTTGGGTATTAGAAAGTATTAGTGAACAAATTACAGATGAAGTACAAATGAGTTATTCATTATCATTGATTCGTTATGATTCAGATAAGTAAAAGGACAAATTAATTATGGCAGTTTATATTACTAAAGATGGTGATATGTTAGATGAAATTTGCTATCAACATTATAAAAGCGAAAGGTATTTGGTAAAGGTATTAGAAGCAAATCGAAATTTAAGTGATGCTAATTTAAAGTTAAAAGCTAATCATGCTATTGAATTACCAGATATTACCTTAGATGAAGTCATACCGTTGAGGTTATGGTAAATGTTTGAATATCAAATCAAAGCAAATGGCAAAAATATTACCAATCAAATTAAACCATACCTTATATCAATTCAGATTAATGATGTGATTGGTGATAAGGCAGATACAGTCAAGCTAATATTAACAGATGAAAATGGTTTATTGGCATTACCTACAACAGGAGTTAGCTTAAATATTTCAATATTTGAACATAATCAGTTAGTATCATTTGGATCTTTTGTAGTTGATGAAGTTTGCTATCGTCAAGTACCTACAACAATAGAAGTAAGTGCAACGTCAATTTCATTTGATCAGTCTTCAGAGTATCAAGCCATGCACAGTCAAAAAACACGTTCGTTTTCAAATAAGCGTTTAAAAGATATTATTGCTCAAATTGCTAATGAGCATAAACTAGATTATTCAGTTAGTGATGAACTAGGCCATTATTATATTAAACATATTGAACAGATAAATGAAAGTAACTTGGCCTTTTTAAGACGATTATCAAGAGAACAAAAAAGTGATTTTAAGCTAACTTATCGGCGTATATTATTTTATGAAAAAGATGCAAAAACAGTATCTAATCAATCAATTACACCAATGAATTTAAATGTTAGTGAGTTAAATTCAATTTGTTATAAGGTTCAAAAGCGTAATCATTATAATAGTATAATTGTATCTTATTATCATTTAGATCAAGCAGAGGTAAAAGAGGTGATAATAGGTAGTGGCGAACCTATTTATCGAGCAACTTATGTTTATGAGTCAAAAGAAAAAGCTTTAGCAATTGCTAAAAAAATATTATCAGAACAACAAAATAAGTCAGATAATTTAACATTTAGTATGCCTGGAAATTTATTTTTAAGAGCAGGGCAACCTATTGAAATTAAAGGATTAAAAGAAAGTATTCCAAATAAATGGTTGCTTACAGAAGTCAACCATCAGTTTGAGATAAGCGGGTATGTAGTAACAGTAAAAGCTAAGCTTTCTTCTTAAGATCTAACCATCTTTGAATATTTGCTTTTTCAGTATCATTTAGCCATAAGCCTAATTTACTACGTATCCAAATTAGACCATTAAGGTCAAATGCCCATTCATTATCAATCATATATTGTAATTCTTTTTCATAGACGTTATAGCCAAAATGCTCACCTAAATCATCAGTGCTATGGCAATTTTGAAGAAAATTAAATGAACACATTCCATAGCTTGTAGCATAGCGATAGGCTTGTTGTTTATCTAACCATGGAAAATGTGCATAGATTTTTGCAAAAATATCCATTTCTGATTTCGCATCGCCTCCTGGAGATTTAGTATTGGCAGTCCATGGGTGACTCATCTGAAGAAAATAAGGTTTTAATTTATCAAGGACGGCTTCAGATAATGTTCTAAAAGTAGTGATTTTACCACCAAAGATGGATAAAAGGGGTAATTTATCATCACTATCTTCAACTTCAAAGTGATATTCTCTTGTTACTTTAGATAGGTTTTGAGAATGATCATCGTATAATGGTCTGACACCTGAATAATGCCAAATAGCATCTTCAGGTTTAATCGGTACTTTAAAGTATTCATTGATTAAGTTACATAAATATTGTATCTCATCTTTAGTTGCTTTTACTTCTCTAGGATCACCATGATAGTCGGTATCCGTTGTGCCAATTAATGTGAAGTCATTTTTACCAGGAGCGACAAATCCATACGGTATGGCAAAAACGATACGATTATCTTCATTTTGAAGAATGTAAGCATGAGAGCCATTATATAGTTTTGGTACAACAATATGGCTGCCCTGAACTAATCTAACGCTACTTTTAGATTGTGATTCAATTGTTTTACCCAATATTTCAGCAACCCAAGGGCCAGCTGCATTGACAATAGCTTTGCTTTTTACAAGCACATGACCATTTTTTGTATCTAAAACTGCTTGCCAGTCGTCATTAGTTCGTTTAGCAGATATACAAGGTGCATTAACATAAATTTCTGCACCTAATTCTTTGGCTTGCATGGCATTTAAAACAACCATTCTTGAATCATCAATTCGACAGTCAGAATAACTAAAGGCATAGCTAAATTTTTCTTTTAAATTTTCACCTTCTTGGGTATTTTTTAAAGATAGTCCTTTTGATTTATTAAGCGATTTGAGTTTAGATAAATGATCATATAGAAATAAGCCTGCTCTAATCATCCATTTGGGACGTAAATGTTTAGCATAAGGCAAAATAAATGTTAATGGATGAATAATATGTGGTGCTTTATTAAGTAATACTTCACGTTCTTTTAAAGCCTCTCTAACTAGCTTAAACTCATATTGTTCTAAATAACGCAAACCACCATGGACTAGCTTACTGCTATAAGATGACGTTGCAGAAGCTAAATCTTTAGCTTCGCATAATACGACTTTAAGTCCACGGCCTTGTGCATCACAAGCAATGCCTGTTCCATTTATACCGCCACCAATAACAAGTAAATCAGCTTCAATTGTTTTAACAATTTGCATAATAAAATGTATAGCCTTTTAATTGATTTTCTTTTAATAAGAATAGCATGAGATTATTTTAATGTATTTATTATCAATAGTCAGAGAAATTTATTGATTAATTTTTAGATTAAGAAGCTTTCACTTTATAATAGTAGCTAATGTTAGAATTAATATGGCATTGGCCCTAACTCTTCTTCATTAGGGATTGGTAAACCTTTATACCTTCCAGGTGGGTTACTAACCCAACCTTTAGCTATTCTTGCATAGCTTAATAAGGTTTGCTGTAGCCAAGGTAGATACTCTGTATCAGAAGTATTTAATACATGTGCTCTTGCTTCTGTATCAGAAACATTAAATCCAAGATGTTCTAAGACTTTAATTGCAGTAGCTACGCTATTTGCATCGGGTTTATAGTGTCCAGAAGCGTTATCTACCCATGAAATACTATAGTCCTCATCAACTTCAAAATAACCTGCTGCCAATACAGGCTGTCCTCCTGCAAGTTGAGAGTGAGAGCGATATTGCTCA
The DNA here is from genome assembly GCA_021713415.1 of Thiotrichales bacterium 19X7-9. GTDB lineage: Bacteria > Pseudomonadota > Gammaproteobacteria > Francisellales > Francisellaceae > M0027. Next base: position 23,558 of record JAKJJQ010000013.1, read on the forward strand.
CCAGTTTTTTCATCTACAGGTAGATAGCGAAATGAATTTGTCGGTTGTGAAGTCAAAACATACATATATTTGCCTGGCTCTATAGACTCTCTGTTCTTAGGTGTAATTTCCCAGTGCGAATAACTATTAAAATTATAATGACGCCAACCAATCCAATCACCAATATATGCGTTCCAGTTAACTTGAAATTCAGTATTTGCATTATTTTCTTTCATAACGACTCTTAGTTTAATTGTTTAATGTGTAATTATTTTAAGATAGTTTTATGCTGCTGTCTGACCTTTTAAAATGGCAGTTGAAATATAAATAGTGTTGAAATATACCTTTATATGTTTTTGTATAACTTAAACTTAATTTATTCGATCTTAGTATGTAATTAATTTGTATGATTATTTTATTTTTATTCAAAATGGTAATGTGTGTTATTTTGATACAAATTATTTAAAACAAATCGCTATTTTTTTGACATCAAATATTTGCTATGATCAAGCATAGATAAAGAATAAATAGGATTTAGGAGTAATTTATGACAGAGAAAACAAAAAAGGTTGCTGTTGTATTATCAGGTTGTGGTCATTTAGATGGTGCAGAAGTTCATGAATCCGTTTTAACGTTATTAGCATTATCAAGAGAAGGTGTACAATATGAAGGTTTAGCACCTAATAGAATGCAGCATCATGTGATTAATCATAGAACCCAGCAAGAAGTTAAGGATCAAAGTCGAAACATTCTAGATGAGTCAGCACGGATTATGCGTGGTAATATTAAAGCAATTGATGATGCAAACTTAAGTGACTATGATGCAGTTATTTTTCCAGGTGGCTTTGGTGCAGCAAAAAATCTATTTGATTTTGCACTTAAAGGAGATGAAAGCTTTACGGTTAATGAAGATGTTTTAAGCTTTGCCAAAAAAGCCTATCAGATGGGTAAACCAATGGGTTTTATTTGTATTTCACCAATGATGATGGCGGATATTTGTGGCGCAAATGTTAATATGACCATCGGTAAAGATTTAACTGCAGCAAAAGCCATTGAAGCGAAAGGTGCAAAGCATCACCTAACTGAGGTTGATGGTATTTGTATTGATAAAGATAGAAAAGTTGTTTCAACACCTGCGTATATGTTAGGAGAAAATCCATATCAAGTTTCCTTAGGTATTGATAAACTTGTTAAAGCAGTTCTTGAATTGAGTAATTGATTCTCGTTATTAAAATACTTACACTATGCCATGAATTAAAATAGGCAACCGTATATTAAAAATGAATGATCAACTTGAAGTTACAAAAAATAAGTACAAAAAACATAAAAATAGAAGGCGTCGTGCTAAACGTCCACCAGAAGGTATTTTCGAAGCTGAAATAGCCTCTCTAAGTCATGAAGGTCGTGGTATTAGCCAAATTAATGGTAAAACAACATTTATTGATTTAGCATTAAAAGATGAAATTGTATCATTTCAGTATGAATCAACACATAGTAAATATGATGAAGCTTTAGCAGTTGATATTAAAAAAGCATCGCCTGATCGTGTGGCGCCAAAATGTAAAGTATTTGGTTTATGCGGTGGCTGTGCTTTACAACACGTATCTGCTGATGGTCAAATTAAGCTAAAAATGGATACTTTAAAAAGTCACTTTGAACATTTTGGCAATTTAGCACCTTTAAATTGGCTTGAACCTTTAATTAATGAAAATCCTTGGAATTATCGTAATAAAGCACGTTTAGGTGTTCGCTATGTACATAAAAAAGAAAAAGTTTTAGTTGGTTTTAGAGAGCGAGGTGGTCAGTTCATTACTGATATGGAGCAATGTCCAGTTTTACACTCATCTGTTGATCAACTTATTGCAGATTTAAAAGCGTTAATTTTTTCACTAAGTTTATATAGAGAAATACCGCAAATTGAAGTTGCTGTTGACGATCATAAAACTGCGTTAATTGTAAGACATTTACAAAAATTTAATGAGTCTGACTTGGAGCAATTAACTAACTTTGCTAAAAAGCATGCTATTTGGCTTTATTTACAATCAAAAGGTCCTGATACAATTAAATTATTTTATCCAGAAGTAACAGAGTCAGAAAGTTATTTAAGCTATAACATAGATGACTTTGGTATTGAAATTCGATTCCAACCAAATGACTTTACTCAAGTAAACCCTCAGATGAATCAGAAAATGCTTAACCAAGCAATTAGCTTAATGGAATTAAACTCAACGGATTGTGTGCTTGATCTATTTTGTGGTTTGGGTAATTTTAGTTTGCCATTAGCAAAGCATGCAAAATTAGTAATAGGTGTTGAAGGTGATAGCCAAATGACTGAAAGAGCGTTAGAAAATGCTAAACTAAATGATATTAATAATATAGAATTTCACCCTGCAAATTTATTTGAAACGATTGATAATGCAGATTGGGCAAATCAACAATATGATAAAATCTTACTAGACCCTCCTCGTGCTGGAGCGGTTGAAATTGTCAGTCAAATTGAACGCTTTAATGCAAAAAGAATTGTTTATGTCTCTTGTAATCCTGCAACTCTAGCAAGGGATGCTGGTATACTGGTCAATGATAAAGGATATACAATGTTAAGTGCTGGTATTATGGATATGTTTCCACATACTGCACATGTTGAGTCTATTGCTGTATTTGAAAAATAATTTAAAGATAAAAGGATCATTATCATGGAAGAAAAAAATATATTATTAGTTAAAGAGACAAAAGCAGACGAAAGACGCGTTGCTTTAATTCCAAGCGATGTCTCTGAATTAATAAGCTTAGGCTATCAAGTATTTGTTGAGCATGATGCAGGTAAAGGCGCTGGCTTTGAAGATAGTGATTATCAAAGAAATGGGGCGTTCATTCGTTATCTTGATAATATAAACATAAGTGCATATCAAAAACTCTTTGAAAATATTGATATAGTCATTCGAGCAAAACGACCTGATCGCAATCGTGAAGTTTTGGAAAACCGAGCTATAAAAGCTGGCAGTATTATGATTGGTGCACTTGACCCACAAGAGAGAAATTCATCACATATTGATGAATATCATAAAAGAGGTATTTGTGCTTATAGTGTTGATCAACTGGAATTGCCAGCAGAGCATCCAATGAATATATTATCTGCTATGAGTAAAATAGCGGGTCGTTTAGCATTATTAGATGCAATACAAAAGCATCAACTAAAGGCTAATAATGTTGTTATTATTGGAGCAGGAACTGTAGGCTTTGCAGCATTAGAAGAGGCAATTAATCAAAATTTAAATACAACCGTACTAGTTACTAATTCAGATCAAGAAGCTAGAGCTAAGAAACTAGGTGCAAAAACAATTTATTTTGATAAAGAGGCAAGTTTAGCTGATCAACAAAAACTGATTAAAGAAATTGTAGCAGATGCTGATATTATCATCACTGGAGCAAGAAAAGCCAATCAAAAAGCCCCCATTTTAATACCTAGCACAACGTTAAGTGAAATGAAAAATGGTGCAGTAATCGTAGATATGGCTTTATCAGAGGGTGGCAATGTAGAAGGCAGTGCCCATGATGAAACCATTAAATTAGCCAACGATGTTGTGATTACTAATGTTAGTGGTTATCCAAAAGCGATGCCGCATGAATCAAGTAAATTATGGAGTAAAGCAAGCGTTCTGTTCATAAATGCTCTAACTAATAATCGTTTATCAATATCTAAGTTATAATTACTTGATAACTTATTGCTGATATTACTTTAATGCCTAGCTTTAGAAAAATACTTTGGTAGAATATTTATAATTTTTTATTAAATTCTGATATAATCCACTAAAGTTTAAAAGTATGTGATTAATTTATAAATGGGTTGTGAATGAGCTATCATCTATTATTTGCAGTGTTAGTGGTAATAAGTGCTTTATCTAGTTACATAAATTATAAATTATTTAAATTACCAAAGTCGATTGGAATGACAATTACAACTTTGATTATTTCAATTATTGTAATGATGTTTCTAAAGTTGTTTCCTTCTGTTTTTACGCCTATTAATAATTTACTAAGTGGTATTGATTTTAGAAAAACAGTACTTGAGGTAATGCTTAGTTATTTATTATTTGCAGGCGCATTACATGTAAATACAATTGATTTAAAGAAAAACCTATTATCTATTGTCTATCTTGCAAGCTTTGGTGTGGTAGCTTCCACAATTGTTACTGGTTTGTTAATTTGGTGGGTAAGTGGACTGATTTCTTATCAAATATCATTACCTTACTGTTTATTATTTGGTGCATTAATTTCACCGACTGATCCCATTGCTGTACTAGGTGTGCTTAAAACAACAAAAGCAGTTCCTAAAAAGATTAAGATGCGTATTACTGGAGAAGCCTTGTTTAATGATGCTGCGGGTATTTTAATTTTTATTTCATTATTAAGTGTTTTCTTTTATGGTGATGAGTTTAGTATTACACATATTTCATTAGGTATACTGCATGAAGCTGTTGGTGGTATTGTCTTTGGTGCAGTGATAGGATTTTTAGCAGCAAGACTACTTAAGAATGTTGATGATAAACAAGTCGCTATTACAATTACATTAGCAGTTTCAAGTGCAGGTTATATATTAGCTCAGAACTTAGGTGTATCAGCGCCGATTTCAATGGTGATTGCAGGCTTAGTGATTGGCCATCATATGAAAAAAGAACGATTTAAAGCAAGTACCATTGTTACATTAGATAATTTCTGGGAATTAATTGATGAAATCTTAAATTGTTTTTTATTTGTATTAATTGGTTTGGAAATGTTAACAATTACATTTCATATCGAGAGTATTATTTTAGGTGTCTTAGGCTTTATCGTAATATTTATTTCACGTTATATTAGTGTTTCATTTCCTAATATGTTTAGAAATATACGATTAAGGCGATTTTATTGGCGTGAAAATGTGCTAATGACGTGGGGAGGGATTCGAGGTGGTATTTCAATTGCACTGGCTTTATCGATTCCAGATGATGAGGTGATTGTCTCGTTAACTTATGTGGTTGTGATTTTATCTATTGTCTTTCAAGGTGCTAGTTTTAAATGGATTATTAATAAAGTATTCCCTCAGCAAAAGCATGATAATAAGCTTAAAGTGTAATTTTTTATAAATGCTTAATGGAAATAATGGACGTTAAATTTATATTTCATTGCAAACTATTTTATAAAATTATATAACCTTGTAAATTATTACTCAGTTAAGATTAAAGAGAATTAAATAACAATGAAAGTTTATCTATCTGAAAAGCCATCACAAGGTAGGGATATTGCCTCTGTATTAGGCTGTAATCAACGTCATGATGGTTATTTGTCAAATACAGATACGATTGTTACTTGGGGGTTTGGTCACTTATTACAACCAGCTGACCCTGTTGCCTATGATGAAAAATATAAACGTTGGGATATGAAAGATTTACCAATTATTCCACAGCGCTGGAAACTAGCAGCAAATCCTAAAAGTAAAGCTCAGCTTAAAATAGTTAATAACTGCATTAAACAGGCGACAGAAATTGTTATTGCGACAGATGCCGATAGAGAAGGTGAGTTAATTGCAAGGCTTATTATTGCTAAATCTGGCTATAAGGGTGTTATTAAAAGATTATGGTTATCAGCATTAGATGATGCATCTATTAAAAAAGCATTATCTAATCTTAAAGATGGTAGTGTTACTGAACCATTATTCTGGGCAGGCTTAGGCCGCCAAAGAGCAGATTGGATTTGTGGTTTAAGTTATACGCGTGCAGCAACCTTAATTTTGGGTAGTGGTGTTAATTTATTTTCAATTGGTAGGGTACAGACGCCTTCAGTTAGATTGGTTGTCGAAAGAGATTTAGAGATTGAGAATTTTAAAGCAAAAGCATTTTATACAGTCACTGCAACGGTTGTACAAGATCAGTTGTCGGCTGAATTTAATTGGCTTATTCCAGAGTATGCTAAGGGAGATGATGAAGGTAGGTGTTTAGATAAAAAATTTGCCAAAGCTGTGGTTGATAAATGTAAAGAGCAAAAAGGCGTTATTACATCATTAGAGAAAAAGAAAAAATCTAAAAAAGCACCTTTGGCATTATCGTTATCGGAGTTACAAAAACTTGCTAATAGTAAATATGGTTTAAGTGCACAAGATACGCTTAATTGTGCACAGGCACTCTATGAAAGGCATAAAGCGACAACGTATCCTAGAACAGATTGTGGTTATTTGAATATGGAGCAATTTGATGAGGCTATAACTATTTTTAATACGTTAAAATCATTAGATCATGAATATGATAATTTAATTAAATATTGTGATCATACGTTTAAATCACGTTGTTGGAATGATAAGAAAGTATCAGAATCAGCACACCATGCAATTATTCCAACTAATAATTCAAAAATTAATATTAATGCAATGAGTCGTGAGGAAAGACAAGTTTATGATTTAATTGTTCGATACTACTTAGCTCAATTTATGGGAGATTTTATTTATGATGAAACTATTATACAGGTTGAATGTTGTGATGAGATTTTCACTACAAAAGGGATTTTAGTATTAGAAGAAGGATGGAAACAGGCATTTAGTAAAGAAGATGATGAAGATAAAGATGCTAAAGCACTACCACCATTTAATAAGAATGATGCTGTCATGTTAAAAGATTTAGAATTACATAATAAAAAAACAACACCACCTCAACATTATACTGAAGCAACACTTATTTCCGCGATGAAAAACTGCGGTAGGCGAGTTGAAGATGAGGCAGCAAAATCTATTTTAGCTAGCGTTAAAGGAATTGGTACTGAAGCAACAAGAGCAAATATTATTGAGACAATAAAAAAACGTGAATATATCAAATCTAAAGGTAAGACTAAAAGCTTAGTTTCTACAGATAAAGCTAGAGAGTTAATTAAGCTATTGCCTGAAGAGATTACTAGTATAGAAATGACAGCTGATTGGGAGTTAGAGTTAGATAAAATTGCAAAGGGCCAGTCAGATTTTAAAGACTTTATGCAACGAATTGCTGCTTCAGCTTATCAAGGTGTTCAAGCAATAGCTGATCTTAAAGGTAAGGGTAATATACCGATTAAAAATCCATGTCCTAAGTGTGGTGCTGAGCTTAGACGAATGAAATCAACCAAAGGAAAAGGATTTTGGTGGGGGTGTACGCAGTTTAGAAATGGTTGTCGGGTTGTATTAGAAGATAAACGCGGTAAGCCAGTGCTTAAGAGTCTATGATTTGTCTTTTGTGATAGCTATCTATATGTATTTGATGAAAATTAAATACTAATGAATTTGTTTACTTAGTAGGTTAGGTATTAATATTTATGATTATTTTACAGTGATTTTATGACTATTTTATTTAACTAAATTAATAATTTGTTATTATAATATATTTTTGGTCAAATTGATACTATCAGGTTGCAAAGGTTTATTTTATGTTGAGTGAAAAATATATAGATATAATTAATAAATATATTAGTATTTATGATCGTGAAAAAGGACGTTTAAAACAATTAACTGGTTTTAGGTCCGATATAGTTGATAAAATAAATAGCTTAGCTTTAAGTAATACAGCTAACGATCAAGATTTTTTTGATATTTTAAGTGCTGCTTTTAATCAATTTTCTAAGCAGGGCAGTAAAAAAATATGGGATCATTCTTTTTCTCAAAGTCAATTATTTTTAATAGGTTTAGATATTGAGTGTAATAATGGAATGTTTTTATTAAGAATTCCTGGTTTGCCACAAAAAAAGGATAAATGGTTAGAACATTTTGCAAGAATTAATTTAATTTATAAAATTCCTGAAATGATCAATGTATTTAATAGCTCGTTAAATAAGCAAGATGATAGTTATAATAATACACCATTACATTGGGCAATTGCTAATAATTCATGTTCAAGTGCAATTATATTAATAAAACACTTTGAAACAGACCTTACCATATCAGATCTATATGGAAAAAATGCGCTACATACAGCTATATTGAAAGGCAGAGAACATCTAGGAGATCAAGGTGATATATGGTCCCAGGCTTTTGCTTCACATAGTGAAAAAACTATGAATGATGTAATCATTTCTTTATTAGAAGAAAGTAGAAACAGAAAGTTTGATATTAATGCGCAAATGAGCGATGGAAATACCGCACTACATTTGGCATATCTAAGAAAAGATATGAGTTTAGTTAAGTACCTAATTGAAACGTGTGGTGCTGACGGAAATATTAAAAATACAAATGGTGAGAAGCCTATAGATTTGCTTAATAAAAACTCAAATGAAATAAGGATATATCTTGAAAAGAGTATAGTGGCATATACCTATAAACCGACTAATGCTGATATGTTATTTCTTAGCGCCTCTATTCTAAGTGAGCCGTTACAAGATAATTCATATCAAACATAATGGTTTTAGTTGTTATCAAGATTTATCTTTTGTAATAGCCATCTGATAGATAAAAACAGTTAATAAAGCCCATAGGTAATTAAAAACTATGTTCATTAAAAAAGTTTTTAAACCTGCATGAATGGCAAAAAAACCACTGCCTTCAAGCGGCATTTTTACAATAAAGTTGAAAAATACAACTAAACTACCAAGAATAATAAATTTTAAAAAATTCTTTTGGGTATATAAAGAAATAATTACTAGAACTATAGCCCATACACCACCCCAAACCATGAGCCTGTATAATTGATATTTAAATGCATCGTCTAAATGAATGTGAAAATTTTGAATAAATGAAAAGATAAAAATCAAAATAAAAGCACTGACTGCACCACTTGCAAAAGCGCTAAGAATTTGATTGATGCGGTTGGTTTTAAACAATATAGTTTACTCCTATGGCATGTAATATTGCACACATTATATGATATAAAAGTGTCTAATTTCAGCATTGTTATAAGATTACGATAGTGTAGGTGTCACTTATCAAAATTGATATTTTATGTAATTTGTCTTATAATTGTAGACAGATTACCAGTTTGTGTTTGGAGATTAAAATATGACTGTATTCATTGATCATTTGCTTGGAAAGGCAAATTTTAAAAATAAACATATTCACAATGATAATGATTTGTATGATGAAGTTAGTCGTGGAATTGGAGCATCTGCTTTGACAAAATTTGCTAAAGCAAGTGGTTTAACAGAAGAATGTCTTTTAACATTAATACCAATTAATAGAAAAACTTTTTTACGTAGAAAAGCACAAGGGTTTTTAGGAGAAAATGAATCAGATAGATTAATACTAATTGCAAAAGTCTATGCACATGCACTTGATGTATTTGGTGAAAAAAATAAGACTTATCAATGGCTTGTAACAGATAATATTTCTCTTGATAATAAAAGACCAATTGATTTATTGAAAAACTCCTTAGGGTGTCAAATTGTAGATGATATTTTATATCGTATTGAATATGGAATTTATAGTTAATGATTGTTTGGAGAATAACAAAGAAAAAACATGCTGAATCACTTTTAAATGGACTTGGTGGCTTATATGTTTCAGGACGTTGGCATAGTAAGGGAAATCAAATAATTTATACTGCAGAATCTCAAGCATTAGCAATTTTAGAATCATTAGTTCACTATGAACCTATTATTCCGATGGATCAAGTTATTATCTCTGCTGATTTGTCTAGCGTTTCAATAAAAGAATTAACAAAAAAAAACCTGGGTGAGGATTTTAAAAAAGTAGAACATTATCGTTTAAGAGAAATTGGTGATCAATGGTTGGCTTCAAAGGAAAGCTGTGTTTTAAAAGTACCATCGGTAATTACACCATTATATGAATATAATTATATGATTAATCCATTGCATCATGAGTTTGCAAATATTAAAGATATTCATTGCTATGACTTTTCATTTGATGGTAGGTTATTTAAATAATTGTATTAGCAGATATTGTAAAAAATTTACATTGAAGTAACTAACTTCGCTTAGCCATAATTTTTGTTGCTAATTCTTCAACAGAAAGTGTAGTTGAATTTAAAAATGGAATATTATATTGTCGGTAAAGCTTTTCAACTGCTTTAACTTCAGCTTGGCACTGTTTTAGTGACGAATAACGGCTATTAGGTTTTCGTTCATTACGAATTGTAACTAAACGTTCAACACCAATGGTTAGCCCAAATAGTTTGCGTTTATGTTTAATTAAGGACTTTGGTAGTGTGAAATTTTCAATATCTTCTTCAGTTAGAGGGTAATTTGAGACAGCAATGCTATGATGTAATGCTAAATATAGACTTGTCGGCGTTTTACCACAGCGAGAGACACCAATTAAAATAATTTCAGATTGATCATATTGATTTGGGCAGGCGCCATCATCAGTATTTAAGCTAAAATTTAATGCATCAATGCGCTTTTTATATTTTTCGTAATCATGCATGCCGTAAGCTTTACCAATGGTATGAGAGGACTCAATGCCAAGTGTTTTTTCTAAAGGACCAATAAAGGTTTGGATAAAATCTAATACAACACCATTGGTTTGACGTATACGTGATAATGTATCAGGGCAGACAATGGTTGTAATGACAATTGGTGGGTTGCCTGTTTGCGCATAAATGGATTCAATTTCAGTAATTATTTTATTTACTTTAATTTCATTATTAATAAACGGGTGATTGGTTACATTAAATTCTACTTGGTCAAACTGAGATAAAAGACTTTGTGCTAATGAGTTAGCAGTAATGCCAGTACCATCAGAAATCAATAATACATCACGTTGCATAAATTTTTCTCTTAATCTTTAATTAATCTGCTTTTTCAAGATAATCTTGCGTGTTAGTATAATGGCACCTGGAATTTTTTAAAGGTTAATCAACAATGGACTACATTTTATCTTTTGATCAAATTAATATGGGTGATATCGATCGCGTTGGTGGTAAAAATGCTTCTTTAGGGGAGATGATCAACCATTTATCTGATTTAGGCGTAAGAGTACCAAATGGCTTTGCAACGACTTCTGATGCTTTTCGAGTATTTTTAGCACAAAATGATTTAGATAAAAAGATTTATAATTTATTAGATCAAACAGATGTTGATGATATCAATGCATTAGCTGAATCTGGTAGTCGTATTCGTCAATGGATTATGGAAGTACCATTTTCTGATGAGTTTAAACAAGCAATTGAAAAAGCTTATAACCAGTTAGATGATGTTAATAAAGATGCAGTTGTAGCTGTACGTTCTTCTGCAACAGCAGAAGATTTACCTGATGCATCATTTGCAGGTCAGCAAGAAACATTTTTAAATATTAGTGGTATTGATCAAGTATTAGATGCATTACGCAAAGTCTTTGCATCATTATTTACCGATCGTGCAATTTCCTATCGCGCACATCGAGGTTTTGATCATAAAGAAATTGCATTATCAGCAGGCATTCAAAAAATGGTTCGAAGTGACCAAGGTGCAAGCGGTGTAATGTTTAGTGTTGATACAGAAAGTGGTTTTAGAGATGTTGTTTTTATTACTTCATCCTATGGTTTGGGCGAAATGGTAGTTCAAGGTGCGGTTAACCCAGATGAGTTTTATGTACATAAGCCAACACTGATTAAAGGCTTTGATCCTATTATTAGAAAAACACTTGGAGAAAAAGCTAAAGAGATGGTTTTTTCAAGTGATACAAGTGCGGGTAAATCTGTAAATGTAGTTGAAGTATCAAAAGAAAAACAGTCAAAATTTTCAATTACTAATGAGCAAATTTTAGAGCTTGCTCGTTTTGCAGTGACCATTGAAAATCATTATGGCCGTGCGATGGATATTGAGTGGGGATTAGATGGTGAAGACGGTCAGCTTTATATATTACAAGCAAGACCAGAGACGGTTGTTAGTCGTCAAGCATCTAAGCGTGTTATTGAACGTTATAGTATTAATCAAAAGACAAATATACTTGCTGAAGGCCGTTCTATTGGTAAAAAGATAGGTCATGGTACTGCTAAAGTTGTTCATTCAGTTGAAGAGATTCATCAAATTCAACCTGGTGATGTGATTGTGACAGATATGACAGATCCAGATTGGGAACCTGTGATGAAAATAGCGTCTGCAATTGTTACGAATCGTGGCGGTAGAACTTGTCATGCAGCAATTATAGCAAGAGAGATGGGTATTCCAGCTGTTGTTGGTTGTTCTAATGCAACAGAAAGTGTTGCATCTGATGAGGTTATTACCGTATCTTGTGCTGAAGGTGATACAGGTTATGTATATCAAGGTCAATTAGACTATCAAAAAGAAACAATTGATATTGATCAAATGCCTGAGATTCCATTTAAAATTATGATGAATATTGCCAATCCTGAGCGCGCATTTGATTTTCAATATTTGCCAAATAGTGGTGTTGGTTTAGCACGTTTAGAGTTTATTATTAATAATGCCATTGGTATTCATCCAAATGCATTATTACAAAAAGATAAAATGCCAGAAGATATTAAAAAAGAAATTGAAGAAGCAACCAGTGCTTATGAATCACCACGAGAGTTTTATGTGCAAAGACTTGCTGAAGGTATTGCGACACTAGCTGCAGCATTCTATCCAAAGCAGGTGATTGTACGTTTATCTGATTTTAAATCAAATGAATATGCGAATTTAATTGGTGGTTCTGTCTTTGAACCTGAAGAAGAAAATCCAATGATTGGCTTTAGAGGTGCATCTCGTTATGTTGCTGATAATTTCAAAGCATGCTTTGAAATGGAGTGTGATGCAGTAAGACGTGTGCGTAATCAAATGGGTTTAAAAAATGTTCAGGTAATGATTCCTTTTGTGCGTACGTTAAATGAGGCAGAAAATGTTATTGAGGTACTTAAAGCAAATGGTCTTGAACGAGGAAAAGATGAGTTAAAAATTATTATGATGTGTGAATTACCGTCAAATGCAGTTTTAGCTAACGAATTTCTTCAGTATTTTGATGGATTTTCAATTGGTTCTAATGATATGACGCAATTAACTTTAGGACTAGATCGAGATTCTGCTTTAGTGGCGGATCAATTTGATGAGCGTGACTTAGCAGTTAAGGCTATGCTATCAATGGCAATTAAAGCTTGTAATGATCAGTCTAAGTATGTTGGTATTTGTGGCCAAGGCCCATCTGATCATGCTGATTTTGCTCAATGGTTAATTGATGAAGGTATTCATAGCGTGTCTTTAAATCCAGATACAATCATTGAGACTTGGTTATATTTAGCTAAGATGCAAAAAGAAAATAATATTACTAAAATACATGAAAATAAGCCAAGCGTTGTAAATTAGTATTAGTTTATTAATTAATTTTTCTATACCGATAACAATCAACCAACTTTTTAATGCCATAGCGATTAAAAGTTTCTGTTTCTTTTATACTAAAATAATCTTTATTTAAGAGTGGATCTAATAATTGATCATCTTCATTAAACTGTTGTAGACCTTCTTTAGCAATCGATACAATATGCTTTAATATTTTAACATGATCATGATTTAATCCGTTTTGGGCAATAGACTGTCTTAATTGATTACTTAAAGGCATAGACTCAGTATATTGGACTAAACCATCAATATTAAGTCTTAAACCATAAGTCAGTATATTTGGTAATAAAGAGTGCTCAGGAGTTTGCTGTGCTGCAATTCTTGATTCGACTGTGCCATAAATTGATTTAATTCGATTGTTATACCAGATAAATCGTTCATGTAAGTGCAAATCAACTAATTCAGGCTGAAGTGTTGTTAGTGTATTATCAGTTGTATCGATAACGGTTGTTTGTTGTGTTGTTAAAAATTCATCAATTGAAGCAGTTTGATTAAACTCATAATAAACTTGTTTTTGGTTAACTTTACGATAGGTTGTAATAGGTTCAAACTGTATTAGCGTATCAAAATAGTGCTTTATATTATTAAAGTTTTTAGGGATACCATGACGGTTTTTATCTTTTTTTAAATTAACAATATAATCCCAAAATAACTCTCGTGGTTCTCTATAAGTGTCACTTTTAGCATTCCATAAGTTTGAGTTTGCAAAAGCACCGATTAAATAGGGGGAAATTTTATTCATAGCATTTAAATAATCAATTGCGATATCTGGTGTGATATCAACATGGGTATGCTCTGCTGCACTGATGGCATTTAGATATAAGTCTTTAGCACCATGATTTAGCTTATTGTTGGACTGGTAACGTTTATCAATGGCATTAGCACGATTTTTATTTGCTAAAAATGAGTGATTTGGCATGCTAAGAGGTTGAATACCATAGCCTAAAACTCCAATCTGTAAAGCTTCTGTAACATCTACAATTTTATTCATAATCATTTGGTTAACACAATACAAATCCGTAATTGAATTAACTGGTGGTAGGCCAATTTCTAAAGTACAGTAACCAAGATCTGTTCCAATAATTGCATCGCCATAAGGCGTTGGTGTTTTAAAATTAATAATATCATCGTCATCATTATATTTCGCTTTGCCGCCAAGGGATTTAAATAATTGTTTAAAAAGTTTAGTTGTATCAGTAACCGCTTGGCCAAATCTTATTCTATCAAGGTGTACTAAGGGGTATTCAGATTCTTTACCAATTTTAGGTTTTGAGTGTTTTTTAAAATTTTTAAGATATAGATTAAACGCATTATCAGAATTAATCCGTGTCATTTTTATTTAAAATCCATTTATTTATAAAATATTTAATTGTATGTAATTATAACGATAATTATTGTTTACTAACAGTCTGCACATTGCAAATAAAAGTAATAATTGACATTTAAGTAATTATTTATTATATTTTATGAGATTTTTATAGTATTAGGTTAAAATGGGGATGCAATGAATATTTACCAATTAATAGAAGGTTTCAAAAATCAAATTGTTTCAGAGTTTTATATTAGTAGAACTGCAGCTGCCATGTTAGAAGAAGATTTTCCTAATTCAAATAGATTAGAAAGGTGTCGAGATGAATTAGAGCGTATGGCACAAGAAGAATTAAACCGATTAAGCTGTGGTGGAATATTTGAACCTTGTTCAAATATGGAATTAGAACGTTATAAGGAATGTTTAAAACATATAGTTAGTGGTAAGTTTGATCCAGATTTTTTTCACTATGAAGATGAGCCTGATCTTGGCGTATTTATGGATATATTATTTTATTCATATGATAAATTTTTATTTGAGGCTGAGAAACAAAGTACTTCAATGTGTGAATTTTATACAATAGCATTGGAAAATCATTATGCAAACTGTACTTTACAAGCAGCATTTTTAGCGAATCAATTGAATCAAAATCAAATTGTAGCAAGAGTATTTTCTTTGGGGATATCACATGATTTTGTTATCGCGAAGAATGAGGTTGGAGATGTAATAATTAGTGATCCTTGGGCAGATATTCAGTTAACAGTTAATTTACCTCAAAAAATAAACCATATAGATGACTTAAAAGCTTGTGGTCAGGGAGAAAATATAAAAGCAATAGTAGAGACTATGTCAGATCAATTTAAATGTTGGCAAGATTACCCTGAAGAATATGCACAGCAGTTGCAAGATGACAGTGCTAGAAATAAAATTTTTAAAATTAGAAAGCCTATAGACTGTGCATTGAATGTTAATACACCAGAACGTAAAGCTAATAGAGAAACAAAAGTTGCAAAGTATAAACAAAGTTTAGAGGAGTCTAAAGCAAAAAAAGAACAAGTACCTCAAATCTTTAGTGATAAAGCTAACCAGTCAAAGGAAAATCAATCATCTATAGGTTGTACAACTTTATAGAATCTCTTTTTTTCTATGTATAACTATCTTACTCAAGTGGCAATCCTGGATGATCAACAATCTTTTTTAGTACAAAGCTTGAGTGAACATTTTTAACGCCATCAATTTGCGTTAATTTATGAATTAAAAAATCATGATATGCATTTAAGTTAGTGGCAATAACTTTAAGCATATAATCCTGCGCTTGACCTGCAATTAAATCACATTGAATAACTTCAGGAAATTGAGTAATTTTATTTTCAAAGTGAGCCATCATTTTACGATCATGACTAATTAAACCTACAGATATGATAATCGTTAGTTGAAGTCCAAGTTTCTCTGGGTTTAATAAAGCAACATAGCGGTTGATAAACCCATCACTCTCTAACTGTTTGACACGGCGAAGACAAGGTGATGGAGATAAAGAAACACGTTCTGCTAAGTCTTGATTATTAATTTTACAGTTTTCTTGTAGTAGATTTAATATATGTTTATCTGTTCTATCCATATTAGTATCCTTTTCAAATAATGATTAAATATTAAAATATTTAACTAAAATTTTACTATATATTGAAATAAAATTCCAAATTTTAAGTAAATTAAAGAATGTTAGCAATTTCATATCAATCCATTTCTGATAAAATAATAAAAAAACTAAGATAATCATAAGGTTAGAGAATGGAAAGTAGTCAAAAAATACATATCTTTGATACCACATTAAGAGATGGTCAGCAATCACCTGGTGCTGGGATGAGTTTTGAAGATAATATTCGTTATGCTGATTATGCCGATGCACTTAAGATTGATGTTTTAGAAGCAGGGTTTCCTGCAGCTAGTCAATTAGACTTTCAAATTGTTTATTCGATTGCACAAAGAATGTTCGAAAAAAAATCAAATATGATTGTTGCAGGTCTTTGTCAGATGCGTGAGGCGCAATTAATCAAAACAATGGAAGCATTAGCGCCACTTAAAGCATCATCTAAAGCACGCGTGCATATTTATTTACCAGTTGATCCGAATCTAGCACAAGTAAGCCTTGGCAATAAACATGATGAAAAGAAGAATATTGATGAAGTTTACCGTTTAATTAAAATAGCCAGTGATGATGGTTTTGAGGTTGAATTTTCAGCAGAAGGCTATTCAAGGCTAGGTGATAAGTTTAACTATGTAGCAGAGTTATTTAAAGCGGCAGTGTCAGCTGGTGCAACGATTATCAATTGTCCTGATACAATTGGTGGAGCATCTAAACATCAAGGAGAAGACTATTTTGTTAATCATATGAATCAGCATGCAGCAATTATTAAAAATGAATTTCCAAAAAAAGATATTATTTGGTCTGTTCATTGCCATAATGATTTTGGTTTAGCTTTAGAAAATTCGGTTAATGGTGTTTTTGACGGGCCTGCAAGACAGATAGAATGTTGTATTAATGGCGTTGGAGAAAGAGCTGGAAACGCAGCATTAGAACAATGCGTGATGTATATTGATTCATTTGGAAAACAAAAGGATACTCAATACTATACAGGTATTAATATTAATGGTTTAAAAGAAGTATCTGATTTTATTGCACAAAAAATGCTACCAAAACAACCACACTCACCAATTGTAGGTGTTAATGCAGCTAGGCATACTTCAGGTGGCCATACCAATGCCATATTAAAAAATCCATTAGCGTATCAACCATTTGATCCAAAAAGTATTGGTAGTGAAATATCGTTTGTCTTTGGGCCATTATCAGGTGGTAATCACGCAAAAAAAATTATTGAAAAATTTGGTTATGTTTGTGATGAAGATGAAAAAGCACGAATTGCCCAAGAAATTAAAAACCATTATCATGAACGACGTAAAGGCATTACTGATTTGGAATTAATTTCCGCTTATAAGTTAATTCGTTCACCGATTCAACCATCAAAAATATTTTATGGAAAATCTGAATCTGATATTGGTTATTTTGAAATTCAAGGTAGGTTTTTTGATCAAGAAGATATACGTGTTTGCATGCAAGGTGAGAATTCAGCTTTAGCAGCATTAGTAAACTCAGTATTACCTTATATTCCAGGTGTGGATATTATTGATTACTACTCTAAGTCTTTAACAGATACAGGGACCTATTCTACAGCTGAGACTACGGTAATTATCAGTGCTGAAAAACATAAAAACTATAAAGGTATTGCAAAGGATTCAGATATTGAAATATCAGCACTCAAAGCATTTATTGATGCAGCAAATCAATTGTATATAGATAAAAATTTTCTTAAATCAACACATATTTCTACAGTATAAAGAAGGTTAAGTAATTATGAATAAAAACATTATTGATAAAATTTGGGATCGTCATATCGTTAGTCAAAAGCATGGCTTTCCAGATGTACTTTATATTGATCGAATGTTGATGCATGAAGTAACTTCTGCACAAGCGTTTGATCAATTAAATGAAAAAAATATTCCAGTTAGAAATCCAAAGTCAATTCTAGCAACGATCGATCATAGTATTTCAACATCACCAGTTAATCGTTCTAGTTTTAATGATAAGCAGGCTCAAATGCAAGTGAATCAATTAAGAGAAAATGTTAAACGCCATGGAATCGATTTTTTTGACTTTGATAGTAACTATCAAGGTATTGTCCATGTCATGGGGCCTGATTTAGGCTTTATCTGGCCAGGCATGACGGTTGTTTGCGGTGATTCTCATACATCAACGCATGGTGCATTTGGTAGTTTAGCTTTTGGTGTTGGTACTTCAGAAGTAGGGCATGTATTAGCAACGAATTGTATTTTACAAAAGCGCCCAAAAACAATGAAAGTAGAATTTAAGGGTATTCCTTCAAAGCATGCATCATCTAAAGATGTTATTATGAAATTAATCGCAACCATTGGTATTGGGGGTGCAAGTGGTTATGTCATTGAGTATAGCGGAGATATGATTGGTTCTATGTCAATGGAAGGACGTATGACATTATGTAATATGTCAATTGAATGTGGTGCGCGTGCTGGTCTTATAGCACCTGATGAAAAAACATTTGCTCATATCAAAGGCAGAAAATATGCGCCAGAGACAGCTCAATGGGATGAAATAGTTGCACAATGGAAACAACTAAGAAGTGATCCAGATGCAAGTTATGATAAAATCATTAGTATTGATATTAATGCTTTAGAACCGATGGTTACTTGGGGCATTAATCCACAGCATGCAGCAAGTATTACAGATAAGATTCCTCAATTATCTACGATTAAGAAAAATCAGCAAAAATTAGCACAAGAAGCCTATAACTACACACAATTTACAGAAAATGAAGTTATTTCAGAGAAATCGATACAATGGGCTTTTGTTGGTAGTTGTACGAATGGGCGTATTGAAGATTTACGACAAGTAGCAGGAATTCTTAAAGGTAGAAAAGTATCAAGTCATGTTACGATGTATATTGTCCCGGGTTCTGAACAGGTAAGAAATCAGGCAATTAGTGAAGGACTAGATAAAATATTTACTCAAGCAGGAGCACAATTCCGTATGCCAGGGTGTTCAATGTGTTTAGCGATGAATGAAGATAAAGTACCAAAAGGAGAACGTTGCATTAGTACTTCTAATCGTAATTTTATTGGTCGTCAAGGTAGCGGTAGCATTACACATTTAGCATCGCCAGAGACAGTAGCATCAAGTGCAGTTATGGGAAAAATTTCAAGTTATCAAATGTTGGTTGAGTCAGAGGTGAATGTATGAAAGCATTTTCAAAAGTTACAAGTAGAGCAATTCCGATGTGGTTAAGTGATGTTGATACCGACATGATAATTCCAGCTCAATATTTAACTCAAATAACAAAAAGTGGTTATGGTGAGTATTTATTTGCCCGTTTAAAAGAGAAAGAAGATTTTGTTTTTAATCAATCTTGTTATAAAGATGCGAAAATTTTATTATCAGGCGCTAATTTTGGTTGTGGTTCATCAAGAGAACATGCAGTATGGGCATTACAACAGGCAGGAATTAAAGTGATTATTGCTCCTTCATTTTCTGATATCTTTTTTAATAATGCAGCTAAAAATGGCTTATTGTTAGTTGAGCTTGATAGCAAATCTATTGAGTCATTTGTAATGCAGGCAGAGAAGGATAACTTAGAAATAACAGTCAATTTAGAAAATTTAGAAGTGATTGTTGGTGGTGAAGTTTATCCATTTCAATATGACCCATTTCGTCGTGAATGTTTATTAAAGGGTCAAGGTGATTTGGAGTACTTACTTGCACAAGAAACATATATATCAAATTATGAAAATAATAAACAAAAGGTAGTAATTTAATGGATAAAAAAATTGCGATATTAGCTGGTGACGGTATTGGGCCAGAAGTAATGGCATCTGCTATAGAAGTATTAAAAGCAATTGAAAAAAAATATAATCATCAATTTATTTATGAAGAAGGATTAATTGGTGGTAGTGCGTATGATCAGTATCAAAACCACTGTCCAGAAGAGACTATAAATATTTGTAAAAATGCCGATGCAATCTTATTTGGTTCAGTTGGTGGGCCTGTAGATGCACAGCATGTTACAAAATGGAAAAACTGTGAAGCTAATAGTATCCTTGCATTGAGAAAGCATTTTAAGTTTGCTATTAATATTCGCCCTATTCAGATTTTTTCTGCACTTAAAGAAAATAGCCCATTAAATGAAAACGCTATTGGTGATGATGTTAATATTGAAATTTTTAGAGAGCTATCAGCAGATATCTATTTTGGTGAACACAAGCGTTTTGTTAACAATCAAGGTATCCGCTGTGCAACAGATGTTGCAGAGTATGATGAAAATACAATAAGAGCCATTGTTAAAGCAGCATTTAGTCGTGCACAAGTAAGAAAGAAAAAATTAACCTCAGTTGATAAGGCTAATGTGCTAGATACTTCTCGTCTATGGCGTGAAATCGTTATAGAAGAAGCTGTAAATTATCCTGATGTTACAGTTAATCATATGTATGTTGATAACTGTGCAATGCAAATGGTATTAAATCCACGTCAATTTGATGTGATGGTTACAAGTAATTTATTTGGTGATATTTTATCTGATTTAGGTTCGGTATTACCTGGTTCAATTGGTCTTGTGCCTTCAGTTAGTTTAAATGATGATGGTTTTGGTCTATATGAACCATCCGGTGGCTCAGCCTATGATTTAATGGGCCAAAATATTGCTAATCCAACAGCACAAATTCTATCTGCAAGTTTAATGCTTGCTTATTCATTTGGCCTTTTTGATGAAGCCAATGATATTAATTTTGCAATTGAACATGTATTTGAGCAGGGTTATAAAACAGCAGATGTTAATCGTAATTCTAATAATAAAGCCATATCAACAACTGAATTTACACAAAAAGTGGTTGAGAAAATATTAAAGAAATCAACTAACATGATGAATGCTGATTTGATGATGACTGAAATCAGTAAATGAAGTTATATAAGTGTCATTACCAAGGTAAACTGTCAGTAATTCAGGTAAATTAAATTATCTAAATATACTTTTAAAGCTTGTATTAAGGAGTAAGTCGCAATTTATGTTAGTACCATTGTTAGCTTGTGATTTTAATATTATATTATCAATAACTGGCTTTATTAAACGTCTTAGATGTGTTTGAGTTGAAATGCCTCCATTGCCTTTTTCTCTAGGAATTAATGGAAATTTATCATCTTTAGCAGGTAGTGGGCTCATGCTCAGATATTTTCTCCACCTTTTTAGAGCTTGTAGCATGACATCAGTAATTTCAAGATGTCTATCTAAAGAAGTTTTTAAGTACCATTTTTTATTTTTTATATAAAAATTTCCCATTTGGGGAGTAAAATTTTTTGTAGAAATTATTTCTTTTGGTTTTAATCCTAATAATATTATGAGGTGTAATATAAAGTTTGTGCGTTCATATTTACTTGAATTTTGATTTGCTAATTCAACACTAAAATATAATATTAATTGTTTTTGTTTTGAGCTTAATTTTACCTGTGAAAGCTGAGGGCTTTTTAATTTATATGATAATTCTTGCCTTAAAAATATGACCGGATTACTTTGTATATATTTGCTATTTAGCAGGAATTTAAAAAATGTACTTAAAATCATAATTGACTCTATAAGTGATGAGTTTTTTATCATATATTGATTGGGGTGATTCTTAGGGTAAACAAATGGTCTCCAATGCGTATTTGGTAGTCTTAAGTTATCAATAGTTATATACCTTCGCTGTTTACTATTACCAATCCATGAAATTGGAGGTTGTTTTAAAAAGTCTAGATACTCTATTAAGTCATTTTTACATAGCTGAATAAGAGTGACTTTTTTAATATTCCATGCCCAATTAATAAGCTTTTCTAGCTCCCTTCTATAAGATATAAATGTGCTTTCTTTATCACTATATTCAGTTAAAAATTGATTGGCTATAGTATAGTCATTATGATCTTTAATATTAACTTCATAGTATTCATTTTTAATATAGATATTAGAAAATCTATACGAATCAAAAAGTGGCATTGGGGGTGGTATTTCGTTATAGTACTCCATACAATTATACAACTATTTTTTTAATTTAACTTAGAACTAATTATAAAATTTTATAATAACAAATTTCACCCATAAAAAACGGGTGGTTTGGGTTATTTGTTATAAAAATCAATCGTATGAGTTAAAGATAATTGCTTCATTAGTGATTTAGATATTTCAAAAATAACTGCTTTATAAATGATTTCCCCCATAGAGTATATGTGAAAATAAATAGCGTAATACATTAAAATTTCGCTCAAAATTTACTGTCAATTCAACTGATATGAAATGGAATTTAATAATCATAAACTAAAAATAAGGAAAGTGTTTATATTATGTACGATGAGATGAAAACTAGTGATAATAATTTAGAATATAAAAATAGTTTAATTGTTAAAGCTGAAGAAGTTGGAAAATTACTTAAAGAGATATTAGATAAAAAAAAGCTAATGGATACTTCATCACGTAAATTTTATATCTTATGGCATTTACAATATTACTTACTTGAAGATATTAAAGATGAAAGTATATATGAAGAACAGTTTAAAGCAGTATTAGCTGTTCTGGTACAGCGTAGAAATAATCCTTTGTCTCATTTGCCAAGTAAAACAGAAAATATACTATATGAAGATAAAAACCTACTTACAAATAAAGTATTAGATATAGCGAAAAAATATGACTCAACAACTAATTTTAGTAATCATAAGGAGTTATTAAAATATATAAATAACTCTAAGGTATTGCGCTCTACACGCCGAGATGAAATATATGCCCCATTTTTAGAAAAAGATATGAAACGAATTAAGCCTGCTAAAGAAATTTTTAAATGTAATAAATCTTAATTATTTGTATTATATTTTAATTTATAGATTTAATTAAATATAAAAAAGCATAAATTACCTAAAAATTATAAATCACATATAAAATGAATTTGAAGCACCTCTAAATATTTTGATTATTATATTCAGAAATTTATTAACTTTAATTTAATAACAAAAATGTATAGGGGTTGCTTATGTATACAGAGAATATGCAATATAATGCTAATATTAAAAAATTATATGATGATTCACCAGATTGGTTAAAAAATAATATCATAAATGACCTTAAAGCTAGTGATGGGTATTCACTTAATTTGCTTAAAGGTATAGGCTCCTTAAAACAGAATAATTCCGATTTATATCTTTATCTATGTGACTATCTGGAGCATTCAGTTTTTATAAATGCTATAGCTTATGAACGTGGTCTCATGGAATCAATAAGAGATGATATGACTCATACAAATCAAATAAATCATTATGTTAGTAATAATTCACAAAAATCAGATGAACAGAAAATTGATCGGGTAAAACATGCTATGGCTATGGCTATGTATGATAATATTATTCGGAGTTTGGGTTCAATAGAGAAAAAAGCTGCCCTAGGTTTTGCGTCTAAAGCAGGTGTTTGTAATACAAGAGCTGATATGAGTATAGCGGTTATAACTTCGAAACAACAAGAATTAATAGATAGTTTAAAGAATAGTGGTTTAAAAGATAAATTACCACAAGATTTTCAAAGAGGTTTAGTGGTGAAGGCATCCATACAAGAGTATGACCCACAGAAGAACACATGCTTTATGTCTAATGGTGATCATGTTGTTTGCGTAGTAGTTACTCCTGATAGCAGGACTCAAATGGATAGATTACATATAACTGCAATAGATGAGTGGAATAATAATCATAATGGAAATATTAGAATAACAACTAATAATCAATGGTTGCATCATTTTAAAGACAATACAATAAGATATCACTTTAATGAGCATCATGGTGATAAAACTCATAGTTTATTTACGAAGATTAATAAAGGCTATAAAAAGTCTAGGTATATTGTGAGGGGAATAATACCTGATAATCTTCGTGGAGAAATAAGAGGTATACAACCAATAATTAATAGTAAAATTGCTAATATTCAAAGTAGTCAAGTTGATGATGTTTTTAATGATAATAGGCTGCTCGGTTATGATCAATGGCCCAATACACCTTCAAATAAGATATTAGATCAAGAAGCAGATATTGCATCCCCAAGGTCACGAGTTCAAATTTCAGAAGGTAAACACTTAGGTGCTAAAGACAAAAATAAATTTATATTTATCAATGAACAACTTGATCAAAATTTAATCTCCTGTATTGAGGAAGATCAAGAAATGAGCTAACTCTTAATTTAAAACTTAATTTCATAATTAAGGTTGCTTGCTAGTTAAGTAAGGAAAAAACGCTGTTATTGATACTTACTCATATTTTCAGATTCAGTCTGATTTCATAAAGTATATCATTAAGTAGCATATATAAAAATAATTAGTATATTGTAAATTTTATGAATAAACCAGTAGGAGATGTTGAAATGCCATTAAAATATATAGTTGATATTTTAGGTGAAAATGAAATAGAGGTTGATGATAAAACCAGTTTTTATATTTATGGTACTGAATCTAATAATGATGAAATACATCTTTCGGCGATACAAAAAAGATTAAAAGATCAACTAGATAAAGAGCCGTTTACCGGACTAGAGAAAGTGCCTTTCATTGATGAACAATATAATGAGAGGTTCCTAGCTTTTCTAATAAGTGAATATGGAAGTA
This sequence comes from Thiotrichales bacterium 19X7-9, assembly GCA_021713415.1. Taxonomy (GTDB): domain Bacteria; phylum Pseudomonadota; class Gammaproteobacteria; order Francisellales; family Francisellaceae; genus M0027. Next base: position 48,336 of record JAKJJQ010000013.1, read on the forward strand.
ATATTACACTTGATTTTCCAATGGCTATACCCAAAGAAAAATTGTTAAATGCCTTGAATCTTCAAAATATAAATGCCCTTCCTTTAATGGATTTTAAAAATCCTTCAGTAACTCAAGCTAATATGCAATCTCAAGATGATACAGACCAATTTCAAGAAGATGAATATATTGAAACTGATAGTGAAGAGGATAATTATTACGCTGAACAGCAAATATATAATGATACATGGATAAAGGTTACTAAAGCTTATTATATAGCAACGGGTAACTCAGATGAGATTTACCTAAAGAATTTAAATGATTTTAATAATCTTATGAAAGAGAAGTATATTAAACATCAACCTTACACAGAAGATAAAAGAGTGGACGTGTTAATGAAGTATATGGGGGTATTTGAGTTGCTAACTGAATTAAATAATAAAAATGAGTTTAATAAGATAGCAAACTTAGAGACTGAAATTGAAATAGATGATCCGCAGATTGAAGCATTTAGTAATGTATATGCTTGGGTTGCATTAAATTCGGAATTAGAGATTTCTAATCAAGATAAAGAAATATGTGAAAAAACTATATCTAGCTATAAAGAGTCAATTCCAAGCATGTTACGTGATGCATTAGAAGATAAATTTAAAATAATAACGGATAAATTCAAACAAGAAAATCTGGCACAGTTACTTCAAAGTGAGCAAGGAAATCCGCCGCAACCATTCCAAAGTATGCAAGATAATATATCAAATGATGCTAGTAGTGGCTACTCCAACTCCTAATAATGTATTTAACTAGATTTAGATGTGACATCAAAATATATTGAATCTGAGAAGATTGTCTATCTTTTTAAATATAACCTATAAATTATACCTTATTAAATTATCGTTATTATCAATAAAATTAGTATTTATGATGCTTTTAAATTTAAATGTATTCATGAATATATAAATAAAATATATTTAAAGGAAAAATAAAGATGACGGATCCACGTAATAATGATAACCAACAAGATACTAATGAAAAATTTAACTGGAAGTCTAATAGCAGTTTTAATATACAAGATAAGCAAGAAGAATTTACTTCAAGTATAAATATGTATGTCAGCACAGAAGGTGGCGATAGTCAGGAAGGATCTACTTTAGAGACTAATCTATTTTACAATTATACTTTACAAGACCATCAAGGAAAGTATCAAGTTAATTATAAAATTAGCTATAGTGAACAATATATTTATAATGATAATCAATCTTCTGATCATTTTAGTAAGAAAAAAGAAACCTCAAATAGAAGCTCTTTTGCTACAGATCAAAAACTAGAATCAAACTATATTTTTTATGATGGTTTCAATTATTATAATCGCTTAAAAGCACACAGGTATCAACGAATTTTCTATAATAATATATAGAGCCAAGGGATGAATCTAATAGGTTTGACGGTGTTGAAAGCAGTGACATGCTGTAAAAACTGGGTCTAACAATAAATATGCTAAGGAAGTATGGATTGTTACTTGCCTTTAAGGGGAAAATGGTAAGTTATAAAATAAAATAAAATAAAATAAAATAAAAGCAAATAACTAAATTTAAATTCAATGATAAAACACCCTCAAAAACAGTGTGGATAGATTAAATTTAAACTTACTAATATTAATATATTGGTCAAAATTATTTAAGTTATGGAGAGACAATGGCAAAGGAAGATAAGTACTCTTTCAATAAAATTTTAAATGAACCAATTAAGCAATATTTATTTTTAAAATAAGTCATTATTTTATCGTAATTCAACCAATTTGAGAAAGAACTCTTAACATCATAATACAGTATTAATGTAAGATGGAGGTATATAGCTATGTTTGAAGAAAAAGGATTAAATAATACTGGAAAAATTGAGCAGCAGATAGAAAGTCTAGTTGAAGTAATAAAACAAAAAAAAGAGCAAACAAAAGACTCTATAATTGAAGAAACTGTTAATTCTGTAACTGCCTCTGTAATTCAAAATGGTAATTCTCATTCAGTAACGCAGTCATCTCCGTTTATAAGCCCACTAATACAAAAGCCTGAGATAATAATAAATAATTTACGAGGAAAAAATGATTTACATTTATCAAAAGCTGCAATTCTTGAGTTAATACATATAAAACAAGATGATAAAAATGAAAATCTTAACTGGAATGATAAGAAAGTACAAAATGATATACGATTCTGTATAAATTTTAATTTTAAAAATGATGATCAAGATAAAAGTTCTCATGGTAATGTTTTTCATGCTTTAAAAGCAATGAGAGATAATTCTAAAAATAATAAAAGTTTTGATGAACTAAAAAAAAATATGTTTGATAATAATCAATATGAGAGGAAATCAAGTGTTAATGATTATTCTAAAATATCTGGAACTGAAGAAAAAATATTGGAATCATCTGTAGAATTACGCAGTGCTTTAAATGCATATGTTATTCTGTTTTATATGAACTTATATACTAAGTTGTATAAATTAATTTTAAAAATAGAATCAAACAATAATTCTGAAAATATATGTGATTTAAATGAAATTAATGCATATATACAGATTGAAAGTAATTATTATAAGGAATTGCAAAAACAAGAGATACAACGGGGAAAAGATAAAAGTGAACCATATATAACTTATAAGGAGCATCCTACAAGAGAACAATTGAATTCAAATCCGAACAAATATAAAAATTATACTGCAAGAAGTAAGCTAGTAGTTGAAATGCATAATAATATGGCAAAATTTTTGCAAGAATTATCTGTCAAACTACAGCTAAAAAATCACATACAATATATCTCTCAGCTGCTGGAAAATATAGAGACATTAAGAAAAGATTTAGCTTGTAATGAAAATATAACTAAACAAAAAATTTCTTATCATGATGATCGGATAAAAGAACTACAAAGACAAATTGAATTACTACATATAGAAGTTAGTAAACAAGAACAAACTTTGCAATTGTATAAGAAATTAGCAGAACGCAAACAAACACAAGAAACTAGAGACCGTAAACGAGATATTGAAAAACTGGAAGAAAGTATAAAATCTCAGATAGATGACATTATTAAAATACAAACTGGGCTAGATGGGGGACTAAAAAACCAGCAAGATAACTTAGTATCACTTATAAGTGGATTTGAAATACTTCAAAATCAGTTAAGACAATTAGAGCAGAATAATCAACAGTCAAATAGTACGTTAGGATATTTAAGTATCCAAATTGAAAATTTAAAAACAGAACAAGAAAGATTTCCCTCTCTAATAAATAAACAGATAGATGATTTTAAAGCTGAAATACAAAAACAAAATGATATAAGTGATCAAGAAATAAAAAAATTAGAAAACAATATTAATAGCCAAAAAGAATTATTAGAAAAATTAAAAAATAATATAGCAAAGGAACTTGCAACAATAAAATCAGATCAATTTAAATATTTAAAATCCATAATTGAATTGCAGCAACAATATAAAATATTGATCAATGATATTCTACCAAAATTAGAAAACAAGCTAAAATGTGAATTTACAGAGCAGTTGGGATTACTTGAACAATGTATAAGTAATAAAGTTGATATGAATAACAAACGGTATTCTGAGAAAATTACAACTTTAGAAAGCACGCAAACTATGTTTCAAAGTGCTGTAACAGAAAAAATAAATATTCAAAATGAATATATAGATGGAAAATTAGAAACGTATGATGAAAAAATAGAAAGAGTAATAGCTGATTTATATAAAATTAACCAAGAAATAAGTAGTCTGAAAAATGATATTCAAAACTTAGTAACTACCATTAAAAGTAATGAAGAGTTTAAGCAGCAATACATAAGTAAACAAAAAGAATTAAATATTGGAATAGAAAGCCTGAAAGTTGAAAATGTAAATTTAAAGAAAAAACAAGAAAAATATAGCGAAAAAATTGTTGAAGCAGAAAGAGAGTTACAAGCACAGAGACTTGAAAATGATATTTTAAATAAAAGAGTTATTGAACTTGAAAAGGATAAACAAATACAAAAAATAGAACAACAAGAAGAGAAAGTAAAAGAAGGACAAAAACAAATAAAAAAAATACAAGAAAATATAAAAAAGCAACAAAATAAAAACAAAGTTGAGTTTGAAACACTAATAGGGTTAGAGGAAAATAGTAAACAAGCTGTATTAACCGATGAAATTTATGCATCTGTTGAATTGATGGCTGCATACCAAAGGTATAAACCAAATAAGGAACCGTTAGTATTAACGCAGACAGTTCCAAGTGGAAATTCTAATCCGAGTTCTAACCCAACTATAATTTTTAAAAATCAGAAAGAACATAAAAAAACATATAAAAAAGAAATAATACGTAAGGAAAAAAGGCTAGTTCAGAGCCCTCCTGAAGCACCTGATCCTAAACCTGATTCCTGCCCAGGAATTGAAGAGCAACTTCCGGAAGATTCTCCTCAAGGACAAATAAGTACAGATATAAATACTCAAGATATATTGCGGTTATATTTAACTGATGTGAAAACACCAATTGTTTTAGAACTTGAAAAACTATTTGATGCAACATTAATGCAACATAAAATCAAATCTTCAAAAAAGAGAGCAGATTTTTTAGTATTACGAAATAAAATAGTAGAGAATCTAGTTTTAAAAAATAATCAATATGTTTTAACACCTAACTATAAGCAAGAACTTGCATCCATTTTAATGAGATCAAGTACAGCAATAAAAACAAAAAAATATAAAGATACAACTAAAACACTTAATGTTTTTGCTGAATTATTAACTGAAAATAAAACGTTGCATACTGTGTTTGGAATTAAAGCTGGTATGGATTTAGGAGAGATAAAAAGCATATTAAAGGGAGATATAAAAACCTCACAAAATGAAAGAAAAGTACCTTCTGAAAATCAACAAGAAAACAATTTAAATATGGTTTTTGCCTGTGAAAAATTTCTTAGAAATTTATTAATCAAAGCACCCATTCAAGATGATAGAAAACGAGCAGCATTTTTATTGCTTGTAAGAAATATTGGTAATTATTTAAGTAAGAATGGAGTTCTGAATGATAAATTTTTAAAAACTTTAATATGTGTATTACATACAAATACTGATGGTTTAATACGTGATACACGATCTTCGAGAGCATTTTATAAATTAATGCAACAATCTAACCCAAATATTCAAAATATGTTTCAATGGAAAAATAATGAAATACGAGGTTTTATAAACAAATATCGACCATCTGAATATAAAGCAAACCAACGTGATTATCATATGAGTAATATAGAAATAACGATCAAAAAGCAATGTTATAAAGAATGGATACAAGGACCATATAAAGAACTTTGTGACCTCTCTAAAAAGACTGTTGTTAATAATTTTAATACAGGAATCATATATATCTTAAAAAAAAATATATCGCAGAGTTTAAAGGTTTTACGAGAATATGAACATAAAGATTCTAGATTAGTTGATGAAAAAGATATGCAGTTAACATTGCAGTATTTAACACAGAGAAAAATATTAAATATGAATATCAATAAATTTAATGAAGTAAATTTATTGGCCGTAGAAGCTGAAATAGAATATTTACAGGATGAAATTAAGGATATATTAGCTCAGATAAAAAGTTATAAAGAACAACAAAAAAGTTCTTTTTTGGATTCAAATAAACAACTTGGAAATGCTAATAAGATAAGTGATCGAATTAACTTAATAGATAAACGTTTAGATCGTTTGGTTGACATATATAAAGAATTTATGGTGCCAGTTTTACCAACACCAGTTGATGAAGACTTTATAAAAAAATATGATGAAATATACCATAAAATAAAAAAAGATTTATTGGAAGTGCATAAATACTTTTATAATATGGTATTAGATGTGGCTGTAGATATTATAAATATAGATCGACCAAAACAATGCTCTGAAGAGTGTGCATTAAATCAAGAAAATAATGCGCTAAATGAGACGACGGTTAAAAATAGTTCAGTATTTTATAATTCTCAAGTTGACAGCCCTTTAGAAATGGTAAGCTCAAGTTAAATATCATTATTTTCACCATCAAAAGAAGCCTGAATTATTTAAATTTAGTAATGTTAGTATTTTGTTGAAAATATGAACTCAATAAATCTAAGTAATTTGGGAGAGTCTGCTAATGGCTAGAATAGATGATATTTTTAATGAAATAAAAAAACTTGTTGACGAGTTATATCAGAATGGTACATATCTAGATGGTTTTTTTAATGAAGAAATTGATAAATTGCAGAAATATTATGATAATATTCATAATTATGGACAATTGCAATTACCAAATGAGGATATAAAAAATCAAATTCAGATAGTTTGTAACCAATGGAAGGATATAATAAATCAAAATAATATAGATGCAGAGCTAGTTTCTGACAATCTGTTAGAACTACTTGATGAATTTATTGATGAAAGTGAATCTGTACGTAGTAATTTAGAAGCGTATAATGCTACAGCTATTGATGAAAGTGACGATACTGGTGATATTTCAGATGATGAAAAAATAGATCAACTATTGGAAGGTATGGATATACTCAATATTGAAGATCAATCAATATGTGAAAACATATTAACTAACGAAACAATAAAAACTTTTTTATACCATGCTATAAACACAAAATCTTTTGAGGAAAGTTCTGAAATTCGTGGTGCATTAACTGATATGTTAAAAATAGCTTCTGAACAATCTGAGAAAGGAAATAATATGCAACAAATCATGCAAATTTCTTTAGGTGACTGTTCAACACCAGTAATTGAAACTATATTTGCTCATTCAAAAACATTAAATACTGAAAGGAGTCCAGTTGAACTAGAAAGGGATGCTCTAAGGCACTTTTTAGATTTAGAAAAAATACAAAAAAATATAGGTATATATGATAGTAAAGAAAAAATAGAAATAGTGCATGCTTTGTGTAATGCAATTTTTTCAGATAATGCAAAAGTGAATAATGGGCATTTTAATGTAGAAGCAACAACAAGACAAATTTTACATTCTCAAACAGAGAATGAAGCGTTTGGATATAATTTAATTACTAAAGAAATGGCTAAAAGCTTTGCAAAGCTAATTTGTACAAATGATATTGAACAGAGTGGAAAATATACAATTGATGAAAGCAAACTTAAATCAATAATGATTTTATATGAACAAGCAACATCAAATTATTCTGACTACGGGCGTACTATATTAAATTGTAAAAATGAAATATCAGAGTACGCAAATTCCATTTGGCAAAAAAATGATCCATCAGGTCTAATAAAAAATACAGATAATCCAATTGAGTGGATTAAATATGATGATCATCAGAAAAATACCGTGATTATTGAAACATTAAAATTTTTAGAGTCAAATGGTCATGATAAAGCACCAGAAGGATTAAATAAGCTGTGTGTAAAAATGATTCAAGATAAAATAACAGAAGACGGTGTAAAAAACTGGCCGATCAACATACAACTTGATCAAGCTGGTGTACAAGAAGTTTCATTGCCTACTGATATGCAGCAACCAAATTCACTTTTCTATAATCAAAATATAATAAACATAAATACGGAAAGTGTTAATAATAATCTACAAGAGCCTTCGCAAAATAATTCTGGCTGAGAGCCTGAGCCTGTTCAGATAACTGTGTAAATATATTTTCATAGTTGTCCGATTCTGTCTTCAAATTTAATCATGAAATGACTCATAGCATCATTCCAATACCTAAGTGGCATAGTGCTCCATTTTCTAGTGATGTACTCAATTGTTAAATACAAGGTTTTGAATACTGAAGCGTCATTAGGAAATATCTTCTTATTTTTAGTCACTTTCCTAAATTGGCGGGGTAGGTCACCCCTATAAACAACTACTAAGTGGTTTATAGAGAGTTTAGTTTCTTTATGAAATGATCATTCAATGTTGAACCATTTCTTACTTATTCAACTATGGAAAAATCTTTAACCTTTACTATGGAATTAAGTTTGCCATTGAGGCCAGAGAAATTTAATGTTGTCGTGTCTTGAACTAATAAAACTGTATTATGTAAATTAATACGCTCAACGCTTGCTTCCAAATGTGGGCCCATAATCTTTTCAGAAGAAACATTAGCATTATCAAAAAAACAATATGCTGCCTTTGTTTCTGACCAACTACCACACGCAGCAGGAATACTAGATTCAGGAGAGTTTACAAACTTATTAAGTATGGAAATTAATCTATTGTGTAATCGTTTATCTCCTAGCTCAACCGATTTCATTTCTTGTGCTGCCCAATCCATGGTAATTAATCCTAAATTCCATACTTTATCAGGTGGTATAACAATATGTTAGGCTTAGCTAGCAGAGCAGCAAATATTTATGGGTAACGATGTGTTAAGGATTGGCCATTTTGAAGCCTTTCTATCGCTTGTTGTTCATAGCTTATATAATCAAAATCTTGTTTCTCTTTTTTATCTGTCATTTTAGTTATTCTGTCTTTTTTATGATTGCAGTATGCTGTATTAAGAAAAAAATAAACAGATTAAATTTCCTTTTAAGCGAAGCTACAATTTAGCTTATTTGTATATGTTTAGTTGCAAATTTGATTTTTGAGTTTGTTTTGATATTAACCAAGAGCACTTAGTATCATTCGATTCATTTTGACCACAAAGAAACATATGATTAATAAATATAATGTTAGATGGGCATTTTATTTGCTGTTCAGTAGTGTAGATGCATTGTTTATTACTTGAGCTAAACATTAATTTTATCGGATAGATTATATTTTGATTTGAAAGATGTAGTGTAGTTTTACCCATATCGTTTTTTTCAGTGGGTATGATATTCCCTCCTGAGTCTATAGAAGTAACTTCACCAATGTATGACTTAAATGTAATACTTTGTGGTTTTGCATAAGCTTTTTTAAGATATCCATCTGCATTATATATGCCAAATGCGGGATTTGTTATATCATTAATATTGTATGTAATACTCGATTGTATTGTTTCTTTTTTCTTACCAGAAAAGCAGTTTGCTCTGAGCGTTATCTGATAGTTATTTTTATTTAAACCTACGCTTGGACCAATACCATAAAATACGTCTCCATGATTACATGTTTTAAGCCAGGACCCTGGAGCAAGTAGATAGTACTTTCCATTTATTCTCACATTAGCTTGAAGTGTTCCTTGATTATTCCATACATCGAAGTTTCTGTAATCAATAGTTTGAGTTTGTATAGTTGATAAAAATGTATATCTACTATGTGGAATATTACATCTCGCGCTTAGCTCATTAACCTTTTCTATTTCTATATCACTACCACAAGTTTGACGCCAGCTGCCACTCCATAGCTCTTGCCCATATACTGATGAAATTAGTGGAGTTAATATAAGCATTGTAATATATAATTTAATTTTAATCATTGATATCTTCATTGTCATATTTGATGTCTTAAATACTATTAAAAAATTCAGTAAGTGAATTTTAGTTAACTTTAGACTTTCAGTTTTATGAAATAGTATGCTAAATGAATTTATTTAATCACCCTGAAATTTAGGGTAAATATTAAGGTTTTTTAGATTGTTAATACAGCTAATTATTACATTGAAATGAAATTAAGAGGGTTGAAGTGATCTCTGTGAATCACACAGCAAATGGCCGTTTCACAGCTCGATATTTATTTCCCTGGAAGATTAGATTTAGAGTTTTAGGGTGACACAGTTGGGTGAACAGTCTCGTTTTTTTCTTGACTAAACATTAAGGTTAATGGGAAATTTGATTGTTTAAACTTTTTTGAATTACTAATAAAAGTGTTATAAAATTTCTCAAATTTATTTTCTTTACATCTTAAGTTATCAGAAACGTATTTAAAAGAATTTTCGTTAACCAAGTGCTTAAATGGATGGCTTTGAGTGCCTATTAAAGTTTTATATTTAAATTCTTCTACTGCATTTTTAGCTATTTCAATCGTTGTCTGTGCTTGAATTATATTTTGCGTTTGTTTTGCAGTTTCGTCAATTATTGCAGTTATTTTTGGTTGACCATTAATGCTACCAGACATAACTTTACCATGGTAATAGTACTCATTCTTGCTTTTTTTCTTATTCTCGTTGACTTTAAATATAAAATCTGGAGCTATAATTTGTTTTAGTGGCTTGCCACCTTCTTTCAAGACAATAACTCCTTCACAATTTTGTTCTAAATTTGTAAGCTCTGTTGAACCATTATTACTCAAAAGTTTATCAATAGTAGATTTGATGGTATGCTTTGATAATTCGTTCTGATTAAAATCATTTAGTTTTTTAGCATATGCTTTATTTCTATCTAGGTTATTATTAAAAAGTTCATGCATTGCTGTTACTTCAAGCTCAGGATTAAAGGTTTTATCTTTTTCTGGATTATGTATCATCACCGTTGCATGCTGATAATCAGTTTCCATTTCTTTACCATTAAGCAGGGTAGTTCCATTACTTTCGTAAGAATCTGTACTTAGTCTAGTTTTATCATCATGTTCAGGTAATATCTCATCTGGAGTCCAATTATATTTATTAAATTTTGTCATTTCCATGCCAGCAATTAACCAGCCTACATGAGCACCTTGGCATGAGCCATAGATAGGCTTTCCTTGTCTTAATGCAGCTAAAGTAAATGCAAAATCAACCAATGTTTCTTTGAAATTATCCAAGCCAATTGCTCTAGATTTGTTATCATCGATTGCTTTATAATCTTCTGCATACATAGGAAATCTTGATACACTTCTAACTTTATCTTGATCAACTTCATGATAATAAGTTTGGCGATCTATAAAAAACTGTGGTAAATGGTTCATACCTGATGGTGGTACAAATAATGACTTATAATGAGACATTATTTCATCTGCTCGTTTATCTAAATCTAATGCTTCTGTTATTGCTTCAACATTTATCCGATTATTTATATCACTACCTTCTATCTCTGATCCTGCTGCCATAATTATACTGAGCATATCCTCTAAATTATTACCATAACCAAAGTTATTTTTAACATGCTCTCCTAGTTTTTGTGCTACTTTTATTAGATTAGTATCTAATTCTTGCTTAACTTGGTAACTTATCCCTTTGTTTTCTAATTGACTTAATTTTTCATCTTTTGTTGAAAACACTGAAAAACTTTGTCCACTTTTTGAGATTAAGCCATTTTCTGAAGTAATTGATTCTAAATATCCATTTCTATCACCATCTTTCTGACTTATAAGCACATCTTGAAAGTTGGTTGACTGATATGCTTGAATAAGCATATCAATTGCTTTGTAATCAATATAATTTAATTTTTCCTTTAATGTGTTAGTGATTTCATTTAATTTTTTTTTGTCATTAGAAGCTGTTCCAGTTAATAATAAATTTTTTAAATTTTCTAAATTATCATCTATTAACTTTTGATCTTTACTTAATGAGCCATCTTTTTTTCTTTTTCTATTAAGTAGAATTTGAGATTTTATCAGTTTTATAATATCATCCATCATCTGAGATTTTGTTTTATATTTCATATCAACACCCTATGCTTAATGTTACAAATAAATTAATACAGCTCTAAAATTTTTATTCTCGTAGCAAAGTAATGAAGTAAAAACTCTAAAGTAAATATTAAGTAATGTTATTTTTATTATTATAAATAAATATATGTAATAAAATTAGATATAATATATATGTGATATTTGAAAATATTCTATATGATAATTTTCATTGTCTTAATAATATGTCAGATGGAATATTTATTTGAGAAAGTGTGTGGTAAAATTTAAAAAAGTGATAAAGCTAATTTTAGAATAAATCTTCTTTTATTCCTGCTATGCATATCTAAAGCCACTTTAAAATGTATAAGTATACAACTAGATGTTGCAATGCTCCATTGAATCTGCAGTAGCCTTTTTTAAATTCCTCTGTGTATTGTTTCAGTGTCATTTCTATTTCCTACTTTTGGGTTAAACACTGGCTCAATTTCTAGAGGTAGATCACATAAACTACATGTAAAATAATAATTAAATATGCTTGAGCTTAAAAAGCTTTCTAATGTATATAGACAAATTTAAGTAAATTTCGTTAAACTAAATTTATGGAAAGACATAAAGATAGAAGTACAATTCTATAATGGATGATTTAAAACGGCTTTTAAAGCCAACAATTGATTACTCATCAATTATTACTTTATTAAATGATAAACTTAAAGCATATAATATGAGGATCATTCAGATTAACAAAAGAAAATCCGAGCAGTCAGCATCAATTATTTATGATTTAGATCTTGCTGAAAAATATTTTCAAAATGAATTTTTTCGTCAAGGTATAATTAGAATGACTTATGAAAATATACCATCAGGAATCTATACGGTAGAAGGTGTTTTTGGTCCTAAAATAAATCAATTTTACTCTGAATCAATGAATGTGCCGCTTTATCCAAGGTTTTTTCATGCGATACATTTAAAAGATTGTAAAATGATATTTAATTTTGAATATATTAGTGAGTCTACAATTACACCTATAATTCAAATACGTCCAATGATACATGGTATTATTAAATTAATATCAAATTATATTTTAGAAAAGCTTTCTCACGTTATTAAATCGTTAGATAATTATTTAGTTAACTTAGAAAGTATATCTTCACCTATGGAAGATATTACATATATTTCTAAAGAGTTATTAAACTTTTATAATTCTTTAGATACGACTTCAATTAAAATCAAAAAGCTTTCATTAATGCAACAAAAAATTTTATGGTTAACTTTTAGAGGTAAAACATTAAAATATATTTCAAGCGAATTAGAAATATCTGAAAATACTGCTACATCCTATATGAATGTTATTAAAGATAAACTAAATCTCAATAGTAAAAATGATATAATTGATTTTATTCAGAAAAATCCATTTATACTTGAACCAGATAATATGAGAAAGATTTTATTTGGTGGTATTTAATTTATATGATTATATTAGGAGCTTTATGTGTTTTGATTTGGACTATCAATACATGAGTTGGTAATTATTTTGATTGTTTTTTAATCTTTTGACTTGTGTTATAGTCTGTTTAATGAAATTAAAATAGGTGTTTAAATTTTTGTTCATTAATACCTTATACAGTTAAAATCACATAACTTTTAAGTGTGAGCCTGTTATATGTATTTAGGTAGCATAATAATATTTTACTTAAATATAAGGTTTTATTATAATGAGTAAAAATGCCTCAAAAACATTGTGTTTTAAATTTAATTTATCAAAAAAAATAAGTAGCATTATAGTCAGAACTATCATTACTCTATCTATATTTTTTATATTTGCTTCATGTGCTAATGCTTCGAAATATTATGGTATATCTATCACCAATAATACAAATATAGCATTTAGAATATATGATGACAATGTGACAGTAAGTGGAAATGGTGAGCGTTATACAGATCGTGATGACTATCTAAGTGGAAATCAAATTTTACCCAATGTTGAAAAGGCACTTTTGGTCTATCGAAGTAAGGGAAATAAAGGTGGAAATACTCACGTACTTGGAGATATTAGATTAGTAGGCTTTACTCAGACAGCTACAGTGTCAATAACAATTCATATTGATGTTGATAAACTTGGAATACATCCAACAGAATGCGTTGTTAAAAAGCAATCAGATACACTAGTTAATGCAGCTACAACTAATTTTGCAGGTGGTGATACTAATGAAATGAGCGGGCGAACTGGTATAGTCATGAAAGCGACATTAACTATAAATTATAATAATAATATTGGTAATCAAAATTTAGAACTAAAGTCTATTGGTTTAGGTAATATTGGAGTAACAAGTACTTATGGTAAGGCAGTAAATAATGAGAAAGGGGTATATAACCTTGATCAATCCAAACGCTATCATATTAGTTTTTCAAAAACAAGCAATCATTGCACAGTTATTCTGGGTGAAATTAAATGCCCTAGTAGTATTGGTTTTACGTATCTAAAAAGCAAAGATCAAAAAAATGCAAGATTAGTGTTTATATGTCAAGAGATAAATCAAGGTGATGCTTATTGTCCATGGGTTATATCTAACAATAATAATAAACAAAGTATAGCTCCAATAGATTACAATTTATTATGATGGTATGAATATAGTTTAATTTTTATATTATAAGTGATAGTTATTATCTATCATGTTGTGTCAAATATAATCGAGGAAAATAATTTATGTGTAAAATACTAGAACAAGAGTTAAAATACCTAGGCTACCCTACTATTAATAGATTAAATAATAAATATCAACAGTTAATGTATCAGGGAATAGTTGAAATATCGAGTGATAACAATGATCAAAAAGCTATATTTATACCAAATAAAGGACAACCTTATTTTGAAAATGAAGGTATGCCCAAAAAGGGAAGTTTAATACTTTATTTAGATAATATGGATAAACTACCTTATAAGGCTCATATTGTAAGAAATTATCCATTTGATGTAGATGTAGATAAGGAGATGTACTCTAAATATTTGGCATCTAAATATACTTTGTTTGAGAAAACAATTACTGAAGAAGGTGGCACGGTTATTAAAAAAATGGAGAAAGGTCTAATATACCCAGGTTTGGATGAAGACTATATGAACATTGGAAAATTAGCAAGTTATACAAGTAAATATAATGATAATAAATATAGTGAGCCAAAGCAGAATACATTTTTATTTTTTGAAAATGATCGAATGCCAAGATGGAATATTGATATCTCAAATAACATGTAACTATGGAGATAAACTTACATTTTTATCTAAACAAGTTTTATTAGGTGATTTAAAGAAGTGTGTATTTGGTGATTTATAAGCAGGTTTTTTTACAAATGGTTTAATTATCTCATTAAACGGCTGTTTACCAGAAGATTTTTCAGGTTTATCTTTATTCCAAGACGTGTCAAATGCATGTAGAATATTTTTTAATTCTTTTGCGCTATCAGGTAGAGTATTATGTTTCCTTCGTATTTGACTGGTTGATATAATATCTTTCAAAATTGATTGTAACTGAATACTGGTTCGATTATTATCTGACCATTGTCTTAGTTCATTTAGTGCTTGTTGATATTGGTTTAATTTAGCATTTGTATTGTTATGTTCTTGAGTATCGGTTTTGCATTTATTAAATAATTTTTGAAGCTTTATAATTTGTTTTTCACAGTGTTTAGTTAAACGGTTATGTAGTACTTCTAGTGGTTCATAGCTATATTGAATTTCTTGTTTAGGTAGATAATACTTTTTAGCATAATATTGAGATGCACAGGTTGCTATTACTAAAGATGCTCCAACAATAGGGGCAATTGGGCCACTAATTAAAGAAATAGCCATACCAATAAATAAGCCTGTTGCAACACCTAATTTTATCCATTGTTCACGTTTAACGTAATGTTTTCTAAGTTTAATACGTTCTCGCATTTCAATTGTTGACTTTAATTGATTTACTAGGGTGTTATTATTATTTTGATTTTGTTGTTTTAATTTTTCTATACATGTTGAAAGGTTTGAATCATTTTTAATATTGAGTGAGTCACATAAAACAGTAATTTTCTTATCTAATGTTTTAATAATTCGATTTAATTTCTGAACCTTTTGATAAGACTTGACTGCTTGGTTTAAACAGTCAAATCCATAAAGTGCAACGGTTAAACCAATTCCGCCTGGACCTAAAACAGAAGTTAAAGGTGTTAGGTATAGTCCCGTTGACATACCAAAAGTCATAATCCCTGTTGTTATCCAGACCAAATCATTAAGCCATTCAAAGGCAAATTTTCTGGCATAATCAAAGGAATTAGATTTTGCTGTATGTTTAATTATTAAAGAGGTATGTCTTAAAAAACGAGGTATATACCATAAAATGCCGAAGATAGAAAATAGTGGATTTGTTTTGTCTATAGTATTTTTAAATATTCCAGATTGCCGTGCTTGAGCAATTGTATCTGCCAAACGTTTAATACGTAATGCAAAAAGTCTTGTATCATTCCACTCTGGGAAAAAATTTACAATTGGTGATACTCCAACACCATTTTTTAACTTGTTAGAAAAATTTTCTGTTTTCTTATTTAGCTGATTATTTAATAAATATAGCCTATTAGAATAATTTAGTTTTTTTAAAATATCTTCATAGTTACTTAAAATGTTTGTATATAATTTTGAATCTTTTGAGCTTGTATTATATGTTAAAATAAGTTCTTCATAAAGTTCTCTTTGACCATGTAATGAGTTAATATTTAAATCTTTAAAAAAATCATCCATAAATAAACTTCCGAGTTGTTTTAAATTGATATATTTTACTTGTAAAATAATAACTTAAGATTTAATTATGCTTTCAGATATAATTTATGTGGGGATATCAGTTTATATATAGATATAATTTTTTAATCAATAATAATTGAAGCGGTCTAATTAAAAATATGCTTTAATTTAATATTTTGAAAAAATGTGCTATTTTCATGATCATTTCTAAGTAATAACTCTTCTGTAAGTGCATTAAATATGGGTTGTATCAGCCTTCTTAAATGTGTTAAGGTTGAGATACCACCATCACCTTTCTCTTTTGGTAATAATGGAATAAATTCATGGCTTTTTGGTAAAGACTGAAAATCTAAATACATTCTCCATCTTTTTAGAGACAGTAACATATCAGAATTCACTTGTATATTATTGTTTAATAAGGTTTTAAAGTACCAAGTATCATTTTGCTTAAAAAAGTTATTCATCATTGGTATTGATTGTTCTATACCTACTATATCTTTACTTTTTAGATTCATTAATATTATTAAGTGTAATATAAAGTTTTGACGTTCAAATTTTCCAGGATTTTTATTTGCTAGTTTTGTTATAAATTGTAGCAATAATTTTTTGTGATTTTTAGTTAGCTTAATAACCATTTTTTTATCTTTTTCATCATTTAAATTAATTGGTAACATATACTTTAGACATATAGATGGATTTTTATGTGTATATTTATTTTTTAATAAAAAATTATAAAAAGTACGTAATATCATAATAGATTCTGATATTGATGAGTTTTTTACTTTATATTCTTTTATATGATTTTGAGGATAAACAAAAGGTCGCCAATGAATATTAGGTATACGAAGCTCATTAGCTGATATAAATCTCCGTTGTTTGCTATTTCCAATCCATGATGTTGGGGGGAATTTTAAAAAATTTATATATTCGATTAAATCATCTGAATTAATATCATTAATAGATGATAATTTTATGTTCCAGGCCCAGTTAATAAATTTTTCTATTTCTCTTCTATAAGATGTGAATGTTCCAGTTTTTTTTCTATATGCTTCTAAAAAGCTATTTGCAATAAGGTAATCAGATTGGTTTTTAATATGTTTATGAGTGTCTTTGTATGCAATATTTTTGTTTAAAAACTTTTCTGAATCAAATATTGGTAGCGGTGAATTTTTTATATTGTTTTGAAGCATTATTATTAACCTTACTATTTTTAATTTTTTAGTATTAATTGTATTGCAGATTATATTTGATTTTTTAAATAATAATCACATGCATAAAGTGTGTGATTTTAAAATATCGTATGAACTTATTTGAAAACCCCACTCAATAATGAGGTGATACTTAATAGAAGTTTGCTATAGCATAACTTACTTAAATTAAGATTTAAAAGTAAATATAAAAGGAATTTAAATGAAAATATAATGTTTATTATTTAATTAGAAACTATTTTTATAGAAATTAAAATTTAAACAATTAAATATTGGAAAATATATTATGACAAATCAACAAATTAATCAAATAATACAATATATGGATTATTTGATTAATTACTATGCAAATAAAATGAATTTAAAAACAAAAAATATGGAAATAAGTGATGATTTTAAGCAATTAATAATTAGTGGGTTTAGGAAATATTTAGAAGAAAACGGTGATGAGATGATAGTAAGTCCCATTACTTTAATGCCAATAGTTTCACCCGTTGCAATAGGAGAATTCACAATAATAGATAGTGAAAATGCTAAAAAAAAATATAGTGGTTCATACTCTACATTTGACGGTAAGGAAGAATTAAAAAAATATATTAAATCATGTGCGGAACTATATTTGCAAAAGCCAGATGTTCTTTTTGAGGTAATTACAGGATGTGTAATAAGCAGTGGACAGAGTAGTATAGTTGGACAACAATTTTCTGCCAAGATAAAAAATAACAATATAATAATAACAGACCCTTTAAATAAACAGCCTATGGGAGAAATAACTAATATAAATTTTACTATTTCTAATGATATTAATTCAGTATATGGTTATAAAGTTAATGTTTTGAGTGTAAAAACAAATATACAACGAGGTAAAATTTATTCAGGTTTAGGATTATATGCTCACAATGAAATAGATAAAGTACTTAAATGTATTTATGAATCTGAATTGAAAGATATCCAGGAAGCTAATAATTTTTATGTACTACCTGAGGCATTACTTAAAAGGGAGATTATAATTCCTGTTATGACTCCTAAAGTGCTTAATAAAGTAGATAATCAAGAAAATATTAACGAACAACCATTAAATCTTTTTTATGAACAAAGTAATGTTCAATCAACTCCATGTATGGGAAAAAGAGAAGAGTTACCACAGCCAAAAGATTAGTAAAAAATATATGTTAATGTGTGTGATTCATAAAGATCGTTTCAACATTTTCTGTTAATATTTATCTATTATGGAAGCTAAAATTAAAGCCCGTTTACAATGGGTTAAACTTTATGAATTAAAACAAGATGCTGGCTATGTTTGTA
>JAKJJQ010000130.1:0-3070 GCA_021713415.1 Thiotrichales bacterium 19X7-9
TATGGCAATGTTCAAAAGAGGTATGCCTTCTAATGTCTTAATTCATTCAGATAAGGGATCGCAGTATACATCTGAGAGTTTTCAAAATACATTAGTTAAATATCACTTAATTTCTAGTATGAGTGGCACAGGTTGTTGCTATGACAATGCTGCATGCGAGAGCTTTTTTGGTACTTTGAAAACAGAGTTATGTGATGATGAAAATTATCAAACAATTGAAGAGGCTAAGTCATCTATATTTGAATATATTGAGGGTTATTATAATACCCAAAGAAAACATTCCAGTATTAATTATTTTACACCTAGAGAATTTGAAGATAGAATGAAAAACGAAATAACTAACCGTCCCAAATTGACGGGGTAGCTCAGCATAACTAACAACCCAACGATATACAGTTGTATGATCCACTTTAAAACCACGTTCTAACAATAATTCTTCAACATCTCGATAACTTAAGGAATAAGACAAATACCAACGAATAGCTAACATGATGACCATTTTATTAAAATGACGCCATTTGAAACTGATCATTAAAAACATCCTGTGCTTAATTTGGCAGAAGTTTAGCAAAGTGACAATTTTTTGCAACAGATCCGTTTGAGGTTTGTGCTAAATCAATGATAATGAAACAGCTCTCTAAATTCCATCAATAAGTTACCTGATGTGTATACTAGAATTGAACCGTGCCACTGTTTCAATACATTTATTAAAACCTTACAAAAACATAAAAATAGCATTGCGAATTATTTTAAAATAGAGCAACTAGCGGATTTGTTGAAGGTTTAAATAATAAAATTAAAGTAGTTAAGCGTCGCTGTTATGGTTTCTTTAAAACTGAGTCGCTTTTTCAAAGATTAATGATTGATTTGAGAGGATATAAAATGCTTGGTATTTAACCAACAAGAAATGGAAAAGAGCCCCTGAGGAATGCTCTACTCACTGAGATTTGCTGGACAACTTAAGATCAAAAATTACAATCTTCATTAATACTCTTCTGTATGGAATTATACAGCCTACTTCCACTTTCATAGAAGATAGAAGAGGGGACAACAGAGGAGACAACAGAGGAGACAGAGGAGACAACATAACTTGATCCTACTGTCCAAGAAGAAAAAGAGGCTCTGGATAGGGCGCTTTTCAGTTCTAATGGATTTTCAGCACGATAAATATTTTTAGCTATAAGCATAAGTTTAGACCTATGCTTTGAGTTTGAATCATAGATTCTTTTTATAATTTTACACTTAGAATCAATAAATGAATTATTGTTACCATTTTTTTGTGACGTCAGTGATTCTAAAAGATAGTTTTTTGAACTTGCCATATCTGATTTAGAAAACTTATAAGTAAAAATATGTGAGTCAAAACCAGGAGAAAAAATACCATTCCATTTACTACTTTCTATAGTATTTTCTGAAAAATCAATTGCATTAAGCTTTTCTATAAGGCAAGACTTAATATTTTCTTTTTCTTTACAAGTAAGTTGTCTAGGAGGTTTAGTGAAATCTAATATTTGATTTAAAATATCAAATATCTTTTTTTGAATTATATTGCTAACATCGTCATATTTAGATTGATCAAAGGTTGTAGAATCAATATCAAGTCCTCTAATATAGAAGGATATTTGATATTTCATCCTTAATTCACAGTTTAACATTAAATCATTTAAATTTTTTTGCCCATAACTATTAATTACACCTTTTAGCATATATCCTCTGAGCTCACCTTTGCTTGGAATTCTATTTGAAAAATTAATTCTTTCATCATTAATCTCATAAATTAACTTTTCCGGTGATTCAGAAATATATTTCCATTCATTAAAGGGTATTGAAAAAAATTCTTCTGAACCAGAAAGTTTGCTTAACTGTGGTTCATCAAAACTAAATGACATCAATTTTTGTCTTGTAAATTTTGATAGATTTTCATATTCAGCAATTAAATTATCAATAGGAATATATATTTTTTTCTGCATACCTCTTTTTTGATTGAGTAAAGAAGAGGTTACCAATTCCTTAATGATATTTTCAGCTATTTCAGCCTTTGATATATTTTTTGAACTATTTTGAGAAGAACCTATTGAACCTATTGAACCTATTGAACCTATTGAACCTATTGAACCTATTGAACCTATTGAACCTATTGAACCTATTGAATTTAATCTTTTTTTATTAGATGGCATATTTACTCCAAATATATTATGTCAATATTTTTTATAAAAACTATATACTAGATTAATAAAACTACATATATATTATAAATATAAAATTTATCGTTTTTTTTCTATATTTTCAGAAATGGAGTTTTTTCCGGCATGCTTCAAACCCAGTATACCAGCAATTACCGTCCAGTGCTTGGATCTGTAAGAGAGCATTCCTTGTGTATTCGCATCATGATGAACGGCCATTCACATTTTAGGCTCTTTTCCATTTCTTGTTGGTTAAATACCAAGCATTTTATATCCTCTCAAATCAATCATTAATCTTTGAAAAAGCGACTCAGTTTTAAAGAAACCATAACAGCGACGCTTAACTACTTTAATTTTATTATTTAAACCTTCAACAAATCCGCTAGTTGCTCTATTTTTAAAATAATTCGCAATGCTATTTTTATGTTTTTGTAAGGTTTTAATAAATGTGTTGAAACAGTTAAGATCACTTTTTGGCTCTCCCGCAAAAAATGTGGACTTGAAAAAGTAAATTAATATCTTTATTATCAATGAATTATTGAATTCGATCTTAAGCTAGCTATGCACCAATTTTTGAATGATTTACTCGACTTACCAGATACCAAAGTTACTGGATACGAAATTATTGGAAATAAAATTTATGTAGATGTTCAAAGTACATTTGATGAAGTCAATTGTCGAAATTGTGGTAAGCCAACAAAATCAAAAGGATATGCTGAAATGCGAGAAATAAGGCACTTACCAATGAATGGATTAGAGTGTTATTTACGCATCAAAGCCAAGCGTGGCATATGTGAAAATTGTGATGATCATCCAACAACTAATCAGCGTCTAAAATGGTATGATTATAAGAGCAGATATACCAAAGCTTACTTGGATTATCTCAT
>JAKJJQ010000131.1:0-3000 GCA_021713415.1 Thiotrichales bacterium 19X7-9
GTTCAAGCTTCATTTTTGAGAAATTAGCAAGCTCAACTAATTCTTTAGGTAGAACAGACTTGATAACTTCTTCTGCAATTTCTTTTTTTTCTAAATTGAATTTAAAGTATTGATCAAATTTGGGTTTGTTAATTTCTGTGTTATTTTTTCTGGCAATCATAATAATAAATTTAAAGTAAAACAGTTGGTTATACTATAACATCATTTAATCAACTAAATATATTGTTCTTTAATAATTTTATAGCCATGACTTATTATATTAAACTTAAAGATGAAAATGGCTTGGATAGCCCGATTTGGAAGCTATAAATGTGATGTACTAGTAAGCAGTTTATCTTTTTTTTAGATTATGAATATCTTTTTTAAGCTTAAGGATAGTTTCAAGTTCAAGGCCAGTATATTTAACAACTGATTCAACAGAAATGTTATCAGCTAACATATTTCTAGCCGTTTCCTGTGCTTTTTGAATAGCGCCTTGTTTGACACCTTTTTTAGTAGCTTTAGCTTCCCATTGTTCACGTAGCGTCATGATATCGGCTCCAGTTAAATCATCTAATTTCTTTAAAGTTTCTCTAGCAGTATGTTCAGAGTCTAAATCTAAACTCATTAATAATTGAACAAACACATCTTTAAAGTCTTTACCATCAAAATAATTTGCCAGATTAGGGTATTTTTCTAGTATATCTACTAATCGTTTGGCTAATTCTTTGTCTCTTGAATATTTTAACACCAATTGAAAGAAAAATCGAAATCCTTGTGATGCGATTTCTTCTTCATCTAGGATGGTAAGGTCAATTAATGTGATATCTTGAAATGCATATTTTTCTGCAAGTTTTTTATTTTCAAAGCAATTAAATATCGATAGGCTGTGAGGATAACCTTGTTTTGTGCCATGATAAAGCAAAATTGGTACAACAATTGGAAGCTTATTATTTCCCTTAGCAAGATGTTTTTCCATGATTCGAATGACATACTTATGAAACCTAAATGGTAAAATATCATGATCTTTTAAACCACTTTCATGTTCACAGAGAAAGTAAATATAGGCTTTTTTGCCTTTAATTGGCATACTCCAAAGTACATCGGTAATCAATTTTCTTAACTCTTGATCAATATGTTCGCTTGGTTCAAGCTTCATTTTTGAGAAATTAGCAAGCTCAACTAATTCTTTAGGTAGAACAGACTTGATAACTTCTTCTGCAATTTCTTTTTTTTCTAAATTGAATTTAAAGTATTGATCAAATTTGGGTTTATTAATCTCTGTGTTATTTTTTCTGACAATCATAATAATAAATTTAAAGTAAAACAGTTGGTTATACTATAACATCATTTAATCAACTAAATATATTGTTCTTTAATAATTTTATAGCCATGACTTATTATATTAAACTTAAGGATGAAAATGGCTTGGATAGTCCGATTTGGAAGCTATAAATGTGATGTACTAGTAAGCAGTTTATCTTTTCTTTTGATTATGAATATCTTTTTTAAGCTTAAGGATAGTTTCAAGTTCAAGGCCTGTGCCTTTGGCCACATTTTCAGGCGATAAACCCATAGCTAAAAAATTTCTAGCCGTTTCCTGTGCTTTTTGAATAGCGCCTTGTTTGACACCTTTTTTGGTAGCCTTGGCTTCCCATTGTTCACGTAGCGTCATAATATCAGCTCCAGTTAAATCATCTAATTTCTTTAAAGTTTCTCTAGCAGTATGTTCAGAGTCTAAATCTAAACTCATTAATAATTGAACAAACACATCTTTAAAGTCTTTACCATCAAAATAATTTGCCAGATTAGGGTATTTTTCTAGTATATCTACTAATCGTTTGGCTAATTCTTTGTCTCTTGAATATTTTAACACCAATTGAAAGAAAAATCGAAATCCTTGTGATGCGATTTCTTCTTCATCTAGGATGGTAAGGTCAATTAATGTAATATCTTGAAATGCATATTTCTCAGCAAGTTTTTTATTTTCAAAGCAATTAAATATCGATAGGCTGTGAGGATAACCTTGTTTTGTGCCGTGATAAAGCAAAATTGGTACAACAATTGGAAGCTTATTATTTCCCTTAGCAAGATGTTTTTCCATGATTCGAATGACATACTTATGAAACCTAAATGGTAAAATATCATGATCTTTTAAGCCACTTTCATGTTCACAGAGAAAGTAAATATAGGCTTTTTTGCCTTTAATTGGCACACTCCAAAGTACATCGGTAATTAATTTTCTTAACTCTTGATCAATATGTTCGCTTGGTTCAAGCTTCATTTTTGAGAAATTAGCAAGCTCAACTAATTCTTTAGGTAGAACAGACTTGATAACTTCTTCTGCAATTTCTTTTTTTTCTAAATTGAATTTAAAGTATTGATCAAATTTGGGTTTATTAATCTCTGTGTTATTTTTTCTGACAATCATAATAATAAATTTAAAGTAAAACAGTTGGCTATACTATAACATCATTTAATCAACTAAATATATTGTTCTTTAATAATTTCATAGCCATGACTTATTATATTAAACTTAAGGATGAAAATGGCTTGGATAGTCCGATTTGGAAGCTATAAATGTGATGTACTAGTAAGCAGTTTATCTTTTCTTT
This sequence comes from Thiotrichales bacterium 19X7-9, assembly GCA_021713415.1. GTDB lineage: Bacteria > Pseudomonadota > Gammaproteobacteria > Francisellales > Francisellaceae > M0027. The sequence continues at coordinate 2,595 of JAKJJQ010000131.1, forward strand.
AGATTATTAATATCTTTTTTAAGCTCAAGGACAGTTTCAAGTTCAAGACCAGTACAATCGGCAACCAGTTTAGTATCTAAACCTTTAGCCAACATATTCCTAGCCGTTTCCTGTGCTTTTTGAATAGCGCCTTGTTTGACACCTTTTTTGGTAGCCTTAGCTTCCCATTGTTCACGTAGCGTCATAATATCAGCTCCAGTTAAATCATCTAATTTCTTTAAAGTTTCTCTAGCAGTATGTTCAGAGTCTAAATCTAAACTCATTAATAATTGAACAAACGCATCTTTAAAGTCTTTACCATCAAAATAATTTGCCAGATTAGGGTATTTTTCTAGTATATCTACTAATCGTTTGGCTAATTCTTTGTCTCTTGAATATTTTAACACCAATTGAAAGAAAAATCGAA
>JAKJJQ010000132.1:0-2992 GCA_021713415.1 Thiotrichales bacterium 19X7-9
ACCTATCTCTTCGCAGATTGCCTTTAAACGGCACTCTACTTTTGAGATCAGCAAGGCCTTCCTGTATTTCACAGGAAAAACTATGTGGTAATGAGTGCTATAGGCACAATGAAATGATCTTACTAGCAACATTTTTTTAGTTTAACATGAAAACCTCTTCGGTTTTCAAACTTTCCCGTTTAATGTACCGCGTGGCAAGCCACGGGGTAATTGCTCAAATTTATCATACATTTTAAAATCCTTATAAAAACCATTATTTGCATAAATCAACGCTATTCTATATAATAATCTTGATATCCGGGGGCGATTATGGATTCGACGGGAATTACAACGCTTTTTCGGTGCATGTCGAGGGTGCTATCTTACCTCGTAAAATACGATGCAAATTGTCATAATAACTGGCAACAAAAACAAAAAATCTCGTGTACCAGCTAACGATAATGCGTATGCTGGTGTTGCAGCGAAAGCTGCTTAATTCAGTCTAAACAACTGAACGCGAACGTTGGTTACTATTTGTCTGTAGGTAGTAAGTCTCAACGGTCATATTTTTACAGACTCGTCTAAGGGCTACACCTGTTAGCGCCTTGATTAAACTTTAAACGGGTACACTTTAGACCTTCCCTGACCATCGGGTAGTTTAAAGCAAGCATTAAAGATCGGTCTAAACATGTAGAGCCAAAAGCTGAGGATTTGCGGACGCGGGTTCAACTCCCGCCGCCTCCACCAATTTAACATTTTTTAACTTCCATTAAGTGCCAACAACTCTAAATAAGATCAAATGGTACTAAACTTTGGGTGTTTGACTATAAAAGGCCTTATACAAAAAACGGACAAGGATCTGACCCTTAATGATTGGATCAGTCCCTGCTCACACTGGTAAAAATGGAGTACGCAGTGCATATTCTACATAGATAAGTAAGGAGTAAAGTTATACAAATGAATATACATATAATAGTGCATGAGAGCTTTGAAAGTCCTGCTGCAATAGATATATGGGCGTTGAGAAAAGGACATAATGTTACCTACTCAAAAGTTTATCAAAATGATGTGCTTCCAACTAGTACAAAAGACATTGACTTTTTAATCGTGATGGGAGGACCACAAAATCCAGCTACTTCTAAAGCTGAGTGCAAATATTTTGATTCAACTGCCGAAATTGACCTGATTAAAAGTGCAATTAATTCTAACTGTCTGGTCCTTGGTATTTGTTTGGGAGCTCAACTAATTGGCGAAGCCTATGGAGAAAAATTTGAACATAGTCCTTATCGTGAAATAGGCGTTTTCCCCATTACACTGACAGAAGCAGGAAAAGCTGATCCAATTTTCTCAACATTTCCAGAAACATTTTTAGTAGGGCATTGGCATGGTGATATGCCGGGCATAACAGAAAGCTCCGAAATTTTAGCAACTAGTGAAGGCTGTCCTCGCCAAGTTGTTCGCTATGATACTGGTGTATATGGATTTCAGTGTCACTTTGAATTTACCCCTGATGCAATTGAAAGAATGATAGAGCATTGCTCATCTGATCTCTCTGAAGCAGATACAACACTATACATCCAAAGCCAAGAGGTATTACGTAAAAATAATTATGAAGCTTCTAATCAAAAATTATTTAAGTTTTTGGATTATATGGAAAATGATGTATATCTATTAAAAAAAGCAAATCAGTCACAGCATAGTTATTAATATGCCGATAAACTCGAAAAATATCGACATGTTTTTGAGATATGTTGATAACATAAACATATTTTCTATAAAGCTGATATTAGGTTTTAAATGAAAATATAGTTAATTTTTATCATATTTTCTGACTAATTAAACACGTGAAGTAACTATTATTAGTTCAGTTACTACTAATTATAAAACAGCATACTTATGCCTATCACTACAAGTAACAATGTAAATGTGATTTTAAGCTGTCTCTCTGGTAGATAGTAAGATAGCTTCGCTCCTAACATCGCTCCTGGAATTGTAGGTAACATAAACAACCATAAGTAACGGTAATTTAAATACCCTATATTACCAATAGGCAAATTACTTTGGTGTAGACCAAAAGCAATCATAACAATAGCAACAAATATTGAATACAACCAAACAATAATTGTAGTAGTACCTATAGCTAATTTAATATTTAAACCTACCCGTTCGTAGAATGGCACTACAAAAGAAGCAGCGCCAGAAACAGTACTAATCATACCCAGTAAAAAACTACCAATAATACGAAAACTCCAACTAGAATGTAATAGCGTCTTTTTAGAAGATGAACGATATAGCTTAAATCCAGATCTAATTGCTAGTATCAGCGTTGCAATTGCAAAGAAATAAATTAATACCCTACTAGATATCATCATAATAATAAAGCAACCAAATATAGAACCAATTATAACAAGAGGTGCTGACCAACGCACAACTTCCCAATTAATTTGTTTATAACGTTGTTGTTTAAAGGACGCTACAAGACCAGAAAGTAGCATTGATGTAATCATAGTTGTAATACTTGTCTGCATTAAGTAACTAGCTTGTGGGTCATTATATGATAAGAATAAAAAAATAGCAGGCGTAAAAATTAATCCAGCACCACCGCCAAAAAGTCCTGCAAGGAGGCTACCAAAAAAGGCTGTAATTAATATTAATATATCTAATAGCACTCATATAATCCTTTTATCTTTTAAGCGGCTGTTATCAACAACCAGCCCCTTATGATACAGCACATTTAAAAATTGCTTCACTACCCATTTTAACTAAATTCAAAATGCCCTTTTTCAATCAATCCAGCACGAAGTAGTTTCGGGTTTATTTTATCTCTAACTAAAATCTATTTAAAGTTTAAAACTATTGAAGAAGATAAACTGTAGATTTAAATAGGCTATTTTGGCGAAATATGTTGAAACTTATCTGGCTTTATAAGAATTTCCAGCCATTGTACTGATTTATCAGACAATAAGTGAGTTCGCTCAATAATTCTTTGCCAATTAACATAATGGCTAAGGTA
>JAKJJQ010000133.1:0-2980 GCA_021713415.1 Thiotrichales bacterium 19X7-9
TCTTTTAAAACCACAGTGAATACAACTACTTTTATTTACTTTAGCAATATGCATAATTAAAGGGTTTGCACAAACTGATTTTAGGACTTTAAAACCAGGCAAAAATAATCTATTATCAAATTTAGGCACTTGATACTCCTATTAGCTATGTTTTTCATACTTTCTAGCTTAGGTTAAGTAATTTCAAGTGCCCCTCTTTATGACGTAGAGCCAAAATGTTAAACGATAATCATTGTGAAGTTGTTATACCATCAAAGTCCAATGCCGTTATACCTCATCAATTTGATAAGCATATTTATAAAGAAAGGCATTTAATTGAATGTTTCTTTTCTAAAATAAAACAGTTCCGTAGAGTGTTTTCTAGGTTTGATAAAACGATCGAGGCATATATTGGATTTTTAAGTTTTGCCGGGGCATTAATATGGCTCAGATAAATTTTTGTCCACGAGACCTAATTTTATAAATATTTCTATGAAAAACACTACCATCTATCTAGTAAAAAAATGAATATCTATGGTTAAATCAATGAGAGTTTTTAAATAAATGTTATTGAATCATTATCTAAGCCGAGTAAAATTTAAATCTTTATTAAGAAAAAGGAATTTATGATGTTTCAATTACAAAAAAAATTAATTTATGGGTGCTGTTTATCATTAATGCTTATAAATGCGGTTATGGCGAAAACTAATGAAGTTAAGCCTCAACTAGATCAAACGATAGCACTAAATTCATTTATTCATTCAATTGATCAAAAACAATTACAAGCACTGCCTAAAAATAAAAATAGCTTAGTGTATCGTCAAAAGTTAAATGAGTTAATTAATAAGCAACTAAATCAATTTGCAGGTTATAACTATCAATGGAGTTGTAAATTAGCACCTAATAGCAAAGAATTACTGGGTAATAAAAATGTGACTCAATATCAGGTCATTTGTAGTGGGCAGTGGCCAAATAAAGCAAATTTAAATAAAATGCTACAGTTAATGTTTAAAGAAAAACCAAATATTAATAATCTTAAACTTCATTTTGTTATTGCTAATGTAAATGATGTTACGGTAAAACCAGTCATTGCAAAATATGGTAATTATAATTTTAAAGATAAGTCTTTTGATTGCTCAAAGTATCCTTATTGCCAACAATCATTACTTCAAATGACGAACGTCTATAACCAAGAAAATCCAAAGCATAAAGCCTATGCTGTAATCAATGGCAGCTACTTTTATCGTTATAATCCAACCGGTGTTTTTTATGATATGAACTGTATTTGGAAAAGTTTTGATCAAATGATCTTAAGTAGCCGTGGTAGCAATATAAAGCTTAATACTAAAATGATTGGTGATGGCTTAACAATTATAGATTCGAAAGTTTATGCAAATAATTGTGCAACTTATGCATTAAACGAAGTTAATGGCTTTGGCATTACCACGCTAAAAATTCCAAGTCCACAAAGGGCAACATTTGTTATTTCCAGAGATATAAATAATCATAAGATTATTGAAATTAAAAACATGTCAGTTGGTGAAGATAAAACATACTCTAATATTATTCAAGCATTAGGTGCAGGGCCAATGTTAATGCAACAGGGTGCTTATCAATTACAATGGCAGGATATTCCAGGTACTTTTCAATATTCAGCCAATCCAGGTTTAGCTATTGTATCTAATAAACATAATCAGAATGATCGAAAAATTGTTTTCTTTTCTGTTGATGGCAATAATTGGCAAAATGGGATGTTTAGCTTTGAACTTGCTAACTTGATGAATGAATTACTTTCTGGAAAAGTTAATGTTAGTGGTTTAGAAAAAAAGCAATTAGAATTAGATTATAATGTCATTTCTATGATGGCATTAGATCGAGGTGGTTCAACTGCAATGATTACTTGTAAAAATGGTAGTGATTGTAAAAAAATAACCAATGCAGGTGAAGGATTAAATCAAAGGGGAAGAAGAGTTTTTAATGGTTTGGCAATTACTATGAAATAATTTTTAATATCCATCTACAATAATTGACAACAACTACCTGTATTATTTTTAGTTTGTTGTTGGCTTTCTTTAAAATTAGGTAGTAATGGTGATTTAGTCGATGTATCCGGTGATTCTGCTAATTGACTGTCGTGTTCACTTATTGGTGTCGCACTGACTAATAAATCCCCATTCTTACTATGTGTCATCACAGCCATGTTGGAGCTACCAACAACTGATGTATTTTCTTGATAATTGCCTTTTGATGAACTCCATAAAGTTTGTAAAAATGCATTCGTAGCAGCTCTTTGTCCTTTTAATGATAATTTAAGCTCATCATCACCCAGAAACAAGGAATCTTGGTTAGCATAACCACCATCAACAAAACGAATTTTAGTTGGGTTTACTTCTTTAAACATTTGTTGCATTTGAAGCATAGTTTCAGTAGGAATTTGTTGAACTAACCATGTTTGTGCTTCACTTCTAGTAGTTCTTGGCATTGATTTTAAATTAACAGGAAAACTAGGAACATGAAAAAGGCCACCAATGCCATTTTTTTCATTATAAAGACATAATACATAGCAAGAGGATAACTCATCAGTTTCAAGTTGGACTTTATCTAATTGAGCTATTTTAAATTCTCCCATTTCTACATGAATTTTTTTCTTCTGAGTTGGCATAGTAGTTTTCCTTACTAATAGTTAGTAATTTAAACTTATTTAATAAGAAAAGAGCTTTGAATGTTACTAAAAAAAAATAAGATTATTTAGGTTGTATATGGCAAACTTATTAAGAATATAGCTGTATAATTTAATTATTACATCTTCAGAAATCACACTACACGACAGTAACGGTGTAACCCATTGATTTTTCATTGTTATCGTTCATTCTTATAATCGCCAAAAAACAAAAAAGAGCGATATGATGAAACACATCAATGAATTACAACAGTCACTGAAGCACTATTTTAACTTATCTTTTTGGAATACTGAATGCCTAACTTACTTTATTATTGCTCT
>JAKJJQ010000134.1:0-2957 GCA_021713415.1 Thiotrichales bacterium 19X7-9
TTTAGGTTTGACCCTTAACAATCTAGTCTACTGATATAACCAATTCACTCGAATCATTAGTACTGGTTAGCTTCATACATTACTGCACTTACACACCCAGCCTATCAACGTCCTAGTCTCGAACGTTTCTTAAGGGAATAAATTCCCGGGATGTCTTATCTTGAGGGAGGCTTCCCGCTTAGATGCTTTCAGCGGTTATCCCTTCCGTACATAGCTACTGGGCAATGCATCTGGCGACACAACCCAAACACCAGAGGTACGTCCACTCCGGTCCTCTCGTACTAGGAGCAGATCCTCTCAAACATCCGACGCCCACGGCAGATAGGGACCGAACTGTCTCACGACGTTCTAAACCCAGCTCGCGTACCACTTTAAATGGCGAACAGCCATACCCTTGGGACCTGCTTCAGCCCCAGGATGTGATGAGCCGACATCGAGGTGCCAAACACCGCCGTCGATATGAACTCTTGGGCGGTATCAGCCTGTTATCCCCGGAGTACCTTTTATCCGTTGAGCGATGGCCCTTCCATACAGAACCACCGGATCACTAAGACCTACTTTCGTACCTGCTCGAGCCGTCACTCTCGCAGTCAAGCGCACTTATGCCTTTATACTCTTGGTATGATTTCCGACCATACCGAGTGCACCTTCGTACTCCTCCGTTACTCTTTAGGAGGAGACCGCCCCAGTCAAACTACCCACCATACACTGTCCTTGGTATTTCTACCTAAGTTAGAACTCCAACCATACCAGGGTGGTATTTCAAGGATGGCTCCATATAAGCTAGCGCCTATACTTCTAAGCCTCCCACCTATCCTACACAGATAGGGTCAAAGTCCAGTGCAAAGCTGTAGTAAAGGTTCACGGGGTCTTTCCGTCTAACCGCGGGTACGCAGCATCTTCACTGCGATTTCAATTTCACTGAGTCTCAGGTGGAGACAGTGTGGCCATCGTTACGCCATTCGTGCAGGTCGGAACTTACCCGACAAGGAATTTCGCTACCTTAGGACCGTTATAGTTACGGCCGCCGTTTACTGGGGCTTCGATCCAGAGCTTCACTTACGTTAACCCCTTCAATTAACCTTCCAGCACCGGGCAGGCGTCACACCCTATACTTCCTCTTACGAGTTCGCAGAGTGCTGTGTTTTTAATAAACAGTCGCAGCCACCTGGTATCTGCAACCCACTTCTGCTTAGAGAGTAAATCTCATCACATAATGTGGGCACACCTTCTCCCGAAGTTACGGTGTCATTTTGCCTAGTTCCTTCACCTGAGTTATCTCATCGCCTTAGTATTCTCTACCTGTCTACCTGTGTCGGTTTGCAGTACGGTTTCTTGTGCTATAAGTTTAGCTGCTTTTCCTGGAAGCCGAGCATCAATCACTTCGTAAAACCTAAGTTTTACTTCGTCTCGTATCTCGTCTATAGCATAGCGGATTTGCCTACTATGCCAAACTACATACTTTCACCTGGATAACCATTCACCAGGATGATCTAGCTTTCTCCGTCACAACATCACTAACACAATAAGTACGGGAATATTAACCCGTTTCCCATCGGATTCGCCCTTCGGCTACTCCTTAGGGGCCGACTAACCCTACGTTGATCAACATTGCGTAGGAAACCTTAGACTTCCGGCCAATAAGAATCTCACTTATTTATCGTTACTCATGTCAGCATTCGCACTTCTGATACCTCCAGCATGCTTCTCAACACACCTTCATCGGCTTACAGAACGCTCCCCTACCCAGTACATTAAGTACTGCCGCAGCTTCGGTTGTTTGCTTTAGCCCCGTTGAATCTTCCGCGCATGCCGACTCGACCAGTGAGCTATTACGCTTTCTTTAAAGGGTGGCTGCTTCTAAGCCAACCTCCTGGATGTCTCTGCCTTCACACTTCGTTTTCCACTTAGCAAACAATTGGGGACCTTAGCTGGCGGTCTGGGCTTTTTCCCTCTCCACGATGGACCTTAGCACCCACCGTGTGTCTCCTATAATTAAACTTCATCGTATTCTGAGTTTGCATCGGTTCAGTAAGATACGAATATCCCCCTAGCCGATACAGTGCTTTACCCCGATGAGTTACTTATAAGGCTCTACCTAAATAGATTTCGGGGAGAACCAGCTATCTCTGTGCTTGTTTAGCCTTTCACTCCTATCCACATCTCATCCCATAATTTTGCAACATTACCGGGTTCGGGCCTCCAGGTGGTGTTACCCAACCTTCACCCTGGACATGGATAGATCGCTACAGTTTCGGGTCTATTCCCAGCGACTTAGACGCCCTATTAAGACTCGGTTTCCCTTCGGCTTCACTATTCGCTTAACCTTGCCACTGAAAATAACTCGCTGACCCATTATACAAAAGGTACGCCGTCACACATCTTAAACATGCTCCGACTGCTTGTACGCAAACGGTTTCAGGTTCTATTTCACTCCCCTTAAAGGGGTTCTTTTCGCCTTTCCCTCACGGTACTGGTTCACTATCGGTCAATTGGTCATATTTAGCCTTGGAGGATGGGCCCCCCATCTTCAGTCAAAATTTCTCGTGTTCCGACCTACTTATTCGTATGCTTAGTTCCTAATCAATACTTTCGTGTACGGGACTATCACCCTCTATCGTTAAGCTTCCCAACTTATTCCACTAACATCAATTATAAATCATACAAGGCTTTTCCCCGTTCGCTCGCCGCTACTAAGAGAATCTCGGTTGATTTCTTTTCCTACAGGTACTTAGATGTTTCAGTTCCCTGCGTTCGCTTCCTAATCAAAAATTAGAATGACCACCTTACAATGGCCGGGTTCCCCCATTCGGACATCAACGGATCAACGCTCTTTTGCCAACTCCCCGTTGCTTTTCGCAGACTTACACGTCCTTCTTCGCTTCCAATTGCCTAGGCATCCACCGTTTGCGCTTTTACCCTTGGCTATATCAGTAAACTAAATTGTTAAAGATCAA
>JAKJJQ010000135.1:0-2861 GCA_021713415.1 Thiotrichales bacterium 19X7-9
AGAGCAATAATAAAGTAAGTTAGGCATTCAGTATTCCAAAAAGATAAGTTAAAATAGTGCTTCAGTGACTGTTGTAATTCATTGATGTGTTTCATCATATCGCTCTTTTTTGTTTTTTGGCGATTATAAGAATGAACGATAACAATGAAAAATCAATGGGTTACACCGTTACTGTCGTGTAGTGTGTATTGATTTATTTTTCAGAACTCCTAATGATGAAAACTCTTTTCTAAACTCAATCATTTTGGTTAAATTTAAATTTACACTATTACCTGCAAGTATACCATAAACTGCATATCCCATACATGGCCCGGATTTAAATCCAGCACTCCAAACTCCATCACTAGTATCTTCTATAAAGTCTTGATAATTTTGTGTTAGCATTTCATATGAAACTCGATTAATTTCTGGAAAATCAGTATAAATTTTTGGCATATTACCTCCTAAGATTAGAATTTATATTGCTTTTGATTAAATAAATTAGCTTATACTCAACCCATACATTACTTTTTTCATATTTTTATCTCCAAGCAAGTAAGGATGATTATAAATAAGAGAAATTAGCTCTTGTTTGGTACTAAAATTTAATTTTTCTTTTATTACGCCAAAATAAGAAACTGCAGTATTAAATGATATATTTAATTCTACCGCTATACTATTTAATGAATATCCCTGAATGATATACCAAGCTATTTTTTGTTGTGTAGGGGAAAGTGGAATTAACTTGTAAGTACTACTCATGATTTCATTATAAAGATTTAGCATTTCTTTAGATACATTTAATTTTTGAGTATAACTCGCTCCTAATAAGTTAAGATCTATCATATAACCATTCATTTTTTGGAACTCATTACTATATTTTGATTGAAGGTAATTCGCTATTATTTTAATTTTATTATGAATAGCATCTTTATAGAGTAATTTATTTACAGTCGATTCAGGGTATATATATTTAAATACATATATCATTTTACTATTACAATACTCATTACAGTAATAATAATAATTATACAACTCATTATCTGTTATATCACATAGTAGTCTATTCACATCATCTGAATAAAATGAACTAATAAGATGAACATCATAAGGGATATCAAAATAATTCATTTTAAGCTTACCACTTTCAAATAAATCACTTAAAATATATTTTTTTGCCAAATCACCATCATTAAACAATAAACAAGATTTTTCACCTACGCGTTTATTAATATAAATTAACTCAATATTGTGCTTAGATATTTTTTTATTTATCTCACTCATAATATATCTATACTTATACCCGCACTTATTTATTATATCTAAAAACATACTTATCACTAACCTGTTATTTGCAACCTACTTGGGCATATAATAACTAAACATTTGGCGTAAATTTCACCATGGTTTTATATGTGATTTAGCATTTTTTTTAATTGTATTACAAAGATTAATAGTAGTTTAAATAACTACATATCAAGATAAACTATGAAGCTATTTATATTGGTAAAATCAGGCTTTACCATTTGAAAGACGAGTTAGGTTTTTAAAAATATCAACAACTAATTATTATTAAATCCTGCATTTTCATTTTTTGGTGCGTTGACACTCCAATTTCCTTTATGTGAATAAAACCTATATTGGGGCTCAGAACTTCTTGTTTCCACATGATCATGTAAATCTTGATTCATATATTTTTTACTATTAGGTAGTGTCAAAAGACCATATCCAGCTTCCTCACGAATGCCACATACAATTTTTTTTGATAATTCATTAATTTTTTCTTTAGAATCATCTTGAATATCATCACGAGATATTTCATAAAGTTTATGATCAATACCAGCACAACTAGACGTCACAGCATTTTTTACTTCATCGTAAGCACGCCTTACTTCTTTAGATTTTATACTCATACCATCGAATAAATTAGCTGCAATCATTTTCATCAATAAATCACTATTCTTTAAGAAGAATATAGTTGTGGCCTCCTTCATGTCTTTCTCAAATCTTTCTAAAGGCTTTTTTTTCATTGATTTTTTATATTTACTTAGCATAGTTTCATCTTTTAGATAAAGCATAGCTTCATCCATTATTTGTATTTCATGTGTATGTTGATTTCCTAATTTAATATTTAAGTGAATAGCATTATAGCCATCTGGATAATTCAAACTTCTCGCAGATACAGCATAACCATTCTTCTGTAAACCTTCAATAAAACTGTTTATTACCTTATCATAGTTATTAGAACCATCTTTTAAAGGTTTTAAAACTACTAATCCACGAAATATATCAACTATATTGATTGTATAATCTTTTTTATTATCCTTTTTTATACTATTTCTTTTAATTTTATTTACTTCATTATTTATTTTACGTTTCAACGATTCTTTAGTTTTAATTTCTCCTTCAATATATATCATATTATCACTACTCATATTTTTTATTATTTTATTTATGTCCTCATTTACTTTTTTTCCATATCATAGTTTTTTTGGGTATATATTTCATCAATAACCTCGAGTAAGCTATCATTTTTTACTTTTTTTACTTTTTTTACTTTTTGTGGATTTTGTAATTTTTTAGACTTAGGCATTTATGCATCTCCATTAAATTTTCAACTAAATTAACTAGATATCTAATCTAGTTATCAATATTCTATATTTATTTTTATGAAAATAATGACATATAAAATACATGTATATTGTGATTATTTGATTTAATTTTAGATATTTATAATAAAATAAATCAATTTAAAATAAATATCCCCGCGGCAAGCAGCGGGGTATTAAAAGAGTCGCAATTGCGCTTCATCCAGTTTTAACCCTTGATTCTTAACATACCGCTCCACCACTTTCCAGTTACCTCCTTCACCAACTGTCCCA
>JAKJJQ010000136.1:0-2851 GCA_021713415.1 Thiotrichales bacterium 19X7-9
TACCTTAGCCATTATGTTAATTGGCAAAGAATTATTGAGCGAACTCACTTATTGTCTGATAAATCAGTACAATGGCTGGAAATTCTTATAAAGCCAGATAAGTTTCAACATATTTCGCCAAAATAGCCAAACTAAATCACTTTTCCAAAGATTAATGGTTGATTTGAGAGGATATAAGATGCTTGGTATTTAACCAACAAGAAATGGAAAAGAGCCCCTACTTTTTCAAGTCCACATTTTTTTGTGGGAGAGCCAGAATTGCTGCAACCGATCAATGTATGATATGCTTGTGATTTATAGTATTTGGTTAAAATTTGAGAGATATAAAATGATTAAAAATTTATTATCTAGATATAATTTTTTTATTGCAATTTTAATCCTGTCTTCTGTACAGGTATCTCCTGTATATTCAAGTAGTTTTTCTATGAATATTCAAAATACACAAAAATCTTGTGAGAATCATAAGCCATTTGCATGTACTAAGCTTGGCATTATTTATTTGAGGGGGTTGGGAGTTTCCGTTAATTACAAAAAAGCTAAAGAGATATTTTCTAAAAATTGTAATAATTCTAGTCATGAACAGGCTTTTAGTTGTGAAAAACTAGGTGAAATGTATCTTGGAAATAGCGATATAAATATCAATTACGAGAAAGCATATAAATTATTTAATAAAGCGAAAAGATTAAATTCATCTAAAGAATATTATGGTAACCTTGGATTAGCTTATTTATATGAATATGGTTTTTTTCTTAAAAGGGATTTAAAAAAAGCTGCCAAATTGCAACAACAAGTGTGCAACTCAAAAGATGTAAATAAAGCAATAGCTTGTGCAAAATTAGGCTATTTATATGCACGTCCTGTTTTATCTCTAAATAATCCAAAAAAAGGTTTTAAATTGGCTGAAAAATCATGTGAAGCTAATAGCTTAGGAAGTAATCTTGGTTGTGCTGTTTTGGCTGGACAATACTTAAGTGGCCTAGGAGTTTCTAAGAATATAAGAAAAGCAAAAAACTTGGTAATACAAGGGTGTAATAAAAATGATATTGGTAAAAGCCTTAATTGTTGGACGTTAGGTTTTATGAATGCTGAAGGAATAGGGTTCAAAAAAAACTTAAACATAGCTGTAAAATATTATAGTGATTTATGCCAAAATAACTTTCACGTTGGATGTTCATTTCTAGGGCTTACATATTTACAGAAAAAAAATTATAAAAAAGCTAAAAACGCCTACTCAAAAGCATGTTTCTCTTATGATGCTAATGGCAGTGTAGGGTGTAGTGATCTAGGCCTCATGTATGCTTTGGGACAAGGAGTTAAAGAAAACCCAAATAAAGCAAAAAAGTTATTTAAAAGAGCATGTGATGCAAATGACTTTTTTGGTTGTATAATGTTGGGGACAGGCTATCAGAAAACAGACCCTAATAAAGCTATTAGCTTATACAGTAAGGCTTGTGATGTTGGTTTTAAGATGGGTTGCAATAAATTAAAAGATATTGGCTCTCCCACAAAAAATGTGGACTTGAAAAAGTAAGAGAGCATTCCTAATACAGTTTTTATAAAACTACAAAAACAAACTACACCAGGAATGCTCTCATTGGTAATCAACAAACTCATCTGGTAGACAATGAAATATCGGGCCAAAGCCTTATTGCAAAAATCATTAAAACCCGCAAGAGTCATGGCTATAAAATTATTAAAGAATAATACTTTAGTTTGTTAAATAATGTTATAATATAACCAACTGTTTTACTTTGAATTTATTATTATGATTGTCAGAAAAAATAACACAGACATTAACAAACCTAAGTTTGATCAATACTTTAAATTCAACTTGGAAAAAAAAGAGATTGCAGAAGAAGTTATCAGGTCTGTTTTACCTAAAGAATTAATTGAACTTGCTGACTTCTCAAAAATGAAGCTTGAACCAAGTGAACATATTGATCAAGAGTTAAGAAAATTAATTACCGATGTACTTTGGAGTATGCCAATTAAAGGCAAAAAAGCCTATATTTATTTTCTCTGTGAGCATGAAAGCGGTTTAAAAAACCATGATATTTTACCATTTAGGTTTCATAAGTATGTTATTCGAATCATGGAAAAACATCTTGCTAAGGGAAATACTAAGCTTCCAATTGTTGTGCCAATTTTGCTTTACCACGGCACAAAACAAGGCTATCCTCACAGCCTATCAATATTTAATTGCTTTGAAAATAAAAAACTTGCTGAGAAATATACATTTCAAGATATTACATTAGTTGACCTTACCGTCCTAGATGAAGAAGAGATTGCATCACAAGGATTTCGATTTTTCTTTCAATTGGTGTTAAAATATTCAAGAGACAAAGAATTAGCCAAACGATTAGTAAATATATTAGAAAAATACCCTAATCTGGCAAATTATTTTGATGGTAAAGACTTTAAAGATGCATTTGTTCAATTACTAATGAGTTTAGATTTAGACTCTAAACATACTGCTAGAAAAACTTTAAAGAAATTAGATGATTTAACTGGAGCTGACATCATGACGCTACGTGAACAATGGGAAGCTAAGGCTACTAAAAAAGGTGTTAAACAGGGGCTTGAGCAAGGACTTGAACAAGGGCGTATTCAAGAAAAGCAAGAAATGGCTAAGAATATGCTACAATACGGTGACTCTATTGATAAAATTATTGCTATTACTGGCCTTGAAAAGTCAACAGTTCTTTCCCTACAAAAAGACATCGATAATCAGAAAAAAAGATAAATTATTATATCTCTACAAACGTATTGTCTAAATTACAATATAGTGATGAGTATATGAGTAAAACACAAAATCAAATATTAACTACCTTTTCATTCATCATGATTGTAC